>DASPGI010000015.1:0-14455 GCA_035620695.1 Alphaproteobacteria bacterium
CTGCCGGTCGAGGAGCCGGGCGAGGAGGATCATCCCGAACGAGTGGATGTGGTCGGGCCGATTTGCGAATCGGGGGATGTCTTCGCCGAAGAGCGGCCCCTGCCCCCGACGTCTCGCGATGCGCTGCTGGCAATTGGCGCCACCGGAGCCTATGGTTCGGTAATGGCCTCCTTCTATAATGCGCGACCGCCGGCGGCTGAGGTGCTGGTCAAGGAGGATCGCTTCGCTCTCATCCGGCCGCGCGCGACGATAGAGGAGATGATGGCACGGGACCGGCTACCGGAATGGCTCGCGCCCGCAAAACTACTGCGGAGCAGCGCTTGAGTCTGCGCGCACGCCTTGGCGGTACGATTGCCGTTCCGCGGCTGCGCTTGGCTGCCGCGCGCGCGGCGATCGGCTGGGAGAGGCTCTGGCCGATCGCCTGGCCGCCGCTCGGAATGCTCGGGCTTTTCCTCACCCTTGCGTTGTCCGACATGCTGCCAGCGCTGCCGGGCCTTGCGCACGCGCTCATCCTTGCGGCTTTGCTCTTCGGTTTCCTCTGGTTTGCACTGAGGGTCGTGCGCCGCTTCCGTTGGCCGTCGGAGGAGGCGGCGCGCCGGCGGCTTGAGCTGGCGAGCGGCCTTTCGCATCGGCCGCTGGAGACCCTTCAGGACCGATTGCCCACCGGCATTGCCGATCCGGGCGCGATCGCGCTCTGGCGTCTCCATCAGCGCCGAGTCGCCGACCAGATTCAGCATCTGAAAGTGGGGCGCCCGCGTGCCGGGCTCCTCGGCGTCGACCCCATCGCATTGCGCGCGCCCTTGCTGATCGGCCTCGGGTTGGCGCTGATCGCCGCCTGGGGCGATATGGGCCCGCGTCTTGCCCGCGCCGTTCTGCCGGAGCTGACGCTGATCGGCCCGGTCAAGCCGTCGACGCTGGTGTTGTGGGTGACGCCCCCCGCTTATACGGGACTGGCGCCGCTGACGTTTGATCCAAGCGCTGTCGCAGAGCAGCCGATAGCCATTCCGTTTGGCAGCACCCTGCTTGCCCAAGTCGAAGGAGGGCGCAAAATCCCCGTCCTGGATAGCGGGGGCGACGAGCAGCCCTTCACGCAGACCGGCGAGCGAATCTACAGGCTGGAGACGCGTATTACCGCGGGCGATCGGCTGGCGGTGCGCCAAGGGCGCGGCGTCTTGGGGGAATGGCCGGTGCGAATCGTCGCCGACGCCCTGCCCCAGATCTCCTTTGTCGAGGAGCCCAAGGCGACCGTGCGCGGTACCCTGAAGCTTGCCTATCGCGCAAGCGATGATTACGGCATCGCGGAGGCGAGGCTGGAGATCGAGCGCGCCGACGGGGTGTTCGGGCTCGACGGCAAACGCACGCTCTCGCTCGAGCTGCCCTTGCCGGCGCTCAACCCTCGCGCACTGGAAGCGATCAGCTATCAGGACTTGACGCCCCATCCTTGGGCCGGCCTGTCGGTCAAACTGCGGCTCCTCGCCAAGGACGCCGCCGACCAGACCGGGACCGGAACCTGGATCGAGATCACGCTTCCGGAGCGGCCGTTCCAGAATCCGGCTGCCCGCGCCATCATCGCAGAGCGCAAGCGCCTGGTGACCGATCCGGCCAATCGATTGCCCGTGGTTCGCGCACTGGGCGCCATCAACAGCCGACATGAGCTGTTCCAATCCGATCCGGTGGCGATCCTGGCCATCAGGATGGCGCAGCACCGGCTGATCGACGATCGCTCGGACAGAGCGGTCAAGGAAGTCGTGGCGCTGCTCTGGGACACTGCGCTCGGAATCGAGGAGGGCGAGACCGCCATCGCCGAGCGCGATTTGCGCGCCGCGCAGGAGGCGTTGCAGGAAGCGCTTGCGCGCGATGCGCCCGATGAGGAGATCGAGCGTCTGATGGACGAGTTGGAGCGCGCACTCGAGCGCTATCTCGAGGCGATGGCCGAGCAGCTCCGCGAACAGATGCGCAACGGCGCGGAGATGCGCCCAATGTCGCCCGATCAGCAGATGATCCGGCCCGAGGAATTGAAGGATCTTCTCGATCAGGCCCGCGAGATGGCCCGCTCGGGTGCGCGCGAGGCGGCCAAGGACCTGCTCGCTCAGCTCCAGGAAATGCTGGAGAATCTGCAAGCGGGGATGATGGCTCAGCAATCCGACGGAACCGACCAGGCCATGCAGATGATGAACGAGCTGGACGAGTTGATGCGCACGCAGCAGCATTTGCTCGACCGCAGCTTCCGACGCGCCCAGCAGGGTGAGCAGCCCGGCGAGCCGGGAGAGATGGCGGAGGGACAACAGCAGGAGAACGCCGTCGATTCGGCCGCCCAAGAGGCGCTGCGGCGCCGTCTCGGCGATCTCATGCGCCAGCTTGGCGAGATGTCGGGGAGCATTCCCCGCCCGATGGGCGAGGCCGAGCGCTCCATGAAGGGAGCGGTGCAATCCCTGGACGAAGGTCAGCCCGGCGCAGCAGCCGATGCGCAGAGCAATGCGCTAGACGCCCTGCAGCGCAGCGCCCGCGCCATGGCCGAGCAATTCCAGCGGCAGTTCGGGCGGATGCCGGGGCAGGGCGAGCAAGGCCTGGACCGCTTCGGCAACCGGCGCGATCCGTTCGGCCGCACGCGTCCGCAAGGCCGTTTCGAGGATACAGGGGATGTGCAGATCCCCGACAAATCGGACGTGCAACGGGCCCGGGAGATTCTGGACGAATTGCGGCGGCGCGCGGGCGAGCGCACACGGCCCGCACCTGAGCGCGACTATATCGATCGGCTGCTGCGGCGATTCTAGACCGGCGTCAGGCGTCAGCCGCCGCTCATGGCGGCATTGTCCGACCCCTGCTCGTCTCCCCCGGAAGCCTCGTCGGCAAAGCCGGCGGCGCGATAGAGACGCTCGGCATAGGGCCATTGGGCAACGATGGCCTCGCGACCCTCCACCACCACCGCTGCGGCTATCAACACCCCGAGGCTCAGGCCAAGCCAAGCCAATACCGGCAGCCTCTTGCGGCGCGGCCGCGCCGGAACAGGCAGATTGCCCGAAATGAAGGGGGGCGGCGGCATCGGCGGAGGGGGTGCCAGCGGCCGATCGGCCGGCGGAACTTGCATCCAGCTATGGCCACATTTGGCGCAGCGCACCATCCGCCCGGACTCGCCAAGCTGAGCCGGATCGACCAAATACCGCGTCGAGCAGGAAGAGCAGGTAAGGATCATAGTTTTGGGAGGCCCTGATCAGCACGAACTTTATACGAGTTGGCGAACGGCCCTGGCAAGAAATCTGGGCGAAACTGCTCATGCCCGATGCGGATCATTGCAGGTAGAGTGCCCGATCCCGAGGCAAGGCAGCGGCGTCATGACGCAAACCACGGAGACTTCCATAGCCATAAGGCTGGAGGGGCTGCGAAAGGCGGTGGCCGCCGCAGCGCAAACGGCCGGCCGCGACCCCGTCGGGATCGACATTGTCGCGGTCAGCAAGACCCATGGGCTCGAACGGATCGAAGAAGCGATCGCCGCCGGTCAGCTTGCCTTTGGCGAGAACCGGGTCCAGGAGGCGCTGTCAAAGTTTCCGGCGCTCAAGGCGCGGCATCCCGATCTCAAGCTGCATCTGATCGGTCCCTTGCAGACGAACAAGGCCCGCGACGCGGTGCGCCTGTTCGACGTCATCGAGACCTTGGACCGACCGCGTCTGGCCGAAGCGCTTTTGACGGCCATGCTGAAGGAGGGACGCCGGCCCGATTGCTTCATCCAGGTGAATACCGGCGAAGAGCCGCAAAAGTCCGGCATCGCGCCCGAGGAGGCCGATGGCTTCATCGCCGAGGCGCGCGAGCGCCTGGGGCTGCCGATAAAAGGGCTCATGTGTATTCCGCCCCTGGAGGAGGAGCCTTCCTTGCACTTTGCCCTGCTTCGCCAGATCGCCGTTCGAAACGGCATAGAGCGGCTGTCGATGGGCATGACGAGCGATTTCAAGACGGCGATCCGCTTCGGGGCGACCGAAATCCGCATCGGCACCGCGATTTTTGGAGAGCGATCCTGATGCCCTTCGATCTGACGATCCTCGACCTGGTGGCGCTCGCCTTCTTCGCCACGGTCTGGTTGGGATACAATCTCATCATGGACCGGCTGGTCGCCCCTCGCGGCGGCCTCAACCAGCATCTGCGCGCGATACGCCGCGCCTGGATGAGCGAGTTGCTCGGACGCGAGAACCGCATGCCGGACGCAGCGCTGCTCGGCCATCTGATTCACAGCGTGTCGTTCTTTGCCTCCGCGACGCTTCTGGTGATCGCGGCGTTGTCGGGCGCCTTCGGCGCTCTCGACACCTTCCATGGGGCGCTCTCCGAGCTTGCGATCGTGGGACCCACGGTCAGCCGCCGCGCGCTTGAGGCGAGGCTCCTCTTGCTCCTCGTGATCTTCGTCTACGCTTTCTTCAAATTCACGTGGGCGATCCGCCAATACAATTATTGCTGCGCTCTGATCGGCGCGGCCCCACCGGCGCAAGAATCGCTCGAGCCCGAGCGTCGCGCCGCTTTCGCCCGTCACGCAGGCGAGGTGCTTTCGGTCGCGGTCGCCACCTTCAACGGCGGCCTGCGCGCCTATTACTTTGCGCTGGCGGCACTCGGCTGGTTCGTTCACCCGCTCGTCTTCGTCGCGGCGGTCCTGTGGATCATCCTGGTGCTGCTGCGGCGCCAGTTCCTCTCGCACACGCTGCGTTCGATAAAGGCCTATGAGGACGCGCTTGGACGCGAGTGACCCCCAGGAAGCCGCGCCTGGACGCGTTCCAGGTAAATGGAACCTCGATAACGACCCTTACCCCCGCACCACCACCCGGTCGCCAAGCCCGGCCTCGGCCAGGATGCGCTCCAGATCGGGCCGCGCCAGCCCGATGCAGCCCTCGGTCGGCCCGTACCCGGGCGCGGCGACATGCAGGAAGATGGCGCTTCCCAGTCCTGGAACGACCGGATCGTCATTGTGGCCCAGAACGACGAGGAGATCGTAGAGCCCATCCTGGCGCCACAGCCGTTCGGCACGCCCCGGATAGGGGAGGCGCACCGGCTGGTTGTAGGCGGGATCGCACGGATCATCGCACCATCCGTCTTCGGGCCCGATCTGCGTGGCAGTCAGGCGGGTCGAAGGCGGGATACCCCGGTCGGCGCGGTAAAGCAGCCGGCGCATCGGCCAAGCCCCGATCGGCGTCGCCCCGTCGCCTTCACGCTTGTCTGCCTTGAGGCCGCCCCGTCCAAGCGCGCAACGCAACCGAAGCGCGCCCCAGCGCGCCTCGCCCATGGCTGAAACGATCAGGTCCATTCGCCCAAGGCCCCGCCTCGGCGCTTCAGAAAAGATGCCCCAGCCCGCGAGCCTTGGCCTTGAGATAAGGCTCGTTATGGTCGTTGGCGGGAAAGCGGTGTGGGATGCGCTCGGTGACGACAATCCCGTGCCGCGCCAGCGCCGCGACCTTTGCAGGGTTGTTTGTGAGCAGGCGCACGCTGGCGATATCGAGCGCCTTCAGCATTTCCGCGGCCGGTTGGAATGCCCGCTCATCCGGCTCGAAACCGAGCGCGCGGTTGGCCTCGACTGTATCGGCGCCGCGATCCTGTAACTCGTAGGCGCGCAGCTTGTTGACGAGACCGATCCCGCGCCCTTCCTGCGCCAGATAGAGCAATACCCCGCCGCCCGCAGCGCCGATTGCCGCAATCGCGCCCTTGAGTTGATCGCCGCAATCGCAACGCAGGCTCCCCAGGAGATCGCCGGTGAAGCATTCCGAATGAATGCGGGTCAGCACGGGTGCAGCCGGATCGACGGTCCCGATCACGATGGCCAGATGCTCGGCACCTCCATCTTCCGGGCGAAAGGCGATGATTCGCGCCTCCTCCGCCCCGGCCAGCGGCACGCGGGCCTCGGCCACCCGCTGGAGCGGCCCCGCGCCGACCGGCCCATAGGCGCCGATCGCCCCGACTTCCACCGTCAAGAGATTGCGCGCCCTCGCCACCGCCAGCCCCGCGCGTTCAGGCAATGGCGCGATCAGCGCCGCCGGCAGCAGGCGCGCGATCCTCATCAACTGGATCGCGGCCTCGCTGAATTCGGCCGACGCCACCTCGACCGGACCCCAGGGACGACCTCGCTCGGCTTGAGGCGCGGGGCGTGTCGGATCGGCGAGAGCGACGATCTCCCCGGCCTCGGTGTCGGGCGCAAGCGCAACAGCGACCGGCCCCTCGCCTCCCGAACGCCCAAGTGCGGCCGCCCGCTGCGCGGTCAAGGCCAGAAACAACCGCCCGCCTTCCGATCGCAGACGCGCCAGCGCCGGTCCGCTTGCCATTTCTGCCGGCAATGCCAGGGCCGCGCGTCCGTCCATGCCGATCAGTACGACAGGTTCGCCCCGGCGCAACTCCGCCACAGCGCGATGGACGGCGGCCAGCATCGCTGGCAGCGATGCCGCTTCAACCGGTCTCACACTCCTCGAATCGTTCATTGTAGGGAACCTAGGGCTTTCATCGCCGCCTGCCAAGCACGGCGCCGCCAAAGCCGCCTGACCCTGCGCGGATCTCTCAGGCTTACCCCTCTGGAGCTCACTCCCCATGTCCAATCGGTAGAGAGGCGGCCGGCGCTGCCGAGCCAATTCCCCGGTAAGCCGTGCCAGCGGACCGCCGATTTGATAGAATTTGCGAAAAAAGGGTTGCAACCGGGGTGGAGCGATTTTCCTGTGTCAGCGTTGAGAAAGATTTTGCTTGTAGATGACGATTCCACCTTGCGGCAATCGTTGGCCGAGCAGCTCGGCCGCCTCGAGGAATTCGTAACCGAACAGGCCGAGAGCGGAGCCGAGGCACTGACCCGGGCCAAGGAAAATCAATACGATGCCGTGGTCCTCGACGTAGGCCTTCCCGACATGGACGGGCGCGAGGTATGCCGGATGATGCGCCGGGCCGGCTTCGCCGCGCCGATCGTCATGTTGACCGGCGCCGATTCCGATTCCGACACCGTCCTCGGCCTGGAGGCGGGGGCGAACGACTATGTGACCAAGCCGTTCCGCTTCAACGTGCTGCTGGCGCGTCTGCGCGCCCAGCTGCGGTTGCACGAGCAGAGCGAGGAGGCGGTCTTCACCATCGGACCATACACCTTCCGTCCCAGCCAGAAGCTGTTGGTCAACGAGACGACCAAGCGCAAGGTCCACTTGACCGAGAAGGAAACCGCTATCCTTAAATATCTCTATCGCACGGGCAGCCAAGTGGTCGGTCGGGAGAAGCTCCTTGGCGAGGTCTGGGGCTTCAACGCCGCGGTGACCACCCATACCTTGGAGACCCATGTCTACCGGCTGCGCCAGAAAATCGAGAAGGATCCATCGCGCGCCGAGATACTGGTGACCGAGCAGGGGGGCTACCGGCTGGTGCCCTAGTCGTTTAGTCGAGCTCACTGGTCCGGTTTGCCAGCGGGCGGGTCTCCTTGCTATGTAGTTCGTTAGGGGGCTTTGGCCACGCCAAGAGGCGTGCCAGGGCGGATGTCTGTTGGCCGGCGGTCAGGATGGCGAAAGACGGGATCCAAGTCCGTTTCTGGGGGGTGCGCGGCTCCATCGCCTGCCCCGGCGAATCCTATGTGCGCTACGGTGGAAACACTTCATGCGTGGAAATGCGCTGCGGGTCGCGTCTCTTGATCTTCGATGGCGGCACGGGCCTACGTGAGTTGGGCCGCACGCTCGAGAACATGCCGGCGCTCGACGCCGATATATTCTTCAGCCATTCCCATCTTGATCATGTGGCCGGCGTGCCGTTCTTCAGGCCGCTCTTCGATGCGAAGAACAAGTTTCGCCTTTGGGCGGGTCATTTGAAGCCGGAACGCGGGCTTATGGACGTGCTCTGCCAGATGATGGCCGCTCCGCTCTTCCCCGTCCCGCCCGCCGCTTTCGATGCGGATACCGAGTTCAACGACTTTACCGCTGGCGAACGGCTGGAGCCACATCCGGGAGTCGTGATTGACACCGCCCCGCTCAACCATCCGAACGGGGCGACCGGCTACCGGGTTGGCTATGGCGGCCGCTCGGTGGCCTATGTCACCGACACCGAGCATGAGACGGGACAGCTCGACGCCAACATCCTCGGCCTGATAGAGGGGGCCGACCTCTTGATCTACGACAGCACCTATACAGAGACTGAGTACCCGGGTTATGTCGGCTGGGGCCATTCGACCTGGCAGCACGGAGTGAGACTGGCCGATGCCGCAAGGGTCGACCGTCTCGTCATCTTCCATCATGACCCAAGTCATGACGATCCCTTCATGGATGCAATTGCCGCCGAGGCCGAGCGCCAACGTCCCGGCACGGTGGTGGCGCGCGAGGGCATGTCCCTCAGCATCTGAGGCTATTTCCAGCATCCGAGGCGCCAGGCGTCCGCTCACGGCAAAATGAACGGCGCAGCCCGCACGGCGCCCTAGATTCCGGTCCAGCCATGGTCGCATGCGGAGCTTGGATCGATGACAACTCAGCGTTTCCCCTTGCGCGAGCTTTCCCTTTCCGCGCCCGCTGCGCGCCTGCCCGAGCGCGTCGAGCGCGCCGTGCGCGAGCAGCAGGATGCGAGCGAGGTTCTGATCGGCTGGATCCAACTCGCAGTCGTCCTGACCTTGGCCGTTCTCTATGCGATCTCGCCCAAGACCTTCGCCGCCGACACGCCGTTTCAGCCGGTGCCGTGGGCGATCGGCACCTATCTTCTGTTCACGCTGGCCAGGCTCGGGCTCGCTTATCGCATGCGGCTGCCCGACCTGGTCCTTGCCGCGTCCATTCTCTTCGACATGGCGCTGCTGTTCGGTCTGATCTGGAGCTTCCACATCCAGTACGAACAGCCGCCCTCCTTCTATCTGAAGGTGCCGACGCTGCTCTACGTCTTCATCTTCATCGCGCTACGCGCTCTGCGTTTTGAAACCAAATATGTGGTCTTCTCCGGGCTTACCGCCGCGCTCGGCTGGATGGCGTTGGTGCTCTACGTGATCCTGGTCAACCCCGAGGATTCGATGGTGACCAGAGACTATGTCCACTACCTCACCTCGAATTCGGTCCTGATCGGCGCCGAGTTCGACAAGGTCATCTCGATCCTGGTGGTTACCGCGATCCTGGCGCTTGCCATCGCCCGGGCGCGCGCACTGCTTACACAGGCGGTTGCGGAAGGTGCGGCGGCGCGCGATTTGTCGAGGTTCTTCGCGCCCGAGATCGCTCAGCGCATCACCGGCGCGGAGAGAGAGGTGGCCGCGGGCGAGGGCGAGCTGCGCGAGGCCGCGATCCTGATGCTCGATATCCGGGGCTTCACGCGCTATGCGGCGACCATTGCGCCGGGCGAGGTCATCGGAATGCTGACCGAGTATCAAGCCCGGATGGTGCCGATCGTTCGCGCCCATGGCGGAGTGGTCGACAAGTTCCTCGGCGACGGGATCATGGCGACCTTCGGTGCCACCCAACCCTCGGCGCGCTATGCAGCCGATGCACTCTCCGCGCTCCTCGCCTGCCTTGCCGAGGCGCAAGCCTGGGCCGCCAGCCGCGAGAAAGCCGGTTTGGCCGCGCTTGCGGTCAATGGCGCGGTCACAACCGGGCGCGTCGTGTTCGGGGCCGTCGGCGATTCGGTGCGGCTGGAATATACGGTCATCGGCGATGCGGTGAATCTCGCGGCGAAACTGGAGAAATTCAACAAGCAGGCCGGCTCGCGCGGCATCACCACCGCGGCGGCGGCGGCGTTGGCCCAGGCGCAAGGTTGGCGGCCGGTCGGGGAGCCGAGACCTTTGCCAAGCTCGCGCGTTTCCGACCTCGCCCAGCCGATCGATCTACTCGCCGTTGCCTGAGCCGCGAGCACCCGGCGTCGCCTAACCGATATCCAGAATCCACGGCGGGTGGCCTTCAGCTTCGAGGAAGCGGATCAGATCCTGAGGCCCGATCGCGGTGGTGCGGTCGTTGCGCAGCGGGTGGTAGTTCAAGGGCGAGTAACGCAGCATCGCGGCGTCGAGGACGACCTTTACGAGCTTCGCCCGGTCATTGAGGACGGCAAAGGGAGTGACGGCGCCCGGCACGACCCCGAGATGGGCCATCAACCGTTCTGCGCTGGCGAAGGATACGCGGCCAGCCCCGATCCGCTCGCCCAGTTTCTTCAGATCGATCGGACGATCTTCCAGCGTCACCACCAGCCACATTCCGCCCTTCTTGTTGCGCAGGAAAAGGCTCTTGCAATGGCCGCCCGGGAGCGCCCCGCGCAGGCGCTTCGCCTCCTCGACGGTAAAGACGGGCGGATGCTCTACCGTCCTTGTTGCGATGCCGAGTTGGGACAGCCGGGCGAACAGCGCTGCTTCGTCCGCCGGCGAAGTTCGCTGGTCCGGACTGCCGCCAGAAGGATCCTCGCTCATGGCCGGGGAGAGTGGCCGCCGCTCGCCAGGGCCGTCAATATCGGCCGCTTTCATCGCCAAAACCACACATGCCCGCACCGCCGAATTGCTTGCAAACCCGCCCGGCATGGCTATAGTCGGCGCGGCTCTGACGACGGGGTCCGTCCGCCGAGCGCGGCCGGCGGCCCTTCATAAGCGGGATGCGGGCGTAGCTCAGGGGTAGAGCACAACCTTGCCAAGGTTGGGGTCGAGGGTTCGAATCCCTTCGCCCGCTCCAGTACTTAAGCCATTCACCTCCGCAGGACTGAGGGGACCCCTGAGAGGAGTTTTCAGGGATGAGCCGCTATTTGCGCAAGGAAAGCCCGCACTGGGTTTGCGAGCTACAGGTAAAGGGACGGCGTTACGGGCGCACTACCGGGACAACGAGCAAGAGGGAGGCGGCTGCATTCGAGACGGCCTGGAGGGCCGAGCTGTTAGCCGGGCGTACGGCGTCACCAGCCCTTCCAGCGACTCCCCGCCCGACACTGGGCGAGGCTGTTGAACGCTTCTGGAGAGAGGAATTGGAGCCCCGGCAGTTGCGGCTCAGGTCGGCCAAGTCCACTCGGTTCATGCTCGATCTGCTGCCCCGGCACTTCGGGGTGACACGGTCGTTAGACACGATCAGCTCCGCAGATGTCGCATCGTGGCGGTCGCAACAGCACCGTCACCTTCACCCTCACGAAGAACGGCCGTACGAGGACGGTTCCCTGTCCGCAAGAGGTTCGTCTGATGCTGCAGACGATGACCAGAGGTGGACCGGATCGCCACGTCTTCACTTACGAAGGCCGCCCGTTCGCAGACCCGAAGAAAAGCTGGCAGCGGGCTCGGGCCAGAGCAGGAATGCCGCACGTCACCTTGCACGGATTGCGCCATTACTATTGCTCACGCCTGGTCCGCCGCGGTGTCTCCTTGCTCCTAGTGCAGCGGCTGGCCGGGCATTCGTCACCTGTCATGACGAGCCGGTACAGTCATGTCGCACCGAGTGACCTCGCCCAGGCTGTGGCCTTTTGGACTGAAAGGGGACGAAGGAGGAGGGAGCGGGCTCTAGCCCGTCCAGGCTGTTGATCCACGTCGATCGCGGGAGGTGAATGAAACGTATTCTTTTTATTCTGCAGGCAGCAACGCTGGATCGCCCGCATTCACACGCATGAACCGCCGCTCGCCATCGACCGGCCGCATCCACCCCGATCTCTCGTAGCGAGTCGGCTTCAGCCCCGCCCTCTTCCAGCTTGCCGGCCAGCGAGTGCCATCCAGTCGTCCGAGTGCGCTAGGTCCTAGTCAGCGAGCGGATTCGTCCGCTCAGAATTTCTCGGGAATGAACTTCCAGGGGTAATCAGGTTCGACATAGCCCTGCGCCCTCTGTCGCTTCGGCAGCGTTATCTTCGGCCGCTTGATGCTCTTATAAGAGATCTGGCTCAGTAGGTGGCTGATAATATTGAGCCGCGCCCTTCTCTTGTCGTCCGACCTCGCCACATACCAGGGCGCCCAGGCGGTGTCCGTCGCGGCGAACATCTCGTCGCGCGCGCGCGAATAGTCGAACCAGCGGCTGTAAGACTGGAGATCCATCGGCGATAGCTTCCAGATCTTTCGTCCGTCGTCTATGCGCGTCATCAGCCGACGGGTCTGTTCCTCGGGGCTTACCTCCAGCCAATATTTGAGCAGGTGAATGCCAGATTCGATCATGATTTTCTCGAAGGGCGGCACCAGCTCCAGAAAACGCTTGCACGCCTTCTCGGACGTGAAGCCCATAACGCGCTCGACCCCGGCTCGATTGTACCAGCTGCGGTCCCAGATGGCGATCTCGCCGGCGGCAGGCATATGCGGCAGATACCGCTGCACGTACATCTGCGATTTCTCACGCTCCGTCGGTGTCGGAAGGGCAATAACGCGGAATACGCGCGGTGATACGCGCTCGGTGATAGCTTTAATGGTGCCACCCTTACCGGCGCCGTCACGGCCCTCGAATACGATGCAGATCTTGGCGCCGGTCGCCTTGGTCCATTCCTGAAGTTTGACCAGTTCGACATGGAGCTTGGAGAGCTCGCGTTCATACTCCTTGCGTTTAAGCTTTGTGCGCGGCGAGCACGCCTCGGGCGGTTCTGGTTTCGAGTTCAAGCTCCTGTTCTTCATCTTTCTGGAGATCTTGGCCATCCGATTTTCCCGGGAGCTTCGAATACGTGACCCTGTCACATTCACGGTGTGTTATGCAATCAGGTAAAGCCCGAAGATCGATGGTGGATCACCTGCGCCCGCTTCGTCGAGCTCTGCCGCGATTTAGTTTAGCTAGTGTCACTCCTTACCAAAGACGAATTCGGAACTTCGAGGTCCTAGCTCGACGCGGTACTCAGTTGGCGACAGCGTTAAAAGCGACCAAGCTCCATCCCGCGTCTCCCTTCGCTGCAGTGATGCTTGCCGCAGCTGTCGTGCTCTCCGGCTGCTCTGGCATGAGCGAGATCCAGCAGCGGACTCTTACCCGGAACTGCCGATCATAACCCGCGACCACCTGCCGTCGGACCGCCACGGCAGGGACAAGGATAGAGCCAGCGGCCAGCTCGCCTCTTCACACGGTCGCGGCCACACCGGCTTTTAGCGTCCAGGACACCAGCTCCTCAAGTACCTGATGCATCGCCGTATTGAACGCGCCGACAATGCTTACAATGCTAGCGTCGGAAGATTGCACCACCTGGTTGATCGCCCTCGTCCCAACCGTTTGGCGACCCCGTGCTCTGATCAGCTGCGCGTTCAGCCCTATGCGCACCTCCGGCGCACCTCCCTTTGGCCCCACAGCGAAAAACGGGGACAGAAAAGACGTCAACCGGAAATCTCCACGTACGCGCTCGCGTTCACTAACGACAACGTCGATTTTTCCCAATTTCTGGAACGATCGGATGATGATCTGCTGAACCATGACTGGAGCCTCGTCGCCCCATTCGACATCGGCATAGTAGTCGAATTCGTTTTCCGAGAAAGCGAGGACGACGCGTTTGGTGTTGAGGGCTGGAAGCGTCTCCGGCGGATCAACCGCAAGCGACCAATCAACCTTCGGCAGGTCACTGCTCACCGCGTTAAGGGGCATGAGGTAGAAACGTCTGGGCTCGGGCGGGTGCTGGGCACCAATGCACCCGTCAAGGGCGAATACCGTCGGAAACGCGACAAAGCCCGCCAAAACGCCTCTACGTGAGATGGGTAGATGCAAATGGTCGCTCATGGCGTATGAATGCCTCGCTTCGACGAGCTGCCAAAGAGGAATCCGGATGGGTCTCGCTCCAGATCATCCGCTATCCGGTTGAGCTTGGCGGCGAGTTTTTCGAGATCGAGCACCAGCCCATCTATGGCGGGTAAGGTGGTTTCAGTGAAGTCCCTGACCCCGGGACGATTCTCCGAGACGGCCGAATTGATCTCGTCCGCCAACCGCTGAACGGATTTGGCGGTTCGCCCGAGCTGGTTTACGACACCTTCCTTCGCAGTGATGTTATCGGTCAATTTTTGGAACCCCTCCACAAGCCCGCGGGCTTCGGCGACTAGGTCTTCCACCCTAGCCATAGCTTGGTCGGCACGGGCGCTGACCTGCGCGGCGCCGCTCAACGTTCGCTCGAGAGACGGGCCGGAGTTTGCGAGGCTGGCGGAAAACTCATTGAAGTGATCGAGGATTTGGCCAACCCTCGCGCGATTTTCATCGTTCAAAAGCTCCGCGAAGTTGTTTACCAACGCCCTAAGCCCTTCTTTACGGCTCGGGGACCCGAGAAGCTCGCCAAGCTGAGATGCGATGACATCGACGTCGGAAGGCACGCTCGGAATTTCGATTACTCCCGGCTCCGCACCAAGCAGTTTCAACGGCGCATTTTCCAGAACACCAAGCTGTACATAAAGCTGGCCCGTGACGAAGCTTTGCGGCACGAGCTTCGCCCGCAACCCACGGTCAATAAGCTTTTTGATCTCTGCAACGGAATCTTTGATATGGGTGGTGTCATAACCTTGCACACTGCCTTTCGTAATCTCGTAATAGACCGGTACGTTGAAGACACGTTCGGAAGGATCGTAGGAAACGCGGATCTCGGTAACTTGACCGATTGGCACGCCTCCCAGACGGATCGG
>DASPGI010000016.1:0-2825 GCA_035620695.1 Alphaproteobacteria bacterium
GCGCCGGCCTGGATCATGCGCTGGATCGCGCTTTCGTGCGATACCTTCGAAATGCCGCCCACCGCATCGATCACCGGATAGACCTCATAGCCTTCGGCCAGCATGTCGAGCGTCGGGAAGGCAAGGCAGACTTCAGTCCACAATCCACAGATGACGATTTTCTTGCGCCCGGTCGCCTCGACCGCGGCGCGGAAGTCGGCATCCTCCCATGAATTGACTCCGGTGCGGTCGATTTCCGGAACGTTGGGCAGTTCCTTGCGCAACTCGTCGATCGTGCCCGTGTTGACCCCTATGTCGACGCCCACGGTGGAAAGGATCACCGGCACGTCATAGGCGCGGGCGAGCTTGCACACCGCCTTCACGTTGAGCATCACCTCCTCGATCGGCGAAGACTGCACCGTGGTGACCTGTTCGGGCTGGTAGTCGATCAGCACTACGGCGCAGTTCTGCGGCGTTAGCAGCCTGTCCTTCAGCGGATCGCGGATTGGTTCGATTTCGGTCTTGGGCATAACCTACTCCTCCTTGTCGTTGCGGCGAGCGGCTGGCGCGAGATAAGAACAGCCGGGCCTCGCAATTCGAAGCCCGGCTGCCCCGGATCAGGCGGCAGCCATCTGGCCGAAGCGGCCGGCGTTGAAATCCTCGATCGCTTCGCGGATTTCGTCCTCGCTGTTCATCACGAAGGGTCCGTAACCCACGACCGGTTCGTCGATCGGCTCGCCGGTGAGTACCAGGATCATGGCATCGCCGTCGGCGTGTAGCATCACACCGCCGCCATCCGTTGATAGGCGCGCGACCTCGGCCTCGCCGACGCCTTTGCCATCGATTGTAACATGACCCGAAAGTACCGCGACCATGCTGTTATGGCCCTCGGGCAGCGGAAGCGTCACCTCCGCACCGGCGTCAAGCCGCACGTCCCACAGGTTGACGGGCGTAAAGGTCCGCGCCGGACCTTTCGTGTCACCGAAAGCCTCCGCGATGATCCGCGCTCTTCCGCCGTCGAACGTGACGGTCGGGATCGTGTCGGCGGTGATCGCCTGGTAAGCAGGCGGCGCGCCCTTGTCCTTCGCGGGCAGGTTGATCCACAGCTGGACCATGCGGAACGGGCCGCCGGCCTTCGAGAAGCCGGGCGAATGGAACTCGTCGTGGATGATGCCGCCACCGGCGGTCATCCACTGGACGTCGCCCTTACTGATCGTGCCGCCGCCGCTGGCGGAATCGCGGTGGCTGACCTCGCCGTCATAGACAATGGTCACCGTCTCAAACCCGCGATGCGGATGCTCGCCGACGCCGCGCGGTGACCCTTCGTTCGGCTCGAACATGTATGGGCCCGCATAGTCAAACAGCAGAAAGGGGCTGATCGCCTTCGTATTGCCTTGGTAGCTGAACAGCGAGCGCACGGGGAATCCGTCGCCGACCCAATGACCGGTCCGGTTGTGGATGATATCGACCAGCGTCTTCATGGCAGTACCTCTCACGGAAGGCGCATTATTTGCCCCGCCTCCAGGGCATGGTTTCCAGTTGCCTTAATTATGTGTATGTATAAAGCTATCTGCAAGTACGGTCTCAAAGGATACTGTAAATGAGCAAACAGCTTGCGGACGATCCTTCCGGCTGCCCGGCCGAGGTGACGCTCTACTGCCTTTCCGGCAAATGGCGGCCGATGATCATCTACTGGTTGCTCCAGGGTAACCCACCGTACCCTGTCGAAAACGCTCAAGAAGATGGAGGCAGACGGGCTGGTGATCCGCCGTGATTACGGCGAGATCCCGCCACGCGTGGACTATTCGCTCACCCCGCGCGGACGCAGCCTCGAACCCATACTCCGGGCGAGGAGCGATGGGCGCAAGACCATCGGGAGGCGGCCGAAATAGTATCAGGCCGCTGACACTTTCTCTTGCGGCGTCGTCGTCGCGCGCCGCAGAATCGTGGCGACCACCAGCAGCGCCGCGATCGGTACCAGCGCTTCGGCGACAAGGACCGGCGCGAGCAGCACGACGAGCGCGGCCACGGGCAGGATCGCCAGCCGCCATCCGACGAGGCAGAAGCGGTCCCTGACCGCCCACAGCGCTGCAACGTAGATGGCGACGGGGACGGCGATGACAAAGCTGGCAGTGCGCATGCCGATTTCGGCACGGCCGGTCGCGACTTCGTGGAACACGGCAAAGCCCGCGCCAGTCGCGGCGCCGGCGGCGAAGATCGCGAAATGGCCATAGCCCCAGATCAGCGCGCGGCGAAGCTCGTCATCGGCAAGGTGGTCCTCCCGGGTGAAATAGAGGCCCCAGAGCGAGAAGGTGATCACCGCAGAGGTCACCGCCGTCAAGATGCCATGCGCCCCTGCCGGTGTTCCCGTCTCGTCGAGCCGGAGCATCATGACGATCGCAAGGAAGCATTCGCCTAGCACGATGATGTTCATCAGGCCGTAGCGCTCGATAATGTGGTGGCGGTGCCAGGTCGTGACGCCGAAGCGTTCAGACACGGCAGGAACCGCAAGCTCGCCCGCGACGCCCAGCACCATCAGCAGCGGGTAGGACGGCGCACTCGGTGGCTGGAACAGCACCAGCGCGACCCAATAGACCTGCATGAGCACGATGCCCGTGGCATAGCCGAGCGCGGTCTTGCGCCGGGCCGGATCGCCCCTTGCCGCACCCAGCCAGAACAGCGCCATCGCCAGCCGCATGATGACGAAGCCAAGGAGCACGAGCACGATCGGACGGCCGGAGAATACGGCCGGTACCCCCGCCGCGATGGTCAACGCGCCGAACATGGTGACCAGGGACAGGATGCGAAATCCCGCAGATCCGTCATCATAGGCCGAGGCGAACCAC
>DASPGI010000017.1:0-26856 GCA_035620695.1 Alphaproteobacteria bacterium
CGCACGATCCGCAGCTCTTTCAGATGCAGGCTGCCACCGCATTTGCTCACTTTTTTGCAGGTCGCTATTCCGATGCGGTGTCATGGGCCGAAATGGCTCTTGTCGAGCGACCCAACCATGTCTCTGGAATTCGCGCCCTTGCGGCGAGCTGCGCCATGGCTGGGCGTCAGGAGGAGGCGTCAAGGGCAATGGCGCGTTTGCGGGAACTCGACCCCGCGTTGCGCCTTTCCAGTCTCAAGAATGTCACCCCGCTTCGCAGACCCGAGGACTTCAACAGACTTGCGGAGGGCCTGCGGAAGGCGGGACTGCCGGAATGACCACCCCCTTGATACGAGCGACCGTAGTTTTCGCCGACTGGTGAGTGCGCGCGCTAAGTAATTACACGTGTCGTCAGGATCGTTAGAAAGAAGAGCTGAAATAAGGTTGTTAATTGTCGATCGTTCCTGAAGGAATATTACAAGTTAAAGAAAGGTGTATCGGTGAAAACAGCAGCAGGATACAATTGGCTGAGATTTGCGAACTTGATACATTGAAACAAGACACGACTTTTCACCACAACAAGCACAACGCGATGTTTTTCAAGGAATCGAATCCCTCTCCTCGTGGCGTGCCCCTCAAAGCCCTCGAAGCCGCTCTGGCCCAGACTACCCTTAAGGCCTCCAGGAAAGGCGACGCGCTGATCGTGCAGCACGAGAGGCTGACGACGCGCGTCCACCGTCGAACCCGGAACCGGAGCAGGGACCCATCAGCGCGGTCGTCACCATCAAGACACCCTTGCCTGGGGAGTTCATGAACCTACTGAAAGAACCAAGACTCGTGAACTCGCTCAATTCCATGACAAGCATGGGGGCGGTGACCGAAGAAAGCGGACAATATTTCATCGGCTCACGGCTGACCGTCTACGAGAGGGAGGATGCATGGGCTATTCAGCTCCCTCTGGTGTTGTTCACGATAATTTTCAGTGTTGACTCGATCCTTGGCGCCATGAGGCGGATGTTCACCAATGAGCAATTCAAAGCTGGCGAGTCCAACTGGACGGAAACCGATTTCGAGTTCGTGCAATCTCACCTCTCTCGGATCTGCTACTGTAATGCAAGTGAAAGGCGTTTCACGGCTGAATTCGGTCTCAAATCCAATGCCGTGAGCGCCGGCCTAGGGCATCATGACACGGCGCTTTGGCAAATAATGAGTGATCAGGCCCATCCGGAACTCGGCGGCGGCCTGTTCTGCTTGTTGCAACATCCGCATCAAATCGAAGACGAAAGCAAGCTCCATCGCGTGATTAACGAATTGAACCGCATGGAAATGGAACCTCACGATCTCCCGCCTCATTTCGGTGCGTGGTGTCCGGGGCAACGCGGCAACAATCTGGCCTATGTATCGTTCCTGCCGAACGAACTGCATGGAGCAACAGGAATAGCCCTCAATGTCTCGATTTGGGCGATGCATAGAGCGCAGTGGGCGGACATGATGTTGATTGCGCTTGGCGCTCGGTAACCATCAAGAACGAAGGTGCCGTAACAATCGTCACCACGATGCTCTAACCCGCCTCAGATTCGCATGACCTGTCAGATTCCAACCAAGCCGAGCTCGATCCGGCCGGAGCCGGTCGAGGAAGTGATTCTGAATCCCACCGGCTAGCCGAGCGGGGGGCGCAGCTGGCGGGAGTTCCAGATCGAGCGTGAGTTCGACTACTCGTATTCGGAGGGAGTGGCCGTTCGCAAGCTGGTGGTGGGCGCTGCAGGGATTGAACCTGCGACCCCACCCGTGTGAAGGGTGTGCTCTCCCGCTGAGCTAAGCGCCCGTCCGCCGGTAATGAAGCGGAGCCTCGGCCGGGCGGACCTTCATCGGCGGCCCGCCAGGAACTGAGGCCTTCCTTAGGTCACGGCGCGCGCCCCTGTCAACATGCCGGGCCGTAGGGGCGCTGGCGGCTGCACGCCTGTGCTTGGGGGCCGAGCCGGTCCCGTGGAGAGAGATTAGGCCCCCTTGGGGATGGATGGGTGGCTGCATACGTACTGCCTTTGCTTTGCCGCAATCTGAAACCATATTCGCTGGCGCCATGGTTGGGGTGGCTTGCTCGACGCCTGCAAGATCCGGATTCTGGCGGCTTTCGGCCGGCGCTCTGGCTTTGTGTGCCGCGTTTCTGGTTTCGGGCGGTCAGGCTGCGACCTCCTCGCATGCGCTCGCACTCGCCTATCAAGTCTTGCTTGGGCCCTTGCCCGTGATGACGGTCACGGCCGATCTGGCGCTGCCGGCGGCGGCCTCGCCGGAAGGCAGCTACCGGGCCGACATCGTCGGGCGCGCCGGCGGCTATGCCGGCCAAGTCTATGACTGGTCCTTCACCGCACGCTCCGAGGGATTGGCGCAGGGTCGCGCGCTCAGCCCTAGGCGCTTTTCCGGCGAAAATCTCTCGGCCCTGGACCGGCGCCCGGTGCAGATCGCCTATGCTGCGGACGGCACCCCGGCGCCCCGCTTCGACCCGCCGCGCGCGGAGGATGCCGATCTGCGGCCTCGGCCGACGCAGGCCAAGGGCACACTGGATCCGGCCAGCGCCATCGTCGCCCTGGTCCGCACCATCGCCACCACGGGGTCTTGCGCCGCGGCACTGCCGGTTTATGACGGCCGGCGCAGGTTCGATCTGATCTCCCGCGCCGGCGGCGAGGAGCTTGTCGAGCCGCTGCCGCGCTCGCTCTATGGCGGCCCCGCCCAGCGCTGCGAGCTGCAGCTCAACCAGCTCGATGCCGGCCGCGAGCGGCTGCCGAGCCAAGGCACGGCCTGGATCGCCGAGATCGCCGGGGCGAGAGTGCCGGTCAGGTTGGAGTTGACGACCGCCCTCGGTATCATCACCGTCGACCTCGTCCAAGCGACCACCGGACCGTCACCCTTGTAAGCCCGGAGCCGAGGATGCGTCTCCTGCCCCTCCGCATCGCAGCACTGGCCTCGTTTCTCCATGCTTGGGCGGCAACCGCCCCGGCGGAGGCCCAGGGGGATCTGCTGCTCGTCTACGACATGCGTTACGGCGGCGTCTCGATCATGGAGCTGATGGCCCGGGTCGATCTCGCCGAAGGCAACCGCCAGGGCTACTCCATTTCCTTACAAGGGCGCACCGTCGGGCTGATCGATGCGCTGAAGCCCATGGCGTTCACGGCGACATCCCAGGGCGTTTCGAACGGCCATGGGCTCCAGCCGGCGCTCTATTCCACCACCACCCGCAAGCGTGGCAAGAAAAAGGCCCTGTCGGTCGACTTCGCCCCGGACCGCACGCCGGTCGCCCGCTTCACGCCGCCCGACGATGCGGAGGAGCCCGCTCCGCCCGAGATACTGGAAGGCAGCGTCGATCCGGCGAGCGCGCTTCTGACGCTGATCCAGATGGTGTCGAAAACCGCCTCTTGCTCGGGCGCGGGCACGGTCGAGGTATTCGACGGCAAGAAGCGCTATGACGTCACTTTCGTCGACTTGCCCCGGGAGATGCTTCATAAGACCAGCTATTCCCTCTATAGCGGCGAGGCCACCCGGTGCCGGATGGATATGCGGCCGCTGCATGGCTTCAAGCCAGGCAAGCGGCGACCGCTGGACGGGACGATGGTCTGGTTCGGCAAGGCGCTGGACGGGGCCCCGCCCTTGCCGGTGCGGATCGAAACCGAGATCAGTCTCGGATCGGTCAGGCTCGAGCTGGCTTCCGTCCGATGGGCCGATCAGCAAGCCAGCCGTTAGGGCCGGCATTAGACATCCATCCGTAGCATTAATGCGCATTCTTCGTTCGGTCCGGTTGTCCGACGTTGCGCTTGCGTTGCGGCTCTGGCAGCGTCGGACCAGTTTCTAAGCGGAGCGCGCTTACCATGACCCATAGCCCGCCGCTCGCCGCCATTATCCTTGCGGCGGGTAAAGGCACGCGAATGAAGGCGCCACTGGCGAAGGTGCTCTATCCGGTGGCCAATCGGCCGATGATCGGCCATGTGCTGGCCGCGGTCGAGGAGCTGGCGCCCGAGCGCCAGACGGTGGTGCTCTCGCCGGGACAGAACGAGGTGGCGGACTTCGTCGCGCCACGGCCCATCGCCATTCAGGATCCCCCGCTCGGCACCGCCCATGCGGTTCTGGCCGCTCGCCCGGCGTTGGAGGGGTTCAAGGGCGACATCCTCATCCTTTATGCCGACACGCCGCTGGTCGAGGCGGCGACGCTGCGCCGGCTCAGAGCCGCGCTGCACGAGCCCGCCGAGACGCAGGTCGCGGTGCTGACCTTCCGTCCGGACGATGCATCCGAATATGGTCGGGTGATCCTCGACGCCGATGGGAGCGTCGCGCGCATCGTCGAGCATCGCGACGCCAATGCGGAAGTCAGAGCGGTCGGCCTTTGCAATGCGGGCATGATCGCTGTCACCGCATCTGACCTCTGGTCGCTGCTCGAGCGCGTCGGCAACGCCAATGCAAAAAAAGAATACTATCTGACCGATATCGTCGGGCTGGCGCGCCGGTCCGGGCTTCGGGTCGCCTGCGTCGAGGCTCTGCCGGAGGAGGTGATGGGGGTCAACTCGCAGCTCGAGCTCGCTTCGGCGGAGGCGGCGCTGCAGACGCGGCTTCGCCGGCGCTGGATGGAGGCCGGCGTGACCATGATCGCGCCAGAGACCGTCTGGCTCAGCGCCGACACGCGACTTGCTCCCGGCGTGACGATCGAGCCCAATGTCGTTTTCGGACCAGGGGTGACGGTGGGCGAGGGCGTGGCGATCAAAGCCTTCAGCCACATTTCCGGCGCGACGATCGGCAAGGGCGCGAGCGTTGGCCCATTTGCGCGACTAAGGCCGGACACGGTGCTTGGCGAAAGCGCGCGTATCGGCAATTTCGTTGAGGTCAAGAATGCGCGGCTGGGGCCAGGCGCCAAGGCCAATCATCTGACCTATCTCGGCGATGCAGAGATAGGCGCCGACGCCAATATCGGCGCCGGCACTATCACCTGCAACTATGACGGATATGAAAAGGCATCGACCGAAATCGGGGAAGGCGCCTTCATTGGCTCCAACACGGCGCTGGTAGCGCCGGTGCGCATTGGCGCCGGGGCGATCGTGGGCGCAGGCAGCGTCATCACCCGCGAAGTCGCGCCCGATGCCCTTGCCGTAGCACGGGGAAAGCAGGAACAGCGCGCCGGCTGGGCCAGGGTCTTTCGTGAGCGCAAGCGGAAGATGCAAGCGAGGGGCAAGACGAGGAGCAAGGGCTGATGTGCGGAATCATCGGCATATTGGGCAAACGCCCGGTCGCGCCGCTGCTGGTCGAGGGGCTGAGGCGGCTGGAATATCGCGGCTACGATTCGGCTGGCATCGCGAGCCTTGTCAACGGGCGCATCGAGCGCCGGCGCGCCGAGGGCAAGATCCAAAGGCTTGAGGCCGAGTTGGCGGCATCGCCCTTGCCGGGAACCGTCGGCATCGGCCATACGCGCTGGGCCACGCACGGGGCGCCGACGGTGACAAACGCCCATCCTCATGCGACCGAGCGGGTGGCGCTGGTTCATAACGGCATCATCGAGAACTTCCAGGAGCTGCGCGCGGAGCTGGAGGGCGAAGGTGTTCGCTTCGAGACCGAGACCGACACCGAGGTGGTGGCGCATCTGCTCACGCGCGAGCTCAATGGGCAGAAGACGCCGGAGGAGGCGGTCGCCGCCGTGCTGCCGCGACTCAGCGGCGCCTTCGCGCTCGCCATTCTGTTCGCCGGCCGGCACGATCTGATGATTGGAGCGCGCCGGGGCAGCCCCCTGGCGATCGGTTATGGCGAGGGGGAGATGTATCTCGGCTCCGACGCCCTGGCGTTGGCGCCCCTCACGCAG
The DNA here is from genome assembly GCA_035620695.1 of Alphaproteobacteria bacterium. Taxonomy (GTDB): domain Bacteria; phylum Pseudomonadota; class Alphaproteobacteria; order JAREAF01; family JAREAF01; genus JAREAF01. The sequence continues at coordinate 5,813 of DASPGI010000017.1, forward strand.
CGGATCTGCTATCTCGAGGAGGACGATTGGGCCGTGGTAAGTCCGGCCGGTGCAACCATCCATGATCGCACCGGATCGATTGCCCAGCGCCCGATCCGCCTCACCGCCCTGTCCGGAGCCCTTATCGGCAAGGGCAACTACCGGCATTTCATGGAGAAGGAGATTTGGGAGCAGCCGGGCGTGCTCGGCGACACTCTGCGGGCCTATATCGATCCCTTGAGCCGGACCGTGAGGCTCCCCAAGCTGCCCTTCGACTGGCGCCGTCTGCCCAAGCTCACCATCGTGGGCTGCGGCACCGCCTATCTTGCCGGCATGGTCGCCAAATACTGGTTCGAGCGCCTGGCGCACTTGCCCGTTGAGATCGACATCGGATCGGAATTTCGCTACCGCGAGGGACCGCTGCCGAAAGGTGGGGCGGCGCTGTTCGTCTCGCAGTCGGGGGAAACCATCGACACTCTCGCCGCCCTCGCCTATGCCCGCTCGTGCGGCCAGCACATACTCTCGGTCGTCAACGTTGCCGAAAGCGCCATGGCGCGCGATTCGGACCTGGCCTTGCGCACGCTGGCCGGGCCCGAGATCGGCGTCGCCTCGACCAAGGCCTTCACCACCCAGCTCATGGTCCTGGCCTGCCTGGCCGTCGCGGCCGCCCGGGCGCGCGGCGCCGTCACGGTCGAGGAGGAGGCGGAGTTGGTCGGAGCGCTTGCCGCCACTCCCGGGCTCGTCACCCAGGTGCTGGATCAGGCCGAGGAGGCGCGGGAGGTCGCCGAGCGGTTGGCTCAGGCGCGAGATGTGCTCTATCTCGGTCGCGGCACCGCCTATCCGATCGCGCTCGAAGGGGCCCTCAAGCTGAAGGAGCTGTCCTATCTGCATGCCGAGGGCTATGCCGCCGGCGAGATGAAGCATGGGCCGATCGCACTGATCGACGACGCGGTGCCGGTGATCGTGGTGGCCCCTTCCGGCGAGCTCTTCGAGAAGACCGCTTCGAACCTTCAGGAGGCCGTTGCCCGCGGCGCTCAGGTCGTCCTGATCTCGGACGAGCGGGGGCTGAAGCGGGCCGGAGGCAAGGTCGCTGCCCGGTTGCGGGTGCCGTCCACCCATCCCTTCGCCGCTCCCATCGTCTACGCTGCGCCCGTGCAGCTCTTGGCCTATTACGCCGCCCTAGCCAAGGGGACCGATGTCGATCAGCCGCGCAACCTCGCCAAGTCGGTAACCGTCGAATAGCCCTTAAAACGGCCGGGGCGAGGGCCTTCCAGGATAGAATCTGTGGGCCGCAATGCCTGTTTCTTGCGCCAAGCACGGTCGGCCACTATATTGAAAAGTCACCCATTAATGTTGGTTGGAAGAGAGCGGCAAGATGGCGCGCGTTACGGTAGAGGACTGCGTAGTCAAGGTTCCCAATCGCTTCGATTTGGTCATGCTTGCGGGCCGGCGCGCGCGCGACATTCATTCCGGCGCGCCCTTGGCCGTGGACCGGGACAATGACAAAAACCCGGTAGTCGCGTTGCGCGAGATTGCCGAGGGCGTCATCGATCTTCATCATCTCAACAATGCCCTGATCCAGGGCCTTCAGAAGCATGTCGAGGTCGACGAGCCGGAGGAGGAAGCTACCTTCGGCGCGATCGAGGGAGAGTTCGCCGGGATCGCCGAGCGGGCCGCGTCTACGGAGACTCGTGAACCCGAGGCCGAGGAGATCGCGGACGAAGAGGAGATCGAGGAGGAGGAGGTCGGGGACGAAGAAGAAGGGCCCGACACATTCGAGACGGGCGAAGTGCACCCGCTTGGAGATGAGGAGTAGGAGACGCCGAGGCGGTCACGAACACCGCCCGCGCGGGCGCCCTTAGGGCCGGCGCGGGCCGGTGGCCCGTCCAGGCGGCCCGGCTCGAGGAGCGTCTTTCTGTGATCCGGCAGTTCGAGCTGGTCGAGCGCGTCAGGGCCTATGATCCCGGTGCGGACGAGGACCTCCTGAACCGCGCCTATGTGTTTTCGATGAAGGCGCATGGCGCGCAGAAACGCGCCTCCGGCGATTCCTATTTTTCCCACCCCCTTGGGGTTGCCGGCATTTTGACCGACATGAAGCTCGACACTGCTTCGGTCGCAACCGGGCTCCTTCACGACACCGTCGAAGACACCGCGGCCACCCTCGAAGAGATCGAGCGCATGTTCGGGCCTGAGATCGGCAAGCTGGTCGACGGCGTCACCAAGCTTTCTCGAATCGAGCTGCAATCTGACCACACCAAGCATGCGGAGAATTTCCGCAAGCTGGTTCTGGCCATGTCGAATGACATCCGCGTACTGCTCGTCAAGCTTGCCGACCGGCTGCACAACATGCAGACGCTGCACTTCATCCGCGACGCCGAGAAGCGCAAGCGCATTGCGCTGGAGACGCTGGAGATCTATGCGCCGTTGGCCGAGCGCATGGGCATGCAGCGGATGAAGGACGAACTCGAGGACCTCGCTTTTGCTGAGCTGAATCCCGATGCGCGGAATTCAGTGGTCAAGCGCCTGGAATTCCTGCGCAAGCAGGGGAGCGATTTGGCCGGACGGGTGATGACCGAGCTGAAATCCACCTTGGCCGAATCGGGGCTGACCGCAGCCCTGTCCGGGCGCGAGAAGACGGCCTATGCGATCTGGCGCAAGATGCAACGCAAGAATGTCGGCTTCGAGCAGCTTTCCGACATCATGGCTTTTCGCGTCGTAGTCGACACGATCGAGCAGTGCTACCAGGCGCTGGGCATCTTCCACAGCCGCTATCCGGTCGTGCCCGGCCGGTTCAAGGATTACATCTCCACTCCGAAACCGAACAACTACCGCTCGCTCCACACCACCGTGATCGGGCCGGAGCGCCAGCGCATCGAGGTTCAGATCCGCACCAAGGAAATGCATGAGATCGCGGAACTTGGCGTGGCGGCGCATTGGCAATACAAGCAAGGCACTCCGGCGACCGAGGGTCGGCAATATCGCTGGCTGCGCGAACTGCTCGACATTCTTGAGCATGCCTCCGGGCCGGAAGAGTTTCTTGAACATACCAAGCTCGAGATGTTTCAAGATCAGGTTTTCTGCTTCACTCCCAAGGGAGACCTGATCGCACTGCCGCGCGGCGCCACGCCGGTCGACTTCGCCTATGCGGTTCATTCCGAGGTCGGCGACACATGCGTGGGCGCGCGGGTCAATGGCCGGATCGTTCCCCTCCGGGCAAGGCTTGAGAACGGAGATCAGGTCGAGATCATAAACAGCCGGGCGCAAACACCCTCGCCGACCTGGGAGCGGTTCGTCGTCACCGGCAAGGCGCGCGCTCGCATCCGCAGATTCATTCGCGCTCAGCAGCGCCAGCAATATGCCGAGCTCGGCCGCTCGATCTTGACCCGTGCCTTCAAACAGGAGGGCCGCGAGCTGACCGAGAAAGCAATCGAGTCGGTGCTTCGCAAATTCAAGCAGTGCGAGACGGCGGACGATCTCTATGTCCAGGTCGGCGAAGGGCACCTGACCGGTCGAGAGGTTGTGGTCGCGGTGCATCCGGAACTGCAGTCGACTCCGCGCAAGCCGGCGCTGTCGCCAAGGCGGCGATCCTCGAAGCGGGACTCAAAGGAAGACGGTGTCCCGATCACCGGGCTGATTCCCGGAATGGCGGTACATTTCGCGGGCTGCTGCCACCCCCTGCCTGGAGACCGCATCGTCGGCATAGTGACAACGGGCAAGGGCGTGACTATCCACACGATCGACTGCGAGACCCTGGAGAGCTTCGCCGATACGCCCGAGCGCTGGATCGACGTCGCCTGGAATGTGGCCCGCAACGGCTCGGAAACCCATGTCGGGCGGCTCCATGTGGTGATCGCGAACGAGCCCGGCAGCTTGGGCGCGCTGACCACGACGGTCGGGCGCAACGAGGGTAACATTACCAATCTGAAGATCACCAATCGCGCCACCGATTTCTTCGAAATGTCAATGGACGTAGAGGTCAAGGACCTGCGCCACTTGACCAACATCATCGCCGCGCTGCGCGCCACACCCTCCGTCAACTCGGTCGAGCGGGCGCGTGGGTGATTGCTAAGGGGCATTTTCACGCATGCACAAGCGTACTCTCAGGCTCGGGGTCAACATCGACCATGTCGCCACCATCCGCAATGCACGCGGCGGACGCCATCCCGATCCGACTCGGGCCGCCCGGCTGGCCGCGCAGGCCGGCGCGGACGGCATCACCGCTCATCTGCGTGAAGACCGGCGCCACATCTCGGACGAAGATATCGCACGCCTTTCCCGCGAGATCGATCTTCCATTGAACCTGGAAATGGCGGCGACCGAGGAGATGCTTGCGATCGCGCTCAGGCACGCGCCTCACGCGGCCTGCATCGTTCCGGAAAAGCGGGCTGAGCGCACGACCGAGGGCGGACTCGATGCAGCCGGGGGTCGCAGCAACCTTGTCCACTATGTGCGCGAACTGAGCGCGGCCGATATCCGCGTCTCGCTATTCGTGGAGCCCGATCTTGTGCAGCTCGATGCCGCCAAGCAACTCGGCGCGCCCGTGGTCGAGCTGCATACCGGTTCCTATTGCGAGGCCGAGGGGCCAGCCCGTGAGCGGGAGCTGGAGCGCATCCGCCGCGCGGCTGCGCATGCGGAAGCTATCGGGCTGGAGTGCCATGCCGGCCATGGCCTCAGCTACGAAACCGTTGGAGCGATCGCGGCCATCGCTACGATCGTCGAGCTCAATATCGGTCATTTCCTGGTCGGCGAGGCGATCTTCGGCGGGCTGGAAAGCGCCATCCGACGCATGAGGGCCTTGATGGATCAGGCCCGTGCCGAGGCGGCGGGCGAGCGCAGCGCCTGATCCATGATTCTCGGGATCGGCAGCGACATCATAGACATTCGCCGCATCGATCGGACCCTGGAGCGGTTTGGGCGGCGGTTCATCGACCGGGTCTTCACCACGGTCGAGCAGCGCAAGTCGGAGGCCCGCGCCGGGCGCGCCGCCAGCTACGCCAAGCGATTTGCGGCCAAGGAGGCCTGCGCCAAGGCGCTGGGTACCGGATTTCGCGACGGCGTGTTCTGGCGCGACATGGGCGTGGTTAATCTCGCCTCCGGAAAGCCGACCATGCTGCTGACCGGGGGGGCGGCGCGCCGGCTCCTGGAGATTACTCCGCGCGGCATGGTGGCGCAGATTGATCTCACCATCACCGACGAGCATCCGCAGGCACAGGCCATGGTCATCATCTCGGCCATACCCAAGGCGGACGCCCGATGAAGTCAGAAACTTGACAGCTCAGGGCTCGTGCTGGCTTGATCCCCCGCTCTGCCCTGGATCGGCGATCCCGGGCCAATTTCGGGGATTCAGGCGCTGAACAACCAGGTCTCGCAGTCGATGGCACGCAAGAAGGCCGGCGGAATCGCCGAGACCGTCCGAACGATCGCTTACGCGGCGCTGATCGCGCTAGTGGTCCGGACCTTCCTTTTCGAGCCGTTCAACATCCCCTCGGGCTCGATGCTGCCGACGTTGCTGATCGGCGACTATCTCTTTGTTTCCAAATACTCCTACGGCTACAGCAGGCATTCCTTTCCGTTCAGCCCCAATCTCTTCTCCGGGCGTGTCCTTGGAGGGCAGCCGGAACGAGGCGACGTCGCCGTCTTCAAGCTGCCTTCCGACAACAGCACCGACTATATCAAGCGGGTCATCGGGCTTCCCGGAGACCGGATCATGGTGCGTGACGGCACCCTTCATATCAACGGGGTAGCGGTGACCCGGCAGAAGATCGAGGGCGAGGACCCCGAGGCGCCGGGAGGGACCATCTATCTCGAAACCCTTCCGAACGGTATTTCCCACCGCATTCGCGAGGCCGGCGACAATGAATTCGGCGACCATACGCGCGAGTACGTCGTTCCGCCCGGGCACTTTTTCGTCATGGGCGACAATCGCGACAATTCGCAGGACAGCCGCTTTATCGGACCGATTCCGGCCGAAAATCTGGTCGGCCGCGCCGAGATTCTGTTCTTCTCGGTCGACGGCAGCGCCGCGCTTTGGGAGGTTTGGCGCTGGCCCATGGCCATTCGCTGGTCGCGGTTGCTCAAAATGGTGGAATGAGCGCCGGGGCGAATGATTCCCTGGCCAGCCTGTCCGAGGCGCTCGGCCATCGCTTCGCCGCTCCTTCGCTTTTGAGATTCGCCGTCACCCATTCCAGCGCCTCGGGTCGTGGTGTGACCGCCAACGAAAGACTGGAGTTCCTGGGCGACCGTGTACTCGGGCTGGTAATCGCTGATCTGCTTTATCGCCACTTCGCCTCGGAGGATGAGGGGCATCTGGCACGTCGATTCGCCGTGCTGGTTTCGCGGGAAAGCCTGGCGCAGGTGGCGGGCCGGATCGGGCTGGCGCGCTTTCTGACTTTGGCGCGCGGCGAGGAGGAATCCGGCGGTCGCACCAATCCCGCGATCCTTGCAGACGCTTGCGAGGCGGTGATCGCGGCACTCTATCTCGATGGGGGGCTCGAGGCGGCGCGCCGCTTCATCGAAGGCGAATGGGGCAAGCTCATGCAACAGGACGAGCGCCCGCCGCAGGATCCGAAGACCGCGCTGCAGGAATGGGCGCAAGCGGCCGGACGCAAGCTGCCGAGCTATATCGTGGTCGGCTCCGAGGGTCCTGCCCATGAGCCGCTCTTCACCGTGGAGGTACGGGTCGAGGGTCTTCCTCCCGCCTTGGGCACCGGTCGGTCAAAGCGCGCGGCCGAACAAGCCGCCGCCGCGGAATCCTTGCGCCGCGCGCTGGGCGAGAACCACGTATGATTGTGCGAGATAAGGAACCGGACCAAAGCGATGCCAAGCCGACCCGATGCGGCTTCGTCGCCGTCATCGGCGCGCCCAACGCCGGCAAGTCCACGCTCGTCAATATGCTGGTCGGAGCCAAGATCGCCATCGTCACTCCCAAGGTTCAGACCACGCGCACGCGGCTGCTCGGGATCGCGCTTCACGGCCCGGCGCAGATCGTCCTGGTCGACACTCCTGGAATCTTCAAGCCTAAGCGCCGGCTCGAGCGGGCGATGGTTAAAGCCGCCTGGAAAGGTGCGGCCGATGCGGACGAGATCGTGCTCATAGCCGACGCCAATGCCAATCCGCCCGAGGCCGAGACGCTCGACATCATCGCCGGGCTGAAGCAGGCCGAGCGCACGGCGATTCTGGCCCTCAACAAGTCCGATCAGGCGCCCCGGCAGAATCTCCTGGAGCTGGCGAAGAGCCTCGGCGAGGAGGGTATTTTCACTGACACCTTCATGATCTCCGCCTTAACCGGAGACGGCGTCGCGGACCTCAAGGAGGCGCTCGCGCGGCGGTTGCCGGAGAGTCCCTGGCTCTACCCCGAAGACCAGATCTCCGATGCACCCATGCGCGTGCTCGCCGCCGAGGTCACGCGTGAGAAGCTGTTCCTCCAGCTCCACCAGGAGGTGCCTTACGCCATCACTGTCGAGACCGAGAGTTGGGATGAGTTTCAGGACGGCAGCCTCAAGGTCAGTCAGGTCATCTACGTCCAGCGCGAGGGTCAGAAAGCGATCGTGCTCGGCAAGGGCGGCACCCGCATCCGCTCGGTTCGCTTCGCCGCGCAGAGCGAGCTTGAAGCCATGCTCGGCCGCAAGGTGCATCTTTTCCTTTTCGTGAAGCTTCGAGAGCATTGGACCGACGATCCAAGCCTCTATCGCGAGATGGGCCTCGACTTCGAGGCGTGATCGATGATAACTGCGGATAGGCCCGACGCTATCAGGACGAGTCACTTCATGCGAACTGGAAAGCTTGAGCTTGCATTGTCGAACCCACCCTCACCCGCTCGGGCCGACGCCCTCGCGACCTCTCCCACCCCAAAGGGCGGGCGAGGTTAGGAACCCCTCGCCCGCGCGAGCGGGAGAGGGAGGGACCCATCGCAACAGCGATGGGAGGGTGAGGGTCGACCAAACCAAAGTCCACGCCGATGGAATGGCGAGACGAGGGCATCGTTCTGGCATCACGTCCGTTCGGTGAAAACGCGGCGGTCGTGACTCTGTTGACGTGCGAGCATGGCCGGCATGCCGGCTTGGTACGCGGTGCGGCCGGTCGTCGCGGACGCGCGCTTTACCAGACCGGCAATCGCGTCGAAGCGCGCTGGCGTGCACGTCTGGGCGAGCAACTCGGCAGCTTTTCATGCGAGCTTTTGGAGGCGCATGGAGCACGCATGATCGATGATCCGCTCCGCCTGGCAGCGCTCACCTCTGCTGCCGCCCTCGCCGAGGCGGGGCTGCCGGAACGCGAGCCGCATCGCTCGATTTACGACCGGTTACTGGCACTGTTGCAGAGCCTCGGCCGCGAGGATCGGAACCTGCCATGGCCCGAGGATTATGTGCGCTGGGAGCTGACGCTGCTGGCAGATCTCGGCTTCGGGCTTGACCTCTTGCGCTGCGCGGCGACGGGCGTGACGGACGAGCTCACCCATGTAAGCCCGCGCACCGGCCGTGCCGTCTCGCGCGCGGCGGCGGCGCCTTATCTCGACCAGTTGCTGCCGCTGCCTGCCTTCCTCGGGGGATCGGAGCCTGAGCAGCCCGGCGATGTACTGCGCGGGCTCGCCCTTACCGGCCGATTCCTGGAGCAGAACATCTTTCCTCCACCCAAGGGCATGCCGAGCGCGCGCGGTCGGCTCATCGACCTTCTGGGGCGCCGAAGATGACCGATCATTTCCGTTTGGAAACCCGACGGCTGATCCTTCGGCACTGGCGCGAGGAGGACCGCGCACCGTTTGCCGCGCTCAATGCCGACCCTCGCGTCATGGCCCATTTCCCGAAGGTGCTGGACAGATCCGAAAGCGACGAGATTTTCACGCGGGTCTTGAATGGCTTCCAGCGTCACGGATACGGCCCTTGGGCGCTGGAGGTACGAGGCGGCGAACCGTTCATCGGATTTTGCGGCATTTGGAGCCCGCGATTTACGGCACATTTCACGCCGTGCATCGAGATCGGCTGGCGCCTTGCCTTCGACGCCTGGGGAAGGGGCTACGCCACCGAAGCGGCGCAGGCTGCGCTTGCCTACGGCTTCGATAGCATGAGGCTGGAGGAGATCGTCGCCTATGCCGTGCCGGAGAATGTGCGCTCACGCCAGGTGATGGAGCGGCTCGGGATGGTCCATGATCCAGCCGACGATTTCGATCACCCTCTCGAACCGGAAGCTGCGCCCATCCGTCGCCATGTGCTCTACCGGCTCGGGCGCGACGCATGGCGCGCGCGCCATTCGGCGCCCTTGCAGGAAACAGCTGCAGCGCCATGACAGTGCAGCCGCATATCCTGATCGCCGGCGCCGGATTTGTCGGGCTTTGCACCGCGCTCTATCTTCAGCGCGAGGGGGCATGCGTCACCTTGCTCGATCCTCGTGGACCGGGCGAGGGCGCCTCCAAAGGGAATGCCGCCGTGCTGGCGGTCGATTCCGTACTGCCGGTGGCGATGCCGGGTGTGCTGCGCGAAGTGCCGGGCATGCTTCTCGATCCGCTGGGGCCGCTGGCAGTCCGCTGGGCCTATCTTCCGCAAATCACACCGTGGCTTCTTCGCTTCGTCGCGGCCAGCCGCCCCGCCCGTGTCGAGGCGATCGCCGCGGCGTTGCACCCTCTGCTGACCGGCGCCATTGACGCCTATGTTCCGCTTCTCGAATGTGCCGACGCAACCAGCATGATGCAACGCACCGGTTGGCTCTGCGTCTACGAGACCGACAAGCATTTTCGCAAGGCGCAGTACGGGATCGAGTTGCAGCGGCGCTTCGGCGTGTCCCTGGAACTATTGCAGGCGGAGGAGATCCGCCAAGCCGAGCCCAGCCTCACATCGATCTATAGGCATGCGGTGCTCTATCCGGAAAACGCCCACATGCTTGATCCATATCGGCTGGCACTGAGCCTGGCGGAGGCGGTCAAGCGCGCCGGCGGACGCATCGAACGGCGCGCACTCCTCGGATTTGAGCATCGCGACGGCGGCCCCGTAACGGGCCGCACGGCCGAGGGCGAGATTCCCTTCGATGCGGTGGTGATTGCAGCCGGCGCATGGTCGCGACCTCTGGCGCGGGCGCTCGGTTGCGACGTTCCGCTCGACACCGAGCGCGGCTACCACATGACCCTGCCGAATCCGGGCGTCCATCTGCGCCGGCCGATCTATTCCGGTGATCACAGCTTTGCCGTCACGCCCTTGGAGATCGGGCTGCGTTTGGCCGGCACGGTCGAGCTCGGCGGCCTTATCGCGCCGCCGAACTACGACCGGGCCGAGAAACTTCTGACCCACGGCCAACGCATGCTGCAAGGGCTCAATGCACGAGGCGCCGGCCGCTGGATGGGGTTTCGCCCGTCGATGCCGGATTCGCTCCCGGTAATTGGAAAAGTGCCGGGTCTGCCCAACGCCGTGCTCGCCTTCGGGCACGGCCATCTCGGGCTGACATTGGCTGCGATCACCGGCAAGCTCGCTGCGGCGCTGGCGCTCGGCCGGCCGCCCGCGCTCGATGTCGCCCCCTACCGGCCGGAGCGATTCCGGGCATAGCCGCCCCTCCCAGGATCAATTAGGATCACTAGTTGGCAAGAGCGCATGAACGCGCCGCCCTCTCGGGGAGGAGATAGTCATGATTCCGGGTCGTTTTACCTATCACCGACCTGCGTCGGTGAATGAAGCCGTCCAGATGTTGACGAGCCTCGGCGAGAATGCACGTCCGCTTGCCGGAGGTCACAGCCTGATCCCGATGATGAAGCTGCGTCTGGCGCAGCCCGACCATCTGATCGATCTGGGAAGGATCGCTGGGCTGAAAGGCATTCGCCAGGAAGGCGCTGACATCATCATCGGGGCCATGACCACCCAGGCGGAAATCATTGGTTCCGACCTGCTTGCCGAAAAGGCGCCGATCCTGAGCGAAGCGGCGAGCGTCATCGCCGATCCGCAGGTCCGTTCTGTCGGCACCATCGGCGGCAATGTCGCCAACGGCGACCCGGGCAACGACATGCCGGGCGTGATGCAGTGCTTGGATGCGCGCTACGGTTTGGCCGGATCAAGCGGCACCCGCCAAGTGGCGGCGCGGGACTTCTACGAGGCCGCCTTCTTCACCAAGCTCGGCCCCGGAGAGATCCTCACCGAATTACGCTTGGTCGCGCCGGCCGCGGGTCACGGCTGGGCCTATGAGAAGCTGAAACGGAAGGTCGGCGACTATGCGGTCGCCGCCGCCGCCGTCACGCTCACCCTTGCCGGCCGTACCTGCACAAGCGCCAGTATTGCATTGACCAATGTGGCGTCGACGCCGCTGCTGGCCGTCGACGCGGCAAAGACGCTGATCGGCGGCAACCTCGACAAGGCGGCCATCGACAAGGCCGCCCAGGCAGCGATGGCGATCTGTGACCCGGTCGCGGATAGCCGTGGTCCGAAGGAGTACCGCCGGTCTGTGCTGGGAGTGATGGTGCGCCGTGCCATCGAACGCGCCAAGTCCCGCGCGCGCTAGCCAAACAGGAGCCCAAAGACATGACAACGAACGCCACCAAGATGCGGGTCGCGATGACGGTCAATGGCCGCCTGGTCTCCGCCGAGATCGAGCCGCGCACTCTGCTGATCCATTTCCTGCGCGAGAATCTGGGCCTAACCGGCCCTCATGTCGGATGCGACACCAGCCATTGCGGCGCTTGCACCGTGGATCTGGACGGCAAGTCGGTCAAATCCTGCACCGTCTTCGCGGCGCAGGCCGAGGGCAGTCAGGTCCTCACTATCGAAGGCATGGCGCGACCCGACGGCAGCTTGCATCCGTTGCAGCAGGCCTTCCACGAGCATCACGGGCTGCAATGCGGCTTCTGCACGCCGGGCATGATCCTGCGCGCATATCGACTGCTGCAGGAACATCCGAAGCCGACCGAGGAGGAAATCCGCTGGGGCATCTCCGGCAACCTCTGCCGTTGCACCGGCTATCAAAACATCGTCAAGGCAGTCCTCGCCGCCGCCGAGATGCTGGCTGGCGAGAACCGGAAGGAGGCCGCAGAATGAACGCCCCCGCTCCCAGCCGCGCCGAGCGCGAATCCGCCCTCAAGGGCATGGGCTTTGCCCGCCGCCGCACCGAGGATGCCCGTTTCATCCAGGGCAAGGGCAACTACGTCGACGATCTGAAGCTGCCGGGCATGTTGCATGGTGACCTGGTGCGCGCACCTTATGGCCATGCGCGGATCAAGAAGCTCGACATCAGCAAGGCGCTGGCGCTTCCCGGCGTCAAGGCCGTGCTGACCGCCAATGATCTGAAACCGCTGAAGCTGCACTACATGCCGACGCTCGCCGGCGATGTGCAGGCCGTGCTGGCGGACGAGAAGGTGCTGTTTGCGAACCAGGAAGTCGCCTTCGTCGTGGCCGAGGATCGCTACGTTGCCGCCGATGCCGTCGAGTTGGTCGAGGTGGAGTACGAACCCCTTCCGGCTCTCGTCGACCCCTTCAAGGCGATGGCGCCGGACGCGCCGATCCTGCGGGACGACATCAAGGAGAAGCTGGAAGGCGCGCATGGCAGGCGCAAGCATCCCAATCACATTTTCGAATGGACCGCGGGCGACAAGGCGGGCACCGACCGGGTGTTCGCCTCAGCGCCGGTCACGGTGAAGGAGCTGATCTCCTACCAGCGCGTCCATCCGGCGCCGCTGGAGACCTGCGCGTCGCTGGCCTCGATGGACAAGGTGCGCGGCGAGCTGACTGTCTGGGGCACCTTCCAGGCCCCGCATGTGGTGCGCACCGTGGCTTCGATCCTCTCCGGACTTCCGGAGCACAAGATCCGCATCATCTCCCCTGATATCGGCGGCGGGTTCGGTAACAAGGTCGGGGTCTACCCGGGATATGTCTGCTCGATCGTGGCCTCGATCGTGCTGGGGGTCCCGGTGAAATGGGTGGAGGATCGGATCGAGAATCTTTCGGCCACGGCCTTCGCCCGAGACTATCATATGACGGCGGAGCTGGCCGCGACCAAGGACGGCAAGATTCTGGGCTTGCGCTGTCACGTTCTGGCCGATCACGGCGCCTTCGACGCCTGCGCCGATCCCAGCAAGTATCCCGCCGGCTTCTTCAACATCGTGACCGGCTCCTACGATATTCCGGTCGCGCATGTCGCGGTCGATGGCGTCTATACCAACAAGGCGCCGGGCGGGGTGGCCTATCGCTGTTCGTTCAGGGTGACGGAGGCAGCCTATTGCATCGAGCGCATCGTCGATGTGCTGGCGCGCAAGCTCAACATGGATCCGGCGGAACTTCGGCTGAAGAACCTGATCCGGCCGGAGCAGTTCCCGTACAGGTCGGCGCTCGGCTGGGAGTACGACTCGGGCAACTATGCGGTTGCGCTCAACAAGGTGATGGATGCGGTCGGTTACAAGGCTCTCCGCGAGGAGCAGCGGCAGAAGCGCGAGGCGTTCAAGCGGGGCGAAACGCGCGAGCTCATGGGCATCGGCGTCGCCTTCTTCACCGAGATTGTGGGGGCGGGGCCCTCGCGCAATTGCGACATTCTCGGCATCGCCATGTTCGATTCAGCGGAGATCCGCGTGCATCCGACCGGCGCGGCTATCGCCCGTTTCGGCACGAAGGCGCAAGGGCAGGGTCATGAGACTACCTATGCCCAGATCATCGCGACCGAGACCGGCATCCCGGCCGACATGATTGCGGTGGAGGAGGGTGATACCAGCACCGCGCCTTATGGGCTCGGCACCTATGGTTCGCGCTCGACGCCGGTGGCCGGCGCCGCCTGCGCGCGGGCCGCGCGCAAGATCCACGCCAAAGCCAAAAAGATCGCCGCGCACCTCCTCGAAGTCGGGGAGAACGATCTGGAATTCGATGTCGACCGGTTCCAGGTCAAGGGCCTGCCCGAGAAGTCCAAGAGCATGAAGGAAATATGCTGGGCGGCATACAATAACGTGCCATCGGGCATGGAGCCCGGGCTCGAGGCAGTCGACTACTATGATCCTCCCAACATGACCTATCCGTTCGGCGCCTATATCTGCGTCGTCGATATCGACATCGATACGGGTGCTGTAAAGGTGCGGCGCTTCTACGCTTTGGACGATTGCGGAACCCGCATAAATCCCATGATCATCGAGGGCCAGGTCCATGGCGGCTTGACCGAGGCCTTCGGCATCGCGTTGGGCCAGGAGATCAAGTACGAGGAAGGGACGGGCAACGTACAGGGCGTCACGTTCCTTGACTACTTCCTGCCCACCGCCGTCGAAACCCCGGTATGGGAGACCGATCATACCGTTACACCCTCGCCGCATCATCCGATCGGAGCCAAGGGTGTCGGCGAAAGTCCGAATGTCGGCGGCGTTCCGGCTTTCTCTAACGCGGTGATCGACGCCTTCGCGCATCTTGGCGTCACGCATCTGCAGATGCCGCACGATGCCTGGCGGGTGTGGAAGGCGGCGGAAAAGCTGGGGTTGGTTGGCTAGAACGCGCTTATGGACCGGAAGGACATAACCGACCGTCTGGCGCAACACGGCTACATCGCCGGGCCGGACCTGGAGATGGCGCTGTGGCTGATGGATCTGCTCGGCCGGCCGCTGCTGCTGGAGGGTGAGGCGGGAGTAGGCAAGACCGAAACCGCCAAAGCCCTTGCCGCCGTGTACGCCACCAAGCTCATCCGCCTGCAATGCTACGAAGGGCTGGATGCCAGCGCCGCGCTCTATGAATGGAACTACCAGCGGCAATTGCTGTCCATCAAGGCGCGCGAGACCTCGGGCCAAGACCCGAAGGAGATCGAGCGCTCGATCTTTTCCGAGGACTATCTGCTCGAGCGGCCATTGCTTGCCGCAATCCGGCAGGAGACGCCGCCCGTCCTCCTGATCGATGAGGTGGATCGGGCCGACGAGGAGTTCGAGGCGCTGCTGCTCGAAGTACTGGCCGATTTTCAGGTTTCGATCCCGGAATTCGGCACCGTGACGGCGCGCTCGATTCCACGGGTCGTGCTCACCTCCAACGGTACACGCGAGCTCTCCGACGCGCTCAGGCGGCGCTGCCTCTATCACTATGTCGACTACCCGGGCTTGGACCAGGAAACGCGCATACTGCTGGCGCGGGTGCCGGGGATATCCTCCACTCTCGCCGATCAGATCGCGCGCTTTGTCGCCCTCGTACGCAAGGAAGATCTGAGGAAGGCGCCGGGTGTCGCGGAATCGATCGACTGGGCGGCGTCGCTTGTGGGCTTGGGCGTTGCGCGGATCGAGGCTGCCTCGGAAACGGTGCTCGAATCGCTGATGTGCCTCGTCAAGACCCGCGAGGATCAGGGCAGCTTCAGCCGCGAGGTCGCGGAGCGGCTGATCGGCAAGGTTGCGTGAGCCATGAATCGCGACGATCTCGACACGTTGCTTCAGCTCCCGCATTCGGCGGGGAGAGCCTTCGTGCGGCGCATGGTGGGGTTCTTGCGCAGTTTGCGTGAGAACGGATTTGCGGTGGGCTTGGGCGAGGGGCGCGACGCGCTGCGCATCGCGGCGGCGCTCGATCTCTCACGACCGCGACAATTGCGGGCGGCCTTGAAGCCGCTCCTGGCGACGCGGCGGGAAGAAGCTCAGCGGTTCGACGCGGTGTTCGATGCCTATTGGTTGCGTCGAGGCGTCAAACATGTCCAACCGGCGTCGGTGGGCGCAGGCGCAAAACAAGCGTCGCGCCGCCCGATGCTCGGCCCCGTGCCCGAGCGTGTGGCCGCGCTGGCCGATACGGTCACGCGCGCCACCGGCGAGGAAGTGAATGCCGCGGAGAGCGAAGCACTGCGACGCGGCGGCGCCTCTCGCGCGGAGAGTCTTTCACGCACCGATTTCCGCCATCTCGACAACCCGGACGATTTGGAGCTTTTGGACCAGCTGGTCGAGACCTTTGCCATCTCCCTGCGCCGACGCCTGCAGCGGCGGCGGAAGGCCGCGCGGCGCGGCGAGCGGCTCGATCTGCGCCGGATGCTGCATGCCAGCATCGCCCATGGCGGCGAGCCGATCGAGATTTATCGCCGACATGCGCCGCGCCGGCCACTCAGGCCGGTACTGATGCTCGATGCCTCCGGCTCCATGTCGCAATACAGCGCGATCTTCCTGCGCTTCATGCTGGCGCTGCTGAAGCGCCTGCCCGAAGGCGAGGGCTATTTGTTCCACACCAGGCTCGTCGAGATCGGGCCGGTGTTGCGCGAGAGGCGCCGGGTCGCGGCGCTGGAGCGACTGTCGCTCATGGCCGAGGGCTGGGGCGGCGGCACGCGCATCGGCGAATGCCTATCGACCTTCGCGAAGCACCACGCCCGCCGCGCGCTCCGTGGCAGGAGCATCCTATTCATCCTGTCCGACGGGTATGACACCGGCGAGCCGGAGCTGCTGGCGAAGGCGATGACGGCATTGGCGAAACGCGCGCGGCGCGTGATCTGGCTCAATCCACTCCTGGGCTGGCGGGGCTATCAGCCGATCGCCGGCGGCATGGCCGCGGCGCTGCCCCATATCGATGTGTTCGCGCCTGCGCATAATCTCGAAAGTCTGACGGCCTTGGCGCCGCAATTGGCGCGGGCCTGAGGGAGAGAACTCATGTCCAGCAGCGACGATGTGACGCGCCTGGTCGAGGAACTGACGGGGAAGGGCGAGCCGTTCGTTGTCGCGACCGTCGTGCGGACGGTCGCATCGGTCGCGGCCAAGCCCGGCGCCAAGGCAATCATATGCGCCGACGGTCGCATGGCAGGTTGGATCGGCGGGGGCTGCGCGCTTGGCGCGGTCAAGAAAGCGGCCCGGCGCTGTCTGGAAGATGGCGAGGCGCGTTTTATCAGCGTCGTGCCCTTCGATGAGTTGAAGGCCAAGGGCCTCAAGCCTGGCGACAAGCGAGACGGCGTCGAGTTCGACAAGAACATGTGCCCGTCGCAGGGCGTAGTCGATCTGTTCATCGAGCCGGTCTTGCCCCAGCCTCAAATAGTTCTCTGCGGGGCCACCCCGGTTGCCGTGGCCGTCGCGGAGTTGGCGCCAAGGATCGGGCTCAAACTCGAGATCCACGCGCCCGCCGCGCAGCAGGCAAGCCTGCCGGCGGGACTGAACCCACGAGACGGATTTGATGGCGTGGCGGAGGCTCCGGCATCGTCCTTCATCGTCGTGGCGACACAAGGCGCTGGAGACGAGGCGGCGCTCGGCGCCGCTCTACGCTCGGCCGCGCGGTACGTCGCCTTCGTCGGCAGCCGGGCCAAGGTGGCCGCCTTGAAAGAGAACCTGTCGGAAAAAGGCATCCCAGCCGAACGGCTCACACAATTGCGCGGGCCGGCCGGAATATCCATCGGCGCGGTAACGCCGGAAGAGATCGCGCTCTCGATCCTGGCCGATATCGTGCGGGTCCGCCGGCAGAAGCGTGTTGCAGAAACACGTGTGGAGGCGGCGGAATGAGCGACCAACGGATCGAGGGCGTCATCGCCATCATACTGGCGGCGGGGCTTTCCACCCGCATGGCGCCGCAGAACAAGCTGTTGCTGAAGTTCGGCGGCGAGCCGCTGGTGCGCCGCGTCGCGCGCGAGGCGGTGGCGAGCAAGGCGGTGCAAGTTTTCGTCGTCGTCGGGCATGACCGCTGGAACGTGCGCAAGGCGATCGCCGATCTTCCGGTGACGATCGTGGAGAATCCCGATTACACCGAAAGCCAGATGACCTCGGTGCGCGTCGGCGTATTGGCGGCGCCCGAGGCGAGCGGTTATCTCGTCATTCCCGGCGACATGCCGTTGCTCGCCCGCGCCGATTTCGATCGCCTCATCGTGCGCTTCGCGGAGCTGGGCGGCGAAAAGGCGGTGGTGCCGTTCGACGAGACCGAGCGCGGCAACCCGATCGTCATCCCCGGCTGGAGCCGAGAGGAGATGTATCGCCGCGGCATCAATTTCGGGTGCCGGAACTTGCTGATCAACTTTCCGGAGCTGGTCTCGCCGCTGAAGACCGCGGAGCCGCAGTTCTTCCAGGACTGCGACACGCTAGAAGCCTATCGGGATCTGCTGATGCTGTTCGAGCGTATGCAGCCGGCCGCACGATCGGCCTGAGTGTGCGGGTAGGCGCTTTTCAGAGCTGGACCGGGCGGCCGCGCACCCATTGGATTGCGGTATAAGAGCCGGTTGCCTACAATAGCTTGCGTCCCATCTCTTGAGAGGACCAAGCATGACCCCACCTGACGGCACAGGTGACGTCCGCGAGGCCGGGCTCGCCGAGGCGCTCGGCGAGCGCTATCTGGCCTATGCGCTCTCCACCATCATGGCGCGTTCGCTCCCGGACGTCCGCGATGGGCTCAAGCCCGTGCACAGACGCCTCCTCTACGCCATGCGCGAGCTGAAGCTCGATCCCGCCTCCGGGTTCAAGAAATGCGCGCGCGTCGTCGGCGATGTCATCGGCAAGTACCATCCGCATGGCGAGGTCGCGGTTTATGACGCGCTGGTGCGGCTGGCACAGGAATTCGCGGTGCGCTATCCGCTGGTCGACGGACAGGGCAATTTCGGCAATATCGACGGCGATAACGCGGCGGCGATGCGCTACACCGAGGCGCGGCTTACCCCTGTCGCCGAGCTGCTCCTACAAGGCATCGACGAGGACGCGGTCGATTTCCGCTCGACCTATGACGGCGAGGGCCAGGAGCCCGTTGTCATGCCGGCGGCGTTCCCCAACCTGCTTGCCAACGGCGCACAGGGAATCGCGGTCGGAATGGCCACCTCGATCCCGCCGCACAATATTGTCGAGCTCGCTTCGGCGCTTCTGCATCTCATCAAGCACCCCAACGCCACCATCGACAAGCTGGTCGAGCTGATCCCGGGACCTGATTTTCCGACCGGCGGCGTGCTGGTCGAGCCATACGCCAGCATCGTCGAGGCGTACAAGACCGGTCGCGGCAGCTTCCGCTTGCGCGCGCGCTGGACGGTCGAGCGCATGAAGGGCGGCACCTGGCAGGCTGTCGTGACCGAAATTCCCTATCAGGTGCCCAAGGGTCGCCTGATCGAACGCATGGCCGAGCTGCTCCAGGAAAAGAAACTGGCACTTCTGGCGGACATCCACGACGAATCGACCGAGGATGTGCGAATCGTACTCGAGCCCAAGAGCCGCAATGTCGAGCCGGAGATCTTGATGGAGTCGCTGTTCCGGGCGACCGATTTGGAGATCCGCTATCCGCTCAATCTCAACGTGCTGGATGGGGAACATACGCCGCGCGTGATGAGCCTGCGCGAGGCACTGAACGCGTTCCTCGACCACCGCCATGAGGTCTTGATCCGCCGGTCGAAGCATCGGCTTGCCGCGATCGAACGCCGCCTGGAAATCCTCGATGGATTCCTCATCGCCTATCTCAACTTGGACGAGGTCATCCGCATCATCCGCACCGAGGACGACCCCAAGGCGAAGATGATGCGCAAGTGGAAGCTCAGCGACACCCAGGCCGAAGCGATCCTCAATATGCGGCTGCGCGCCTTGCGCAAGCTCGAGGAAATCGAGATCAAGTCCGAGCACAAGACCCTGACCGCCGAGCGCAAGGACCTTAAGGGCCTTTTGAAGGATGAGCCTCGCCGTTGGAAGACGATCGCCGCGCAAATCGAGGAGCTTCGCAGGCAGTTCCCGGCCTCCAGCCCGCTCGGCCGTCGCCGCACGGAGATCGCCGAGGCGCCGGCGCCAGTCGAGGTGCCGATCGAGGCCCTGGTCGAACGCGAGCCGGTGACGGTGATCTGCTCGGAGAAGGGCTGGATTCGCACCATGAAGGGACACTTGACGCCGGAGGCGCTGGCCGAGGTCAAATACAAGGAGGGCGACCGGGCCCGCTTCGTGCTGCCGGGACAAAGCACCGACAAGCTTCTCCTCTTCGGAACCAATGGGCGCTTCTACACGCTCGGCGTCGACAAGCTGCCGGGCGGACGCGGCCATGGCGAGCCGGTCAGGCTGATGATCGATCTCGGCAATGATCAGGACCTCGTGCAGCTCCTCATCCACCAGCCCGGCCGCAAGCTTCTGGTCGCCGCCGCCGACGGGCGCGGCTTCGTCGTGCCGGAGGAGGAGGTCGTGGCGCAGACCCGTGCCGGCAAGCAAGTGCTGAACCTTGCCGAGGGTGTGGAAGCGGCGGTCTGCACACCCGCCGAGGGCGACCATGTCGCGGTGGTCGGCGAGAACCGCAAGCTGATCATCTTTCCGCTTGCCGAGCTGCCGGAGATGGCGCGCGGACGCGGCGTCACTCTGCAGAAATACAAGGATGGCGGCCTTGCCGACGCCAAGGTGTTTACGCTGGACGAGGGGCTGTCCTGGCGCTCGGGCGAACGCACGCGCACCGAGACCGACCTGCAAGCCTGGGTCGGTAAGCGCGCCCAGGCCGGACGCCTCCCGCCCACCGGGTTCCCGAAAGCGAACCGGTTCTAGTAACGCAGGGATTGGCGGGACTCTCGCCAAAATTCCCCTCCCCCTTGAGGGGGACGGTTGGGGAGGGGAGTCGAGAAGAAGATTTCATCCGTTCTGCACATCATTGTCGTGAAGTTTCCGACGGGGCAGGTTCACGAAAAAGCACGCGCGCAATCCTGAGGGTTGCCCCCACCCTGACCGTCTCCCTCAAAGGGGGAGGGGATTTGAGACACACGACTCAAGACGATCTCACCGATCTGCTGACCTTTCTGATTGCCGACGATGACGGATTACGATCACACTCCAGCGCGACGGAGAGACCAGTGCGCACAACGCGGTTCCGCATAACGAAGGATCAACCGGGCGCATGAACGCACTCATCGCTGCCGTCCGCGTCATCGATCGCATCAACGAGGTGGTGGGGCGCGCGGTGGCGTTCCTTACCTTGGGCGCCGTTCTGGTCTGCCTTCTCGTGGTCGTGCTGCGCTACGTCTTCTCGGTCGGCTTCATCTGGTTGCAGGAACTCTATGTCTGGCAGCACGCCGCCGTCTTCATGCTAGGGGCCGGCTACACGCTGCTGCATGGAGGGCATGTACGGGTCGACATTCTCTATGCGCGCATGAGCCCGCGCCGGCGCGCAGCGGTCGACCTGGCGGGCACGATGGTCTTCCTTCTGCCCTGGCTGGGGGTGTTGCTCTACTACGGCACTCCCTTTCTCCTCTTGTCCTGGCGGCTGCTGGAGCCG
>DASPGI010000018.1:0-24785 GCA_035620695.1 Alphaproteobacteria bacterium
CCCCTTACGTCGGACCAATTCCTTCCGCCAGTCCGGCCGATTCTCGACAGATGCAATCCAGTGCATGGTAGCAGCAAGTTCGAGCACTGTGACAAGTTCGCGGTTCAGCTCCGGAAGAAGTTCACGGACTCGCCTCGCTGAAGCACGGCTGTCGATCAGCTCGCCGTCACCCGATCCAGACGCTCGAAATATCACATAGGGCACGCCATCTCTCGCCCGTCGGCGAGGCTCGATATCCAGTTTCTTGAAGATGAAATCATCTTCAACTTGCTCGGCAAGTCCCTCGGAGTACGGCCCATAGTGTCGGTATTCGTAAGTGAAGCCGCTATCGAGGCCGATCTGATCAAGCAAATAGACGATCTTCTGGAGCCGAACCCTGCCGACGATCGTGCCCCCCGCCGCATACACTAGGCTCGGAATGTCGATGGTCATCGGCGGCTACCCCTTCGCCCAATCGAATCAACGATAGTTTGTGCTCTATGGCAATCGCTTTCATCAAGAAAATAGTATCGCTCCAACAGTCGCTTGTGGTCGGAGCCTGCCATAGTCGAGTCCTGGAAATGCGTAATTTCCCTGAGAGAACCGTCCATTAGCTGGATCATCAGACGTTCTTGGGCGCGGCGGTCATCGGCCCCGATCTCGCCATAGATCGACAGACTGGAGGTGTCGCGAAACACTCTCGAATCGAGCCGCGAACCAAATTCCGAGTCGAGTCTACGCTTCAGACGCCTCTGCCTGTCAGCGTCCTCAGGGAATGTTTGCTGTATATCCAGGCAATAGGGTCTCTCTCGATTGAGCAGCCTTCGGGCAATATCCTTCGCCTCGGAACCGCCCCCAAAATGGAGACCGTGAATAGCGCCCCAAACAACGGTGTCGTCGATATCACGGTAGTTTGCCAATGTGTCGCCATCGCGCGAGAAGAAACGGACAAGTGGACACTCCGGCGCAAGGCCGCAAACCTTACCGTCCGAAGCGGCTCGAGCAATCATCCGGAACAGCACGGCGAGCAGTTGCTCGATGCCGCGCGTGGTCTTATGGAGGTACACGTTGCTATAGAGCCGGTACCGCGCCAAGAGGAAATCTTCGGCAGCCTCGCGGGCCTTGTGGCTCAGACAGAAGCTGTGGCGAAATGTCTCCTCTTCACCCTCCGCTTCCGGCGGAGAGACATCGATTGCGGCAACGCGAACATTGTCCATGAGCCACTCAAGATCGATGGCACCGGCACCGGTGCCCGTCATGTAGCGGTCTCGCATCAGGTAATCCAGGCGGTCGGCATCGAACGAGCTCGAAACGATCGCGTGGTACATATCTTGCGGGATCTTGGAGGCAATCAACTCCGCGACGTTGTCTGGATCTACGCCCACATCCGCGAGAATCGCGCCAATCTCGCCATTGGGATCCTTGATCATCTCCGCTGTGAGATCCTCGTGCCCGCGGATAGGAGCCGGGTTCGTTCCCGCCGGTGCCTGCTCGGCTCTGACCGCCTTGCGTGCGTTCTCGAAGGCATGGCTGAACGGACCATGTCCAATGTCATGTAGTAGTGCGGCGAGAATTGCGATTTTCGCCCGATCTTGATCAAAGTGTCCGTTTACCCGGCCCAATTCAATTTCACGCCTGATCAGCTTCACAAGCCGTCGAGCATTATGAAAGACGCCGACAGAGTGCGCGAATCTGCTATGCGTGGCGGACGGGAAGACGAATTCCGACACGCCGAGTTGCTTGATCCGCCTCAGACGCTGGAAATCGGGCGACTGCAGCAGCCTCCACGCACAAGCATCGACCGCCAAAGGATCGTCGCTCTTGAAGATGACGAAGTCGTGGATGGGATCTCTGATGCGCTGGGTCTTGAACAAGGCTCATTCATTCTAGGAAAATCTCATTAGCAATATCTCACAATTAGACGTTTCAATCAATGATTGAGCATAACTTGAGGGCATCAGTCTTCCTGGAACACCTCCTCACGCCTCTTGGCGATCGTCGGTAGGAAGACGATCACCAGGATCGCAACGGCCAAGATCAGCAGCACACCGCTTAAGGGCCGGGTGATGAACACCGACGGATCGCCGCGCGAGATGATCATCGCCCGGCGCAAATGCTCCTCCAGCATGGGACCTAGGACGAAACCGAGGAGGAGCGGCGCGGGCTCGCAGTCCAGCTTCACCAGGACATAGCCGAGAATGCCGAACACGGCGACGGCGAACAGATCGAAGGAATTGGAGTTGATGCTGTAGACGCCGATTGCGCTGAAGGCGAGGATGGCCGGAAACAGCACATAATAGGGAATCTTCAAGAGCCGGACCCACACCCCGATCAGCGGCAGGTTGAGCAGCACCAGCAGCAGGTTCCCGATCCACATCGAGACGATCACGCCCCAGAACAACGCCGGCTCGTCGGTGGCCACGTTCGGTCCGGGGGTGATCCCTTGGATAATGAGGGCGCCGATCATCAGCGCCATCACCGGATTGGCTGGGATGCCAAGCGTCAGCATCGGAATGAAGGAAGTCTGCGCCCCGGCATTGTTCGCCGATTCCGGACCGGCAACACCCTCGATCGCGCCCTTTCCAAAACGTTCCGGCGTCTTCGACAGCCTTTTCTCGAGCGTATAGGCAGCGAAGGAAGAAAGGATCGCCCCGCCTCCCGGCAGAATGCCGAGCGCCGAGCCTAGCACCGTGCCGCGCAGCACGGGCATTGCGATTGCCTTCAGGTCCTCGCGGCTGGGTAGAATGTTGGTGATGTGCTTGACAGCCACCGTCCGCAAGGCCTCGCTCTCGAGGTTTCGCAGGATTTCCGCGATCCCGAACACGCCCACGGCCACGGCGACGAAGTTCAAACCGTCAGCCAGTTCCGGATAACCGAGGGTGAAGCGTGGCGTGCCGGTATAGATGTCGGTGCCGACCAGCCCCAACGACAGACCGAGCACGATCATGCCGAGCGCCTTGACGACCGAGCCATGAGCGAGCGCGACCGAGGAGACCAGGCCCAGCACCATGAGCGAGAAATACTCGGCTGGCCCGAACTCGAGCGCGACCTCCGCCAGCGCCGGCGCCAGTGTCGCCAGCACCAGCGTGGCGACCGATCCGGCGAAGAAGGAGCCCAGTGCCGCGGCCGCCAGCGCCGCCCCTGCGCGGCCCTGGCGCGCCATCTGGTAACCGTCGATCGCGGTGACGGCTGAGGAGGATTCGCCGGGAAGGTTGATCAGGATCGCCGTCGTCGAGCCGCCATATTGCGCGCCGTAATAGATGCCCGCCAGCATGATCAGAGCCGAGACCGGCGAGAGCGCGAAGGTGATCGGCAGCAGCATCGCGATGGTGGCGGTCGGCCCGATCCCCGGCAGCACGCCGATCAACGTCCCAAGCAGCACGCCGATGAAGCAGTAGAGGATATTGTTGAAGGTCAGCGCGGTTTCGAAACCGAGGCCAAGATTGGCAATGAGGTCCATGGCGTGGCCCCTACCCTAGCTCAGCCAAGGACCGATCAAGCGGATCGGCAAGCCGAGCCCCACGTTGAAGACAAGCACGCAGAAAAGCGTGAGCAGAACGGTTATCGCCCCAGCCAGCAAGGGCTTCATCCGCCGGCTGGCGAAGGAGGAAATCAGCGCTACCATGGCAATTGCTGGAAGGAGCCCGAGCCCGCGGACCGTGAAACCGAACAACACCGGCGCTGCCAGAATCAAGACAAGGCCTCGCCACGGCACGGCGTGCATATGGATCACCGTCTCCTGCTCTCGCAGCGCCCGGATGGCAATTGCGGCGCCGATCAGGACTAGGAGACCAGCGAGCACAAGCGGGAAATAGCCCGGACCCATCCGGAACGCCGTTCCGCGCTCCAGGCCAAGGGCACCGACCAGAAAAGCGAGACCGAGCGCGACGAAAACCGCGCCAGCCAACAGATCCCTCAGGCGGCTCGTCACGGAATGAAAGGCTCCTTCCGGACCATGGAGTGAGGGTGCGCGAGGAAAGAGCCGCCGGACCTCCGCCGGCCTGCCCCACCTGGTTCTGCTCAGTCCGCGTAGACGCCGGCTTCCTTGATCACTGGCGCCCAACGGTCGATTTCCGAGTTGAGCCTTGCCGTCAGGGCTTCCGGCGTCGCTGCCGATTCGTCCACTGGCGTGGTGCCGAGCTCGGCGAAGCGCTGAATCACGTTCTCGTCCTTTAGCGCCTTCTGGAGCGAGGCGGCAAGCCGCTGTACGACTGCATCGGGCGTGCCCTTGGGCGCATAGAGTCCGTGCCAGATCGATACCTGAACGCCCGAAAGTCCAGCTTCCAGGGTCGTCGGAGCGTCGGGCAGAACATTCAGACGCTCCGGACTGGTCACGGCATAAATCTTGATCTTGCCGGCCTTGATTTGGTTCGTCGTGTTGGTGGTCTGGTCGCACATGAAATCGACCTGGCCGCCGATCAAATCGGTCAGCGCCGGTCCCGTGCCTTTATAGGGCACCGTCGTGAGCTGGGTGCCGATCTCGCGCATGAACAGCATGCCGCAGAGGTGCGAGGCGGCCCCGATGCCGGCGTTGGCGTAGGTGACCGTATCCTTGTTCTCCTTGACGTAGGAGACCAGCTCCTGAACGTCCTTGGGCGGCAAATCGGCGCGCGCCACGATGGTCATCGGCACTTCGGTGACCAACCCGATCGGTGCGAATGCCTCGCGAGGGTTGAACGCAAGGTTTCGGTAAAGCGTGGCGCTGGTCGCCAAACCGATATGGTACAAGAGCAAGGTGTGGCCGTCGGGCTCTGCCTTCGCCACGCGCCCCGCACCCACCGTTCCGCCCGCCCCGCCGACATTCTCGACCACAATCTGCTGGCCGAGGTCGCGCTGCATCGCTTCGGCGACGAGCCGGGTGACGGTATCAGTCGGGCCGCCGGCCGAGAATGGTACGACGATGGTGATCGTGCGCGAGGGATAGTCCTGCGCCCGAGCGGCGACTTGAGGGGCAACGACCCCCGCCACGACCAACACCGTAGCCAGTAGCTTTCGCATGCGTAAGCCTCCCAACAGTTCCTTATGCTTGCCGAGACACCGGCGCTCTGCCCGGTTGGCGGGCAGAGCATTACCTTAACCAGCTATTCCACCACTGCCAACATGCCGGGATCGATCAAGGCAATTCGCAACCCTCCGCCGCCTTGCCCGAGCCCGGCGTTGCCGCTAGTTTTCGGCCAGGGAGAATGGGGCACGCGATGGAGTTGACGGGCGAGTACCGCATTCCGGCCACTCGGCAGGCGGTCTGGGATGCGCTGAACGATCCGGACACGCTCAAGGCCTGCATTCCCGGATGCGAAGAGCTGGAGAAGCGATCGCCAACGGAGTTCCTGGCCAGGGTCACCACCCGGATCGGACCGGTTTCGGCCCGTTTTTCCGGCAAGGTCACCTTGAGCGAGCTCGACCCGCCGAACGGGTACCGGATCGGCGGCGAGGGCCAGGGCGGAGCGGCAGGCTTCGCCAAGGGTGGCGCCCATGTCCGCCTCGTGGAGGACGGGGCCGGAGGATCGATTTTGACCTACAACGCGGAGGCGCAGGTCGGGGGAAAGCTGGCCCAGATCGGCTCGCGCCTGATCGCGGGCACCGCGCAGAAACTGGCAGACCAGTTCTTCGCATGCCTTGCGGCGAGGGTGGTAGCCGCCATGGAGGCTCCGCCCGCCGCGGCCGAAGCCGTCCGGCCGAGCGAGCCTCAACCCGCCCCAGTGACACGACGGTTGTCGCCGCTGGTCTGGATTCCAGCGCTGATCCTGCTTGTGCTGCTGCTGCTTTGGCTGTTCGGAGGCGCCGGTTAGCCGCACCCGTAGCCGCGCCTCTTGACCGCGGTCGTGGTACCTAGCAAGACTATCTCCAAACAGGGTGGCCGATCAGAAATACGCCGATCACGTCTCAGGCGGCAGGCGCCTTTCGAGGGGTTTGACGCAGACCTTGAGCCACTTCTGCTAACGAGGGAGGTCAGTCGAATGCCCACCGTAACCATGACGGTGAACGGCAGGCGGGTAACGGGCGAAGTAGAACCCCGAACGCTGCTGGTTCAATTCATACGAGAGACGCTTGGCCTGACCGGCACCCATGTCGGCTGCGACACCAGCCAGTGCGGCACCTGCGTGGTGCATGTCGACGGAAATTCCGTGAAGAGCTGCACCATGCTGGCGGCGCAAGCCGAGGGCACAACCGTCACCACCATCGAGGGGCTTGCCAATGGCGATCTGCACCCGATGCAAGCAGCTTTCAACGAGCATCACGGCTTGCAATGCGGTTTCTGCACGCCGGGCATGGTGATGAGCGCCATAGATCTGGTGAATCGCAACAAGAGCCCAAGTGAGCACGACATTCGCGAATGGCTTGAGGGGAATATCTGCCGCTGCACCGGCTATCACAATATTGTCAAAGCAATCAAAGCCGGGGCCCAGGCCATGGCAGGAGGCAAGCGATGACCGTCCAAGGCATCGGCGCCGCAGTGCGGCGCAAGGAAGACCGCCGTTTCTTGACCGGACGCGGCACCTACACCGACGACATCAATCGGCCGGGTCAGCTCTACGCCGTCATCCTGCGCTCGCCGCATGCGCATGCGCGCATCCTGAAGGTCGACACGAGCGCCGCCGCGAAGATGCCCGGCGTGGCCGCGATCTTCATCGGCTCCGACATGGCGAAGGACAATCTAGGGAGCATTCCCTGCGGCTGGCTGATCAAGAACAAGGACGACACGCCAATGGCCGAGCCGCCACACCCTCCGCTGGTCACCGACCGGGTACGGCATGTCGGCGATCAGGTCGCCGTGGTAATCGCGGAGAACCGCAACCAGGCGCGCGACGCCGCCGAGGCGATTCGGGTCGACTACGAGGTGCTGCCGGCGATCGTCGATACGGCCTCCGCCGCGAAGCCCGGCGCTCCTCAGGTCTGGGATCAGGCCAAGAACAATGTTTGCTTCGATTGGCATCTTGGCGACAAGGCGGCGGTGGACGCGGCGTTCGTCAAAGCCCACCATGTCACCAAGATCGACCTTGTCAACAACCGGCTGATCCCGAACGCGCTCGAGCCGAGAGCGGCGATCGGTGAATATGATCGCGCGACGGGCGACTACACGCTCTATACGACCAGCCAGAATCCCCATCTGATCCGGCTCTTGATGGGCGCCTTCGTGCTGCACCTGCCGGAACATAAGCTGCGTGTGGTGGCGCCCGACGTCGGCGGCGGCTTCGGCTCGAAAATCTATCACTATGCCGAGGAGGCGATCGTCACCTGGGCCGCAGGCAAGCTTGGCCGCCCAATAAAGTGGACGGCCGACCGCAGCGAATCCTTCATGAGCGACGCGCATGGCCGCGACCATGTCAGCCATGCCGAGCTCGCGATGGATGCGAACGGTAATTTCCTGGCGCTCAGGGTAGCGACCATCGCCAATGTCGGCGCCTATCTGTCGACCTTCTCGACCTGTGTGCCGACCTACCTCTATGCGACGCTTTTGGCGGGGGTCTACAAGACGCCCGCAATCTACGCCGAGGTCAAGGCGGTGTTCACGAATACCGTTGTGGTCGACGCTTATCGCGGCGCCGGCCGGCCGGAAGCGACTTATCTCCTCGAGCGACTGGTTGACAAGGCCGCCCGGGAGATGAAGATCGACCGTGTCGAGCTGCGTCGCCGTAACCTGATCCCACGGGATGCCTTCCCGTACCAGACGCCGGTGGCGCTGCAATATGACAGCGGCGACTATCAGTCCACCCTCGACATCGGATTGAAGAACGCCGACTGGTCGGGTTTCGAGGCGCGCCGCGCCGAGGCGAAGAAGCGCGGCAAGCTGCGGGGCATCGGCATCTCGACCTACATAGAGGCTTGCGGCATCGCGCCATCGGCAGTGGTCGGATCGCTCGGCGCGCGCGCCGGGCTCTATGAATCGGCGGCCGTCCGCGTGCATCCGACCGGCTCGGTCTCGGTCATGACCGGAACCCACAGCCATGGCCAAGGACACGAGACAACCTTCGCTCAGCTCGTCGCCGACAGGCTTGGCATTCCGATCGAGAATGTCGATGTCGTGCATGGCGACACCAGCAAGATCCCGTTCGGTATGGGCACCTACGGCTCGCGCTCGCTTGCCGTCGGCGGCTCAGCCATCGTCAAGGCTCTCGACAAGGTGGTGAAGAAGGCGACCCGCATCGCAGCCCATCTTTTGGAAGCATCCGAAGCTGATATCGAGTTCAAGAACGGCACATTCACCGTCGCCGGAACCGACCGCTCGGTGCCGTTCGGGTCGGTCGCGCTGACCGCCTATGTGCCGCACAACTATCCGATCACCGAACTGGAGCCTGGGCTCGAGGAGTTGGCCTTTTACGATCCCTTGAACTTCACTTACCCTGGCGGCTGCCATATCTGCGAGGTCGAGATCGATCCCGAAACCGGAACGACCGAGGTGGTGAAATTCACGGCCGTGGACGATATCGGCCGGGTCATCAACCCGATGATCGTCGAAGGTCAGGTCCATGGCGGCATCACGCAGGGCATCGGCCAAGCGCTTCTGGAGGCTTGCGTCTACGACAAGGAGAGCGGCCAGATCCTGACCGGATCCTATAACGATTACACGATGCCGCGCGCGGACAACCTGCCCTCCTTCACGGTCGAGACTCACAACACTTTCTGTACCCACAATCCGCTCGGGGCGAAGGGCGTCGGCGAGGTGGGGGCGATCGGATCCCCGCCGGCCATAATCAACGCGGTGATCGACGCGTTGAGCCCACTTGGAGTGCACGACATCGAGATGCCGGCAACGCCACAACGGGTCTGGCGCGCAATCCAGAGCGCCGCCACGGCCCGTGCGGCCGAGTAGAACGGACGGGAGGAGAACCATGCATAGTTTCCAGTACCACCGTCCTACGTCCACGGCCGAGGCGGAAGGCCTCGCCCAGAAGGCGAGCGAGAGCCGCTTCCTCGCTGGCGGCATGTCCTTGCTGCCGGCCCTAAAGCTCCGTCTGGCGCAGCCTTCCGACCTTATCGATCTGTCACGGATCGGCGATCTGAAGGGGATCTCGGTGACGGGATCGGAGGTGCGGATCAAGGCCATGACGACCCATGCAACGGTCGCCGCCTCGCCGGAGGTACGCAAGGCAATCCCCGCCCTTGCCGATCTTGCCGCCAGCATCGGAGACCCGCAGGTGCGCAATCGCGGCACGATCGGCGGTTCGCTCGCCAACAGCGATCCGGCGGCCGACTATCCGGCGGCGGTGCTGGCGCTGAACGCGACCATTCACACCTCGCGTCGGACGATTGCGGCGGACTCATACTTCAAAGGCCTGTTCGAGACCGCGCTTGCGCCAAACGAGGTCATCACCGCCGTCAGCTTCCCCGTCCCGCAGGGAGCTGCCTATGAGAAGTTCTTCCATCCCGCTTCGCGCTTTGCGGTGGTGGGGGTCTTCGTCGCCAGATCCGCGAGCGGCGTGCGTGTCGGCGTCACCGGGGCTGGCCCTTGCGCCTTCCGCGCCACCGCGTTCGAGCAGGCGTTGTCGAAGAATTTTTCCGCCGATGCGCTGAAGGGGCTGCGCGTTCCGGCTGATGGCCTCAATAGCGACATCCATGCCGCGGCGGATTACCGCGCGCATCTGATCGGGGTGTTGGCGCGGCGTGCGGTGGCGGCGGCCTGAGCGTCGTCTTTAAACAAGCCAGAGGTCGGACGGCAGAGTGCGCCGGACCGGCCCGTTCTTACCTGGAATGACCGAATGGGTCGCACCGCCAGGACCCTGATTGCGATCCTCGCCGCGCTTCTGGTGTTGGGGACTGTTGCTATTCTGCTCGCGCCTCTGCTGATCGAGCGGGCGATCAGAACCGAACTGTCCAGACGCGGTGTCGACTTCGCGGAATTTGCTATCTCGATGCCAGGCTTTGGCGGCGTTACGGCCCGCAATATCCGCATCGGAGCGGACTCAGACTTTGCCGCGGACTCGCTCTCTGTCGATTACCGCATTCGCGGGGTGATTCAAGGACAGATCGAACAGATCCGCCTGGTCCGCCCTCGCCTCCGCTTGGAAGTTTCACGGCAGGGCGAGGTCTCGTTCGGCAGCCTCGATGCCCTTCTTCGCCGATCCGGCGGCGATACCGAAGCGCACGGAGAGCCGGCCGCCAGCCCCGGATTATTCCTTCCCGCTCCGCTTGAGATCATAGATGGCTCTATCTCCGCCGAGACCCCCGCGGGCACACTCACCGCGCAAATTGATGGAGCCGTGACCCTGGCGGCAGGCGCCGGTCCCCTGACTATCGCGCTCACTGGCCCTTGGCTGATCGCGAGACTTGAAGTCAAAGTGAACTCGAGTGAGGGGGCTTCGACCCTCTCCGGCCAAGTAATCGACGCCCGCATTGACCATCCGCTGCTCAAGGCTTCGCTTGCAGGCTCATTTGCGATTGCCATCGGTACAGGAAGTCCAACCGCCGACGCCGAAATCGCCGTGTCGAACGTCACCTCGCCGCTGCTGAAGGTCGGCTCCGGGCCACCGGCGGGCGATCTGTCGATTCGGTTCCGACCGGACGAGCTTGCCCTCGATCTGCGCCTGAGGGCGCCAGGCGGACACCTCCAGACGCAGCTGCGCGGCGATCCGGCACAGCTCATGCGCGCAACCATCAGCGGCGATGGACTCACCGTCCCTGAAACTCTGTCGGAAGCGCGGCTCGACGCCGCATTCGAGCTCGTTCCAACCGAACGCCGAGCCATCCTGGAGAAACCGGCGCAGATCGAGGGACGAATTTCCCAGGAGCTTCGGGACGCGATGCCGGGCCCTATGCACGAAGCCTTTGCCGAGACCCCGCTACTCCTGACCGTGGCGGCCGGTTCGACGTTCATCGAGAATCCGGCCGGTCTGTCTTTCTCTGGCGGGATATCGCTTGCCCAAGAGAAATCCTTCGGGCTGACCCTTGATGGCACACTGACCCAGGAAGCAGCCGGCGTGGTCTGCGAAGCCGAGGGACGGTTGTCGGTAGCCAACCTGACCTTGGGCGGCGCCAGTCTGCAGAAGGCGTCGTTGATTGCTCCTTTGAAACTGGCCGCACACAAGGATCGCGTGAACCTCGACTTTGCCGGTCCCGGTACGCTCTCAGTCGGCGCCCTGGCGATCGGGAGGTCGGGAATCGCTCAGATCACCGTACCGTTGCTACCGATTGACGCCCCCCTATTCGCGCTCGCGCCTGAGGGAATGACATTCGCGGTGCAGGCCGGTTCGGGAAAGACGACCGGCAAGCTCGGCCAAAACCGCGAGCCCTTCACGTTTTCCTGGAAACAGGCGTTTTTTCGGGGAAGCTGGGGAGAGCAGCTCACCGCCAACATTTCCGGCGGCCAACTGACCTTGTCGCGATTAGGTTGGCAAGCCGAGGGGGTGACCGCGCATTTCGAGGCAGACGACAGCTCCACTCAACCGCCCGTGATCAACCTCACCATCGGGAATCTCGCCCAAAGCCGAAAGGATCGAGTGCTGGCTCCCTTGGTGGTCGAAGGCGCCCTCTATCCGACCGATACAATGCTGCGCTTCGATCTCCTGGGCCGAACCTTGGGAGGCGAGGCGCAATTCACCATGAAGGGTGGCCACGACATTAGGCGCGACCGTGGATCGGCCGAACTCAGCCTCGGGCCCTTGCGATTTGTCCGGAGAGGACTGCAACCCGCCACCCTGTTTCCTTTTTTTGGGGATAGTTTTGAAGACGCGACCGGACTACTCGCCATAAATGGCAGTATCGGGTGGTCGGGCAAGGGTTTGACCAGTGATCTCGACATCGCGGTCGAACAGATGAATTTCCTCGGCCCGCTCGGACCGGTTCTGGGCCTTGATGCGCGCGTGAACCTGAATGGGATCCTGCCGCTATCCACCCCGCCCGGCCAGCATATCGCGATCCGGGCCGTGCAGTCAGTGGTGCCGATGAGCGATGTCTTGGCTCAGTTCGAGGTGCGCGAAGGCCGTACTCTCAGTATCGAGCGAGCTCACCTGATGTTGGCCGATGGTCGCGTCGCAGTGGCCCCAGTGACGTTGGATGCCCAGGCGGCACGGAACCGTTTGGTGCTTGAGCTTGCTGAGGTCAGGCTTCCCCTCTTGTTTGAGCTGATCGGACTGGACGGTCTGACCGGCACCGGACGGCTCGTGGGCGAGATTCCGATCGTGCTGGAGCAGAATGACCTGGCGATAGAAGACGGCCGGCTCGAGAGCCAGGAAGCGGGACGTATCCGCTATGATCCCGCCAAGACGCCTTCCGCGCTGCAAGGCGGAGGGGAGTCGGTCGGCTTGGCCCTCGCGGCGCTGCGCGACTTCCACTATGATCGCCTCGCTTTGAAGCTCAACCGCGAGATAGGGGGCGAAACCCTTGTGGAGTTGCATATCGCCGGAAGAAATCCGGACTTCTATGAAGGGTATCCGGTCGAGTTCAATTTGAACCTGAGTGGAAAACTGGATCGCATCCTCATCGAGGCCCTCACCAGCTATCGCCTTCCCCGAACGATCGAAGACAGCTTGCAGGTACCGCCTGGCGAATCGAGGTCGAGCGCACCATGAGATCACAGATGGCAAAAACCGCCACCATCACTCTCTTCTTCGTTCCCGCATTGCTGCTTGCCTGCCAGCCCACCATCAAGGTGGAGGCGCCGGACAAACCGATCGTAATCAATCTCAATGTAAAGATCGAACAGGAAGTGCGGATCAAGGTAGAGAAGGAGGCCGAAGAGCTGTTCGAAGAGCGCGAAGACCTCTTCTGAATCCTCGAAATGCGCTGCTTGGAGGAGACAAGTTCCATGATCCGTAGAGTTCCAATCCTGCTGAGCCTTCTCGGGGCGTTGATGATTGCTCCGCATCTTGCTCTGGCCGGGCCGCTTGATAAGCCCAAGCAGGAGGGATTGATCGGCGAACGGCCAGATGGATATGTCGGATTCGTCGCTGACGAGGTTCCTGCCGATATCAAGAAACTGGTCGATCGCACGAATCAGGAGCGCCGCAACGAGTATGAACAGGTAGCCAAGGAGACCGGCACCGCGCGAGAGGCCGTAGAGGCGATATTCGGCGAGAAGCTGATTGCACGCCAGCCGCCCGGCACCTATGTGATGACCGCCGACGGTAAGTGGATCAAGAAGTGACCGCTCGCTCGCGCGCCGTTCCAGGCAGCGTCGATGACACAATGCGGCTTCTGGCCGATGGCCGCTACATTGCCGACCGCAGCCTCGCCACCACATTGTTTTTGGCGCTGCGCTTGAAACGACCGGTTTTCCTCGAGGGCGAAGCCGGCGTCGGCAAAACCGAGATCGCGAAGGTGTTGGCAGCGACACTCGGCCGGGAGCTCTTGCGCCTTCAATGCTATGAGGGGCTGGATGTCGCCTCGGCCGTCTATGAGTGGAACTACCAGCGGCAGATGATCGAGATTCGCCTGGCCGAATCGCTCGGCGACCGGGCGCGCGAGAGTCTGGCCGAGGATATATTCAGCGAGCGCTTTCTGATCGAACGGCCGCTTCTGAAGGCGCTGGAGCCGCGCCCGGAAGGACCCCCGGTTCTGCTGATCGACGAGATTGACCGCACCGATGAGCCGTTCGAGGCCTATCTGTTGGAAACCCTTTCTGATTTCCAGATTACTGTGCCGGAACTCGGCACCATTCGTGCGGCCGAGCCCCCGATCGTCGTGATTACCTCCAACCGCACGCGCGAGATCCATGATGCCTTGAAGCGGCGTTGCTTCTACTGCTGGGTCGACTTCCCCGATGCGGCGCGCGAGCTTGAAATATTGCGGGTAAAGGCACCGGAAGCCTCCGCCGAGCTCAGCTGTCAGGTCGTCGCTTTCGTTCAGGCGCTGCGCCGGCAGGAGCTATTCAAGCTACCGGGCGTCGCGGAGACGATTGATTGGGCTGAGGCTCTGGCGCAGCTCGACATCGTTGCGCTGGATCCGAAATCGGTCGACAGCACGCTCGGCGTCCTGCTGAAATACCAGGACGACATCGCCAAGATTCAGGGCAGCGAGGCTGCCCGTATCCTTGAGCAGGTAAAAGCCGAGCTTGTCGTCGCGCGCGTCTGAGATGAGCCAGACCGACGGCCGTCTGATCGAGAATCTGGTCTATTTCGGCAGGACCCTGCGTGCCGCCGGACTTCGGGTGGGCCCGGGAAAGCTGATCGACGCCGTCGAGGCTCTGCGCACGGTCGGCCTTTCCCGCCGCGACGATTTCTATTGGGCTCTCCATGCGGTCCTGGTCTCCCGGCGTGACCAACGCCCTCTGTTCGATCAGGCATTCCACCTGTTTTGGCGCAACCCGCAGCTCCTCGAGCGGGTGTTGGGCTTGATGCTCCCGAGCCTGGAAGAGACTGACCGGAAGGACCGCAGTGAAATCGCGCGTCGCCTGGCCGAGGCCATGGCTGGCGAACAATTACCCGACCCGGCCACCTTGGAAGAGCGCAAGGTCGATGTCGCCCTGAGCTGGTCCAATCGCGAGGTCCTGCGACAAATGGACTTCGAGCAGATGTCCGCAGCAGAAGTAGCAGAGGCCAGGCGCGCTATCGCCGCCATGCGATTGGCGCTGCCCCCCGCGGTGACCCGGCGCTACCGAGCCGATCCCGGCGGCTCGCGGATCGACCCGCGCGGTAGCCTGCGCGCCAGCCTGCGCCAGGGCAGCGGCGCTATTCCGCTACGTTTCCGCGAGCGTCAAAGGCGGCGCCCGCCCCTGGTGGCGCTCTGCGATATTTCCGGCTCGATGGGCCGTTACACCAGGATGTTGCTGCACTTTCTGCACCGCGCCGCCGATGACAATGACCGGTTCCATGCCTTTCTCTTCGGGACCCGTCTTACCAACGTGACTCGCGCGATCCGAAACCGCGATGCCGATGAAGCCATTGCGGCCGTATCGACGGCTGTCGCCGACTGGTCGGGCGGCACTCGGATCGGTGCATGTCTCAAGGAGTTCAACCGGCTGTGGTCGCGACGCGTTTTGGCGCAAGGTGCGGTCGTGCTGTTGATCACCGATGGGCTCGACCGCGACGCGGGGCAAGGACTGGCTGCGGAAATGGCACGCCTTCGCCGTTCCTGCCGGCGGCTGATCTGGCTAAATCCGCTCCTGCGCTTCGATCGGTATGAGCCGAAGGCAGTGGGTGCGAAGGCCATTCTGCCCTTTGTCGACGAGTTCCGGCCGGTGCACAATCTTGAAAGCTTGAGCGACTTGGCCGAAGCCTTCAGCCGGCCCGCCGCTACGGCGGCGGCCAATCCGGCGGTGAAGCCGCGGCTGAATCCGAATTGAGAAGGGCGATTTAGCCATGAACGAAGACGATATTCTCGAACAGGCGGCGCGCTGGCGCAGCGAAGGCAAGGGCGCCGCCCTGGCGACAGTGGTATCCACCTGGGGCTCTTCCCCACGCCCGGCAGGGAGCCATCTCGCAGTAGACGAGAACGGTGCAATGATCGGCTCTGTATCCGGCGGCTGCATCGAGGGCGCCGTCGTTCTGGAGGCGCAAGCCGCCATCAAGAGCGGCAAGCCGCGCCTGCTCGAGTTCGGCGTGACTGACGAGGATGCCTGGTCGGTGGGTCTGGCCTGCGGCGGGCGCGTCCAGGTTTATGTCGAGCCGATCGAATGAAGCGCGCCGCCCTCGACCGCCTTCTCGCCGAACGAGCCGCCAAACGCCCGATAGCGCTCGTAACCAATCTGGGTGACGGCGGGCAGAGCTTGATTACGGCCGAAGAGACGCGCGGAGACACCGCACTGCCGCTGAGCGTGGTTGCCGCAGCGCGCGCCTCGATACGCTCGGACCGCAGCGGCATGATCGAGGCCGACGGGACCCGCTTCTTCATCCGCGTCTACAACCCCGCGCTCCGCATGGCGATGATCGGCGCTGTGCATATCGCACAGGCGCTCGCGCCCATGGCTGCGCTCGCCGGCTATGAAGTGACGGTAATCGATCCCCGCCGTGCCTTCGCCACAGAAACTCGATTTCCCGGAATTCGGCTTGTGTCAGACTGGCCTGATGAAGCCCTGGGCGCCTTGCGTCCAGACCGTCGAACGGCGGTCGTCACACTGACCCACGATCCCAAGCTCGACGACCCGGCGCTCGAGGTGGCGCTGCGCTCCGAGGCATTCTATATCGGCGCCCTCGGGAGCGCGCGGACCCAGGCCAAGAGGTTGCATCGGTTGCAAGAGATGGGTTTCACCCGCGAACAGCTGGGCCGCATTCATGGGCCGATCGGATTGAAGCTGGGCGGCCGCGCTCCCGCGGAAATCGCGATCGCCATTCTGGCCGAGGCGACGCAGGTTCTGCACCGGCACGAAGCCGCCGAGGCGGAAGCGACGGGCGCGCCATGATCTTCGGCGAGCGGCCCGTCAAATCCGCGGTGGGAACGATCCTAGCCCACAGCGTGCGTGCGGGTACGCTGATGCTGAAGAAGGGGCGGCGGTTGTCGGAAACCGACCTCGCCGCTCTCCGCTCCGCCGGGATCGTGTCGGTCATGGTTGCAGAGCTGGAAACTGGCGATGTCGCCGAGGACGACGCCGCGCTTCAGCTGGCCACTGCGATCGCCGGTCCTAACCTGGCTCCAAAACCCCCATTCACGGGGCGGGTCAATCTGCATGCGACCAAGCGCGGCCTGCTCCTGGTGGACCGCGAGCGACTGGACCGGGTCAACCTTGTCAGCGAGGCCCTGACCGTCGCCACGCTCGAACCCTTCGCCCTCATTGCCTCGGGGGACATGGCTGCGACCATCAAGATCATCCCCTTCTCTGTGCGCGAGACCGATTTGCGCCGTTGCGTCGAGGAAGCCGCCGGCGCCTCTCCCATGCTCCAAATTGCGCCGCTCGCCGGCCGAACGGCAGCGTTGATCCAGACCCGGCTTCCGGGCACCAAGGACGGCATTCTCGACAAAACGGTGGCGGCGACCCGGGCACGATTGGAGGCACTGGACTCCACGCTCATCGCCGAGCATCGCTGTGCGCACCGGACCGAGACGCTGGCCAGTGCCATTAGCGAAGTCAGCGCGAGTGGACCAAGCCTGCTACTGATTTCTGGCGCATCGGCGATCACGGACCGGCGCGACGTCATCCCCGCGGCTATCGAGCGCGCCGGCGGGTCGGTTACCCATTTCGGCATGCCGGTCGATCCCGGGAATCTTATCCTTCTCGCCAAGATCGGCGATGTTCCCGTGCTCGGACTGCCTGGCTGCGCCCGCTCGCCCAAGCTCAACGGATTTGACTGGGTGCTGCAACGGCTGCTCTGCGGTGTGCCGGTAACCCGGCAGGATATCATGCGCATGGGCGCAGGCGGCCTTCTCACCGAGATCGCAAGCCGTCCCCAGCCGCGCCAGCCGGTGCCCGTGCCGAGCGCTGAGCCGAAAGTAGCAGCCATTGTGCTCGCAGCCGGTCGCTCGTCGCGGATGGGGCACAACAAGCTGATGGCGCGGGTGGACGGTGCCCCGCTGCTGTTGCGCACCGTGGACGCCGCACTTGCCTCACGTGCCCGGCCCATCGTCGTCGTGACCGGTCATGAATCCGAACGGGTGCGCGCGGCGCTTGGAGACCGGCCGGTGCGGCTCGTACACAATCCGGACTATGAGAAGGGATTGAGCACTTCCTTGCGTTGCGGGCTGGCAGCGCTGCCGCCAGAGAGCGAGGCGGCCATCGTCTGCCTCGGCGACATGCCCCGGATCAGAGCGGGGCTGCTCGACAAGTTTATTCAGGCCTTCAATCCGGTCGAGGGCCGCGCAATCTGCGTTCCGGTCTGGCAGGGCAAACGCGGCAATCCGGTGCTTTGGAGCCGGCAATTGTTTGCTGAGATGGCAAACCTTACCGGCGATACGGGAGCCAAGCATTTGTTGGCGGAGCATCCCGAGCTGGTCGTCGAGATCCCTGCCGAAGATGATGGCATCCTTGCCGATGTGGATACGCCCGAGGCGCTGGCCGCGCTTTCCTAGGCCACGCAGGACACGAACGATCCGACGCCAGCCGCGTTCAGCGAGGATGCGGCATCCGACGATTCCCGCGGCCGGCGCCCTGCTCCTTTCCGCCTGCATAGGCGCGCAACCCGAGCCAATTGCGCGCCCGGTCCCACTCGTTCTGCCGAGCTTCACCGTCACCGCTCCTGCGGCCCCGGCATGGATCTTGACGCCGGGCACCGCGCGGACGCAGGCGGCGGTGCGGCCGATCGGAGAAAGCCGCACAGTGGTCGCCTTCGCGGGAGAGGAAGAGCTAACGAAGCCTGCCGAAAATGTGGAGGCCGAACTTGATCGCGCAGTTGATGAAATCCGCGCCGGCTATGACGGCGGCCGCCACCGGCTGTACGCTTTCAGCGAAGCGCCCGATGCGCCGAACTGTCGGAACTATCGGCTGACGGCCGAAGATTCCGGCGTTCCGGATCGCCAGGGGCGGATCTATCTGGTCACTGCGCTGGGAAGGGTCTGCCTCTATCCTGAGCTGGCTCTTCTCGCCCGGCTGGAATATAGCGACCGCCGCCTTCCCGATGAGCCCCCGTTGCCGTCCTTCGATGAGGAAGCGGAGGCGTTCCTTGGAAGCCTGTCGGTTGGGCAGCGCTGAGACGATTAGAGCAGTCCCGCCATCCTGGCGCGCTGGCGCACCAGGGCCAGAACGGTGTCAATCGTAGGCGTCGCAACCCCGGTCAACTGGCCCATCTCCTGGACCACGGCGAGCAGCGCATCGATCTCCATGGGCCGGCCGCGCTCCAAATCCTGCAGCATCGAGGTCTTGTGCGCGCCAACGCGGCCGGCGCCATTGATCCGCCGCTCGATATCCACACGGAAGCGCACGCCGAACTTCTCCGCGATCGCCTGCGCTTCCGTCATCATGGCGCGAGCGACCGCACGCGTGCCGGGATCGCCGGCGATGACATCCAGTGTCGCGTGCGTGAGCGCACTGATCGGATTGAAACAGAGATTGCCCCACAGCTTCAGCCAAATCTCCTCTCGGATATTGTCCAGGACCGGGGCTTCCAGCCCAGCGGCCGCGAAAAGCTCCGCAAGCCACTCGACGCGCCGGCTGCGCTCTCCCGATGGCTCGCCCAACGGGAACTTGTTGCCGGAGACATGCTTGATCACTCCCGGTTCGACTACTTCCGTCGCGGGGTAAACGATACATCCAATGGCGCGCTCGGGAGTCAGGCCCCTCCACTGAACCCCCTGCGGGTCGACCGTCTGCAACACCGTGTTCTCGAACGGCCCGCCATTGTTGTGGAAATACCAGTAGGGAATTCCGTTGCTGGCCGTAACCACCGCGGTGTCGTTCCCGAGAAGCGGAGCGATCAACTCTACCGCGCCTGGAATCGAATGCGCCTTGAGAGCGACGATGACATAGTCCTGTGGGCCAAGCTCCTTGGGATCGTCTGTCGCCGGCGCGTGCGCGACGCGTTCTTCACCATCGATGAGAAGCTTCAGGCCATTGCGTCGAATGGCGTCGAGGTGGGCACCCCGCGCAACCAAGCTGATCTGCGCGCCTGAGCGCGCCAGTTGGACACCGAGATAGCCCCCGGTGGCACCCGACCCGAAAATGCAGAGTTTCATTCCTCCTGCCCCCACTGCTCGGGTCGACTGCTCCCGCCTTGATATTGGAACGGTAGGGTCGCTGCTTGGCTGCTCGCTTCGGCTGAAGGGCGTAGAAGTCCCGGCGCCAGACTGGGGTCGGCAATGCCCCGCTTGAGTTAGGGCAAACGCGTGTTTACGGCGACGAACGCGGCAGAAACCCTGCTTGTTAAGTAACTATTAATATATGTGGCAGGAGCCGCCGGCTTGGCGGTAGCCTACCGGCATGCACCCGATTTATCTGGCAGCGCATACGGTGACGCGCGCAGTGGCGTTCTTGGTTCTTGCCGCCACCTTCGTGATGATGTTGCTGGGCTGGGCACTGCATGCGGTGATCGCGGCATGTGTCTTCAGTTCCTTCTTTGTCCTGGCAAAACAGCTTCGCGCCGTCAGGCTCGCGCGAGCGACAGCGCCGGCAAAGGCCGCGGCCCACCGCCGCTAATCTCGAGCTTCTCGCCCGGCCGTCATTGGGCCCACGTCTACCCATAGGGGTAGTTCACTCGCCCTTCTGGCGCCGAAAAACTTTGGTTGAACGTTCAGCAAATATATGGCAGTCTTTCCTATCTCATTGAAAATAAACGAGAGCGTGGGCGCCATGCAGGTTCAAATGCTTCGTCGGGCCGAAAGCGCCGCCGGTCCTGCCCGCGGCCTTCCGGCATGGGTCTATCGCAATCCGGAGCTTGTTGAATTGGAGTATGAGCGGGTGATTCTGCCGTCTTGGCAATTCGTCTGCCATGAAAGTCAGCTGCGCAATCCCGGCGATTACGCAACGCTTGATCTCCTGCGCGATCCGGTTCTGGTGATCCGCGACGGCGTCGGTGAGTTGCGTGGTTTTCTCAATGTCTGCCGGCATCGCGGTACGCGGCTCCTCGACGGCACCGGTTCCTGCCGCGCCCGAATTGCCTGCCCCTATCACGGTTGGACCTATGGACTTGACGGTCGCCTGCTGGGCGTTCCCTCCGAGCGGACCTTTCCTGGCCTCGACAAAAGCACGCTTGCGTTGAAGCCTGTCGAGCTCGAGACGCTGGAGGGCCTTGTCTTCGTTCGCTTGATCGGTGGCCGCGGCCCAAGCTTGCATGAGAGCTGGGGCGAGTATGCGGAGCTGTTGCGCCCCTTCAAGGTAGCCCAAATGGTGCCCGCCGCTTCCGTCTCCCACGAACGCTGGAACGCCAACTGGAAGGTCGCAGTCGACAATAATCTGGAGAATTACCACATCCCGGTCGGTCATCCCGGCTATCACCGCTTGCTCGACAACGAGATGGGTGGATTCGTGAACGCGCACGGTGTCGCCGGCAGCCGAAGCGTGCTGAAGGCCAAGCCTTCGACAAACTGGGTCGAGAGGATGTATCAGCGAATGGCGCCGGAGGCATTGCGCGGAGTGCTAGATGAGGAGAGCGCGCGTACCTGGCTGTTCTTCTCAATGCCGCCGAACATGGGAATCAATATCTATCCCGACAGCATGGACGTGTTCCAAATGCTGCCCGCGGGTGCCGAGACTTGCGCCATCCGCTATGCGATTTTCGCGCGCCCGGAAGAGACGCGCCAGCAGCGCATCCTTCGTTATCTCAATCAGCGGATCAACCGCCAGGTCAGCGCCGAGGATCGTTGGTTGAGCCAGCGCGTACAGTCGGCGATCTGCGCGCGCGGCTACGAGCCCGGTCCACTTTCCGACTATGAGGACTCCCTTGCGGAATTTCACGACCTGCTCCGAGCCGCCTGCCCCGTTATGGCCTCGGACGAGGAGCCGGCTCCGGGCACTTTGCGAGCCCGCAACGATGCCCTGACGGCCCGGCGCTGCTGAGGACCCGCCTTTTAAGCGCGCAGGCAGCTTCGGGCCAATCGGGCCGGAGCTCTCCCACCTCGTCCTTGGTTGCGCCGTGAAATAGTGATCCAATACCCGACCCACTCCGTAAAAGGTTCGATCAAACTCGGTCGGACCTTAGAGAGGGCTGACTCTCGAGCCGCAACAACGGATCTGCCCTGATGCAGGAGGGGATGTCGGCGCCTCCAGCACGCAACTCGGGTCTCGACGAATTCCTTTCGGTCCGCGAGCTGATGACGGTCCACCTGGTGGCCGTCGGCAAGCGGCGCGACCGCGAGGCCTTCGCCGCCCTTTTCCGCTTCTTCGCGCCAAGGCTGAAGAGTTACTTCCTGCGCCTTGGCACACCGTCCCGACAGGCGGAGGATTTGGTGCAGGAGACGATGCTCCGTATCTGGGACAGGGCCGCACTTTACGATCCGACACGTGCCCAAGCGTCCACCTGGGTTTTCACCATCGCCCGTAACCTCCGCCTCGATGCCCTGAGGGGCGAACGGCATCCTGAGCCCGAGTCCGAGGAGGTGATCGCGGCGATCCCGGACCAGTCGGACAGCGCGGACATGTTGTTGGAATCGTTGCAGCGAGAGGATCGCGTCCGCGCGGCTATGGCCGAACTGCCGCGAGAGCAGATCGAAATCCTCGAGCTCAGTTTCTTTGAGGATTTGGCGCATGGCGAGATCGCCCGCCGGCTCAATCTGCCGCTCGGTACGGTCAAGTCGCGCATTCGCCGCGCCTTGCAGCGGCTCCGTGGGACGATGGAATAGGATGAGCGAAAGATTGGACGCCAGCCACCACCCCTCGGACGCCACCTTGCTGGCATATGCCGCGGGGCAATTGTCGGAGGGTCTGTCGCTGGTCGTCGCCACCCACTTGGCCTGGTGCGCCGGCTGCCGGGAGAGCGTGGATGTCGCCGAGGTCGCAGGCGGCGTGCTACTGTCTCAAGGGTCGTCGGCCGAGTGCGGCGAGGCCTTGCTTGCCAAGACCCTTCAAGTCCTGGAGCGGCGATCGGCGATGTCGGCGGTGTCCGAGGCCAAGCCGGCGGCGGGATCGCCCGCCGTGCCAGAACTGGATCTGCCGGAGCCCTTACGCGGCTATATCGAGCGGCTTGGCCGGCGCAGTTGGGGCCGGCTGGGGCCCGGGATCGAGCAGATCACTCTGATGCGCAGAACCGCCAATGGTGGAACTGTCCGCCTATTGCGAGTTCGGCCAGGCATGCAGCTCCCCCGACATGGTCATGGCGGCGTCGAGCTTGCATTGGTCCTTGACGGCGCCTATCGGGACGAAATCGGCCGCTTTGCGCGCGGCGATCTCGCCGATCTCGACCAGGAAACCACCCATCAGCCGAGGGCCGACGAACGCGAGGGCTGTGTGTGCCTGATCGCGACGGAGGG
This sequence comes from Alphaproteobacteria bacterium, assembly GCA_035620695.1. Classification (GTDB taxonomy): domain Bacteria; phylum Pseudomonadota; class Alphaproteobacteria; order JAREAF01; family JAREAF01; genus JAREAF01. The sequence continues at coordinate 22,681 of DASPGI010000018.1, forward strand.
ACGGTTGCGCTTCGATCGACGCCTGCTACGCTTGCTCCAGCCGGTTCTGGGGATCTGAGGGGCTCCCCGGCGGGGTTGGCCATCGATACCGGCGGACCGCCTCGTGGAAGCTGGCGAGAGCAGGCGTGAAAGGCCGACCGGCGACCGTGAGCAGCACGACTTCCCGAATCACCTCCGGATCAGCGATGGGCCGCGTGTGAATGCCGGGAATGACCGGCAGAAACTCCGGCAGAAAGCTGATGCCCATCCCGGCAAGAACCATGGTCTGGATCCAATCCTCCTGCTCGCTCCCATAGGCGTTCCTCAATTCCACCTGCCGCTCTCGGCAAAGTTGGCCGAGATAATCGTAATACTCGCAGTTCAACCGGCTGAGATAGGATTCTCCGGTCATATCGGCGACCCGGACGACCTGGCGGTTTTCGAAACGATGCCCCGGAGGGAAGGCGACCACGTAACGCTCGCGATAGAGCGGCGTAGCGCGAAAGCGATCAGGAAATCCGCCGGGAAGCGCGGCGATCGCCACATCCACCTCCTCCCCGATGAGCTGCCTGATGAGCTCGTCCGGCACCGCCTCGGACAAGGTGATGAGCAACTTGGGCTGAAGCTGACGAAGATAGGCGAGAAACCCGACGAAGCGGATCGGCCCGATAGTGCACATTGCGCCGAGCCGGAGCGAGGCGTTGTCCACGGACAGGAAGCTGCGCGCCGTGGACATCGCCGCCTGGGAATCGGCCAGGATCTGTTCGAGATGCGGTCGAACCAGCTGACCCAGATGGGTCAGGTGCGTGGCGATCCGCTCGCGCCGGAAAAGCGGTCCGCCGACCTCCTCCTCGAGCTTCTGGATGGCGCGGGTAAGCGCTGGCTGGGTCACGTTGCACCGCTCGGCCGCGCGCGTGAAGTTCAGCGTTTCGCAGATGGCCAGGAAATAGCGGATTTGGTGCATTTCCATGGGGATGGCGGGTTCCGAAGGAGGCGGGATCGCAATCGGAGCGCCGAGGTTAGCGCACCCTGTCGGCACCCGCAGGCCCAGAATTTCAGTGGGGATCGAATTTGACCTCTGGTTTTTCAAGCGTAAAGGTATAGAAGCTGGCTAATGACTTAATCGCAGTTAAGTACCTCAGATGGTCTAATATTAGAAGAAATAAGTAAAGAGGGGCAAAAAATCGGAAATAATTACTTGAGTAGTAGCTACGACTTACATTTAAGACGTTGAAACCGCTGTTCTCGGCTAGTTTTTTGAATTGAGTATAGGAGGTGCGGTCATAATGGGCTTCGAATCCCAGAACCCCCTCCGATCCCGGCACCAAGGCCCTGAGGGCAAGCATCGCTACGCGCCTTGGCAGTATGCGATTGAGTACCGCGAACGGAGCAAAGCGGTTGGGAAATACCATTACGGCCCTGCCCCCCGGTCGAAGTAAAAAATAGAGATTCCGCAGAAAAGCACCGTTATCGCGGAAGTGCTCCACGCCCGACCTGACGGTAACCAAGTCTGCACAATCTGGCGGAAGGTTAATAGATTGAGTGACATCAGATACAATTTGCTCGTCAAGCGCGTGGTTTTTTGTCATCTCCTCTGGATCGATATCAACGCCAATCAGCTTGAAACCAGCCATCTGCTTCAGAGCGGGATGCTGATGCCATTGTCTGCCAGCCCCGATGTCGACCACTACTTTTGGTGACAGATCGAGGACCGCGGTAACCACTCTCATCCTGAAAAGAGCAAAGGCACTCGTCTCTCTTACATAGCTGGGCGTAATAGAATCGCAGAGCTGAATATTCAGTTTTACCCACGTCTTCAGCGCGGTTGTCAGCCACTTCGCGCGCAAAACCTCTGGTCCGGGAACGGGACTGGGGAGGCCAAGCAGGGTCTGCATCGGTTGCACCAATAGTCAGCTCTAGCTCATGTTGCCTAAAATGCAACTTGTCTGCAAGGTGTACACACGCCGCTCATGACGGCCACTGCTCCTGGCCCGATGGCACAGCTCAGCACAACGCCGCCCTAACGGGCCGCCACACTTCGGTGCACCTACGGTTGCCACTTGGCTCGAGCAGCCTAGGGGGTGGCACGGTGATCCAACGGTCACACGTTTGGTCAATGCTTAACA
>DASPGI010000019.1:0-18000 GCA_035620695.1 Alphaproteobacteria bacterium
GAGATCCCTGGCGGCGTCGAAATCGCGGCGCGGCTCGGCCGCGCTTTCGTCGCGCCAGTGGGGTCGCTCCAGAGACTGTATCTCGACCCCGTGCAGGTCCACCTGTTCGATCCGGAGACCACGCTTGCCTTGCCAAGACCGGATTCCGCTTCAGAGACACGAAGCGCCGGCTCCTGAACATGGTTCGACATGACCATCGCTGAGCCCAAGCCCCTGCCTTTGTTCGATGGTACGAGCATCGAGGATTGGAAGATGTGCGGACCGGGCCGGTTCGTATTGGATCGACAGGAAGGGCTTATCCGCTCGGAAGGCGGCATGGGCCTCCTTTGGTACAGGCCTCGCATGTTCCGCAACTTCGTCCTTCGCCTGGAGTGGCAGGAGAAGCGGCGCGACGACAATAGTGGCGTGTTCATCCGGTTTCCCGATCCCGGCGAGGATCCGTGGATAGCGGTGAGCGAAGGCTACGAGATCCAGATCTACGATGATTGGGAGGATCGTCTCTATGTGACCGGCGCCGTCTATGGACTGGCTCCAGCGCGCATTGTCGCATCGCGGCCCCTCGGCGAGTGGAACCAGTTCGAGATCACTGCGGCGGGTCCGGAAATCTCTGTTTGCCTCAACGGCGAGATCGTCGTTTCAAAATATCGGGGCGAGCGGCGGCTCGAAGGATTTATCGGAGTGCAAAATCACGACGATCTGTCATCTGTCGCGTTCCGGGACATCTCCGTCACGGAGCTTTGAGGCGGCGACCGATCGGCCCCGCAGAACATCGATCTCCGACACTTTGACGCGATCTTGTAAAACCGATCTGGGCTTCGGCGTTGCCTCACCAACTTCCATTCAACGCCCACTGCTCTTCTCCGAAATGGGTATTCCCGGCGCTTTTGCGATCGGTTGGACGGTCCTATCCGCTTGGCTAGCTTCAGCGGCCAAAGTCGGATTCCGTTGATGGTCATCCACATCGGACCTAGGATGACCAAGGCGGGCTATATAAGAAAAGCACGAACAAGCCAGAGCGTTGTTTCCGGGAGGCAACGCATCGTCCAACTCTCGAACTGGAAGTAGTCGCCGGGGGAGTGGTGATCCGCGCCTGCAGATTTGGCGGGGAAGGTTCTTCAGCATGATACGGCAACACGACGGACACGAACCTTGGCGGGTCGGCGTCTTGTTTTCGCGCACGGGCGTGACCGCCGTCATTGAAGAAACGCAGCTTCGCGGCACGCTACTGGCGATCGAGGAGATCAATGCGGCCGGTGGCATCAACGGCCGCGAGCTGGTACCGATCATCTACGATCCGGGTTCGGACGAGCGGAACTTCGCCCGCCTGGCCGACCACCTGCTCACCGATGACGGGGTGACGATGATCTTCGGCTGCTATACCTCCAGCAGCCGTAAGGCGGTGCTGCCGATCGTGGAGCGGCGAAATGGTCTTTTGTGGTATCCAACCTTGTATGAGGGCTTCGAGTACTCGCCGAACATTATCTACACCGGAGCCGCCCCCAACCAGAACAGCGTCGAGCTCGCCGATTTCCTCGTCGAGCGCTACGGGACGCGGTTCTATTTGATTGGCTCGGACTACATCTATCCGCGCGAATCGAACCGGATCATGCGCGGATTGCTTTGGAAGCGCAGGGGAACGATCGTCGGCGAGCACTATCTCGACCTGCACGCAAGGCCTTCGGAGTTCCGGCTCCTGATGCGAGATGTCCGCAGAACAGCGCCAAATGTCATCTTCTCTACGGTGGTCGGCCAAGCTACCGCCTATCTGTATCAGGCTTACGCGGAGGCCGGGCTCGATCCGGCAATGATGCCCATCGCCAGCCTGACCACCAGCGAAGCGGAGAATGCTTTGATGGGCGGGGACGTCGCCCGGGGGCACGTCACGGCGGCGCCTTATTTCGAGGGCCTCGGCAATCCCAATGAAATGTCCTTCACGGCTCGCTATCGGCGAAGGTTCGGCGAAGATCAGCACACGAATTTCTGCGTCGAAGCCGCCTACTTCCAGGTGCATGTGTTCGCCACTGCGCTCGCCGAGGTGAACAGTATGGATCCCGACATTCTGCGACCGGTCGTTCTGACAACGGAGTTCGATGCTCCGCAGGGCCATATCTCGATCGACACCGACAGCGGCCACACCAATCTTTGGACGCGCATCGGCCGGGCGAGAGAGGATGGGCGGTTCGAAGTCGTGCGGGAATCGCGTCGGGCAGTGCGTCCAGACCCCTATCTGATCGCACACTGACAGGAGAGGCGAGAGCGAGCTGTTGATGCTGCCGTCGCTGATCGATCTGCGCTCGCTGTACATTTCCATCGTGCACCCGCGCGACCGCGACGGCGACATGCTGATCCGGCATCTGCAGCGGCTCGGCGCACGGCCCGATCATATGTGGCCGCCACCGGAGCGGGTGGATTCCAAGGCGGAGCTTCTGCTTTGCCTGGTGGACCGGGAGACACGGTCCCTGGCCGCCTCGCTGGTCGAGGCCGAGGACGTCACCGTCATCGGTATCACCGACCCCTCGAATCCGAACACGCTGCAACTTTTGGCGGATCTCGGTCCGCATGGTGTTCTGGGCAGGCCGATCGAGCCGGGGGCGGTGCTCAGTTGCATAGCCGTGGCCAGGAGCAATGCGCGCTTCCAGCGGCGCCTGCGCACCAAGATCGCGAAGCTCGAGGAGCGGTTAAGAACCATACGCAAAGTCGACCAGGCCAAGGCGATCCTGATGGCAAGGCGTCATATCGACGAGCCAAGAGCCTTTGCCTTCCTCAGAGAGTTGGCGATGCGTCGGCGCGTCCCTATCGGGGTCGTGGCCTCGCTGGTCGTGGAGTCAAATGAGGTCTTGTCAGAGGACTTGGATTCGTGAATCCTAGATGAAACGTCGCGCCTGCGGAGTAGCTGGGCGCGGAGGGCGGCAGCGGCGCCGCACATCGACATACTGGGCATGGTGGCCCCACGCAGTCTCGCCTAGACGATGACGCGTGGGGTCTTGTGCTTTTTGCGTTGCGGATCGTCGACAGGGAGGACGAGAAAAATGACGATCATCAGACGGCGAAAATTCCTGAAGAGATCGGCGGCCACACTCGGAGCGCTGACGATCGGCGGCGCGGCGCCATACGTCTTCACGCGCAACATCGCGAAAGCGCAGGAGGGCGACACCATCAAGGTCGGCATTCTGCATTCGCTATCGGGCACGATCGCGATCATCGAGACTTCGCTGCATAATGCGGAACTTTTGGCGATCGAGGAGATCAACGCCAAGGGAGGCGTGCTCGGCAAGAAACTTGAGCCGGTCGTCGAGGACCCGCAGTCTCTGGTGCAGGTGTTCGCCGAGAAGGCCAAGAAGCTCCTGCTTGAGGACAAGGTGGCGGCGGTGCTCGGTTGCTATACCTCCGCGAGCCGGCAGTCGGTGTTGCCGGTGTTCGAGGAGTATAACGGCTTGCTTCTGTATCCGACGCTCTACGAGGCGCAGGAATGCAGCAAGAATTGCTTCTACACCGGAGCCGTTCCCAACCAGCAGCTCGACGATTTCGTGCCTTGGATTCTTGAGAATCTCGGGCGCAAGAAGTTCTACATGATCGGCTCCAACTACATCTATCCCAAGGAGACCAATCGCGAGGTCAAGGCCCTGCTCGATAAATTCGGTGGCGAGAACTATGGCGAAGAGTATGCGCCGCTTGGGCATACCGAATTCTCCACCATCATCAACAACATCGCCAACAGCGGCGCCGATCTGGTGTTTTCAGACCTCGTCGGCGATTCCATCGTGGCCTTCTACAAGCAGATGAAGCAGTTCGGCTTCACCGCCGACGATCTGCCGATCTGCACGCCGATCACGACCGAGCAGGAAACCGCCGCCATGGGGCCGGAGAACGCCGTCGGTCACTACACCTCGTTCAACTACTTCCAGACGGTCGATACACCGGAAAACCAGTCCTTCGTCGAACGCTACAAGGCGAAATACGGTAAGAACCAGGTCACCAATGCGGTGATGGAGGCGGCGTACTTCCAGACCTACCTGCTGGCTCAGGCAATCGAGAAAGTGGGGTCGACCGACACGGATGCCCTGATCTTCGAAGGCCTTCCCGGTCAGGAGTTCAAGGCGCCGCAAGGCCCAGTCAAGATCGACGAGAAGAATCACCACACTTGGCTGTGGGCGCGCATCGGCAAGGCACGCGAGGACGGTCAGTTCGACATCGTTTGGACGTCGGAGGACCGCATCCGACCTGATCCGTGGGTCGATTACCTCTATCCGAACAAAGACTGCGATTTCACCGACCAGAGCGTCATGGATCGGGTGAAAAAGCCTTGGAGCCAAGAGAAGAACCGCTCCGGGACCATCGATCTGTAGGTTCGTTTTGGGGCGTGATGGCGGCGGGATTCCCGTCGCCATCACTCCCACCCGAACCTGCTCTCTTGAGGCGGAGTAGCTTGAACCGGAACGCTCTGCAATGCCGCGGACCAAGAATTTTCTCCTGATCGCTGCCGGCGTCGTCGCTGTTCTTGTCGTCGTGCTGCTGGCGACCGGTACGATCACCATCTCGCAGAGATACATCTCGCAAATCCTCATCGGCGTGAGTGTCGCCGCCATCCTGGTCATTGCCGCGACCGGACTGGCGATCATCTTCGGGGTTGCCGGGGTGATCAACATGGCGCACGGCCAGTTCATCATGGTCGGCGCCTATACCGCGGCTATCGTGGGCCAGTTCGGTGGGAACACCTTCGTGGCCATTCCCGTGGCCTTCGCCGTCGTCGCGATCCTGGGATTGATCGTCGAAAGGGGAGTCATCCAGTGGATCTATGACCGACCGCTGGAGACGCTTCTGGCGACTTGGGGAGTAGGCATAATCCTCGAAGTGCTGATGAAGGCCATTTTCGGACCCGAACTATACTATGTCGGTGCTCCGAGAGTACTGGATGGTGGAGTCAGGCTGATCGGCCGATTGCCCTATCCCTACTATCGGATGTTCCTCATCGCCGTCGCCATCCTGATGTTGGCGGCGACCTTCTACCTGATCTTCAGGACCAAGTTCGGCCTAAAGGTGCGGGCCGTGCGGCGTAATCGCGCCATGTCCGGCTGTCTTGGAATCAACACGGCGCAGGTCGACATGCTGATCTTCATGTTCGGCTCCGGCCTTGCCGGCGTGGCTGGTGCGGTGCTTGCGCCCATCAAGTCGGTCTCCACCACGATGGGTTTCAGCTATGCGGTGGATTCCTACATGGTCATCGTGCTTGGGGGCGTGGGCAACCTGCTGGGCGTTCCTACAGGCGGAACCATCATAGGCTTGGCGGAGACGCTGATTGCCACGAGCACGAACACAGTCATCGGCAAGCTATTGGTCTTCATCTTCATCGTCATCGCCATCCGCATCGTGCCGAGGGGGATCTTCGGCTATCAGGAGCGGCGCTGAGATGGTCTCGAAACCCTCTGCCCCTGCCGGCGTCGTCGAGCGCTACATAGAGCGGCCGAGAATGATTCCGCTATGGGCGTTGCTTCTCGGCTCTGTGGTCATGGCGCTGATCGGCACCTCGCCCTATTACGGCGGCATCGACAGCTATGTGGTCCAGTTGATCGGAAAGTTCCTTTGCTTCGCTATTTTCGCTCTCAGCATCGACCTCATCTGGGGTTTCACGGGCATTTTGAGCCTCGGCCAGGCCGTCTATTTCGGCATCGGCGCCTATTTCGTCGCCCTGTCCATGAAGATCAACTACACACTGACGCATCCGACCCGTTATGGCGGAAAGATTCCCGATTTCATGGAATGGAATGGGCTGACGGAGTTGCCTCGGTTCATGGAGCCGCTGATGTCGACGCCCCTCGCCATCTGCGGCGCGCTTGCCGTTCCGACGCTCTTGGCGCTGTTCTTCGGCGTGATCACGTTCAAGCGGCACATCTATGGCGTCTACTGTGCCGTGATCACTTTGGCGGAGTCGCTGATTCTCCAGGACTTCATCATCGAATATCAGGCCTATACCGGCGGCTTCAACGGCATCACCGATTACGGCAATATGCGCAGCGCGCCTTTCTTGTGGTTCATTGTCGCGGTCACCATCGTTTTCTTCGTGATCGCGCGGGTGCTGACCCATTCCCGGACCGGCACGGTGCTGAAATCGATACGCGACAACGACGTCCGCGCCGAGTTCATGGGTTACAACGCCGCCAACTATCGGATCTTCGTCTTCTGCATCTCCGCATTCATGGCGGCGGCGGCGGGCGCGATGTATGCGGCGTGGGTCGGGATCGTCTCCTTCCTCGACACCGGTCCGTTGTTTTCGGTCGAGGCGGTGGTGTGGACCGCGGTGGGCGGCCGGGCAACGCTGATCGGGCCGTTCGTCGGCGCCTTTCTCGTGCGCGGCCTGGAATTCGTGCTGAGCGGCAGTTGGTTTGCCGATTACTGGCAGTTCTTTATCGGCGCCCTGTTCATCGCCGTGGTGCTGTGGATTCCCGACGGCATTGTTGGATCGATCGGGAACTGGCTGCGCAAGCGGAAGGTGGGAACGGTCGGACAGATCCGTGAGGACGCGGACCGTCTGGCTCGCGACCGGCAACGTGACTGGGAGCCGGCCGGCGCTTCCAAGCCTGGCGAAGAAGTGGTCTAGGGAAATCCGGCGATGCCGTTGCTCGAGGTAAAGAGCCTGACCACAGTAGTTTCCGGCTATCGGATCTTGAACAATCTCGACTTCAGTGTCGATGAGAACGAGTTGCGCGTGCTGCTGGGACCCAACGGAGCCGGCAAGACGACGCTCATCTCGATGATTACCGGCCAGTTCAAGCCGACCTCGGGGACAATTGTTTTCAACGGGCGTGACATCACCGGTTGGGCTCCCGACAAGATCTTCCTCGCCGGTATCAGTCGCAAGTTTCAAGTACCGAACATGTACGAGACGCTGTCGGTCTATGACAACGTCATGGTGTCGCTTCAGACCGAGCGCAAGGTCTTCAAGTACATACTCAAGCGGGTGACGCCCGAGGAAAACGACCGGATCTGGGAGATTCTCGAGTTCGTCGACTTGGCCGGCAGGGCCAACCAGCCGGTCGATACGCTCTCGCATGGCGAACGGCAGTGGCTGGAAATGGGCATGCTGATCGCCTCGAATCCGAAACTGATGCTGCTCGACGAGCCGACCACCGGCATGACCGAGGAAGGAAAACGGCGGACGGCCGACCTGATTCGGCGGATCGCCAGAAACCATACGGTGCTGCTGGTCGAGCACGACATGCACCTCGTGCGGCAGATCGCCAATAAAGTCACGGTGATGCATCAAGGCCAGGTCCTGGCGGAGGGCCCTTTGGCCGAGGTCGTGGAGAACGAGGAGGTCAGGGCCGTCTATCTCGGCAAGGGCGGCCGGCACTGATGCTGAAAATCGAAAAAATCGACACCTTCTACGGCACCAGCCACATTCTGCATGGCATATCGCTCGAAATCGACGACGGCGAACTTGTGGCGGTTCTCGGTCGCAATGGCGCCGGAAAGACCACGCTTCTGCGCAGCATCACCGGCGTGAACCCGCCGCGGGCGGGCCGCATCGAGTTGCTCGGCGCCGACATAACCAACATGAAGTCACATTCACGCAACCATCTCGGCATCAGCTACGTGCCTCAGGGCCGCCAGATCATTCCCGACATCACCGTCGCGGATAACATTCGCGTCGCATTGTTCGGCAAAGGCATGAACGGCAAGGTGCCGTCTTTCGTCTTTGACTATTTTCCAGCGTTGAAAGATCTGACCGAGCGAAAAGGCGGCGTGTTGTCCGGCGGTCAGCAGCAACAGCTCGCCATCGCGCGCGCGCTGGTGCAGGAGCCCAAACTGCTGTTGCTCGACGAGCCGACCGAAGGCCTGCAGCCCTCGGTGGTCGAAGAGATCCAGACCATCATAAAGCGGATTCAGGCCGAGCGATCCTGCTCGGTCCTGCTGGTTGAGCAGCGTCTGGACTTCGTCCGGGACATCACTCAGCGGTTCGCGATTCTCGACACCGGCCGAATCGTCCGGCAGGGGAACATCGCCGAATTGACGGATAACGTCGTCCGTGCGCACCTCCAGGTTTAGCTTAGGAAGGAGCTTAGCAATGGCAAAAACCATCATTTCCGTCGACATCAAGAAAAAGCCGACCGAACAGCCTCAGCCGCAGCACAATCGCTGGCATCCGGACATCCCGCCAGTCGTTACGGTGAAGCCAGGCGAGGATTTCATCATTGAGGCATTGGACTGGACCGGTGGGCAGATAAAGAACGACGACAATGCCAAGGACATCCGGGACTGCTATCTGCCGCCCTGCCACCACCTGGTTGGCCCCGTCGAGGTTACCGGCGCCGAGCCGGGCGATATTCTGGTCGTTGACATACTCGATATCGGACCGCTCAAGGGCAACGAGTGGGGCTATACCGGCATCTTCAAGACGGAAAATGGCGGCGGCTTCCTGACTGATCTGTTCCCGGAGGCGCGCAAGGCGATCTGGGACTGCAAGGGCATTTACGCCAGCTCCCGGCACATCCCGAAAGTGAAGTTCGCGGCGATCACCCATCCGGGCCTGATCGGTTGCGCGCCAAGCCACGAGCTGCTGGCCAAATGGAATAAGCGCGAGCGCGAGCTGATCGCGACCAACCCCAACCGCGTGCCGCCTTTTGCGCTTCCACCCGAACCCGAGGGCGTGTTGCTGGGCGCGCTGAAGGGAGCCGAGCTGGAGAAGGCGGCGAAAGAAGCATGCCGCACGATTCCGCCGCGCGAGCATGGCGGCAATTGCGACATCAAGAACATCTCCCGCGGTTCGCGCATCTACTTCCCCGTCTATGTGAAGGGCGCCAGGCTTTCGATGGGCGACTATCATTTCTCGCAGGGAGATGGTGAAATCACCTTTTGCGGCGCCATCGAAATGGCCGGCTGGATTCATCTCCACGTCGACATCATCAAGGGGGGAGTGGGAAAATACGGCTTGACCAACCCCTTGTTCAAAATCAGCCCGGTCGATCCGCACTATGGCGATTTCCTGGTCTTCGAGGGTGTCGGCGTCGACGATAAGACCGGCAAGCAGCTCTACAACGACGCGACCATGGCGATGCGGCGGGCCTGCCTCAACGCCATCGAGTATCTTTCGAAGTTCGGATACTCGAAGGAGCAGGCCTACGTCATTCTCGGCTGCGCCCCGGTCGAGGGTCGTATCGGCGGCGTGGTCGACATCCCCAATGCCTGCGTTTCGGTGGCCATTCCGACCGACATGTTCGAGTTCGATATCCACCCGAACGCTGCCGGACCCACCAAGCAGGTCGACTCCTCGAAGGTCGATCTGGCTCGCGCGCGCTAGAGGCGGCAGGAGGCGATCGGGCCGGATCCCGCCCGATCGCCTCGCTTCGCTCGGAAATGGAATGTTGGAGCGGGCTTCGATCCGGCGCTATCGAGACCTGGTCAAGACGGGTGATTCGACATGCCGCTTTACGACTATCTATGCCGAAAATGTGGCCCGTTTCGCGAGTGGCGCAGTCTGAGCGCCTATGCGGAGCCGGCAAGATGCCCTGATTGCGGCAAGACGGCCCACCGCTCCATCGCCACGCCGATGCTGGGCATGCGCGACGGCGCTCTGCGAAAGGCTCATGAGATCAATGAAAAAAGCGCCCACGAACCCCGCGTGGTGAGACGCAAGCGGGGCGATCCAATCCCGGGCCATGATGCGCACCGAGACTTGACTGAAGCGCATCGGCATCGACATGCCCACCATCATGGTCCGGGGGGCAAGGAAGGGCCGCAACGTTCGAGCCATCCTTGGGCGATCAAGCACTGACTGGCTCGATATCATTGTTGAGGCGGGACGGTGAAGGGCGCTGACGCAACAAGCGGCGTCCGATCCGTCATTGCCGCGGCGCTCCTGCTGATGATCGTGCTCGGATCGCTCTATTCCTGGAGCGTCTTCATACTGCCGCTGGAGCAGACGCTGAACATCTCCCGCGCCGGGGTTAGCGGCATCTTCTCGCTCGCCACCCTCACCTTTACCCTCGGCATGCTGATCGCACCGCTGCTCTATTCCCGCCTCTCAGCAGTCCGATTGGCGGTATGCACCGGCGTTCTTGCCGCTCTCGGACATTTTCTCGCCGCAAGCCTCGTCCCGGAGTTGGTCTTCATCGGCTACGGAGGTCTGTTTGGCCTCGCCAACGGCATTGGCTACAGTCTCGCCGTTCAGAGCGTCCAAGAGACCGGAGGTCATCACAGAGGTCGATGGACCGGCATCATCGTGGCCGGCTACACGTTTGGCGCGGCCCTGTGCGCTCCGGCCTTCGAACGGCTTCTGACGAACGCTGGACCGGCGATCGCCTTTCTTGCGATCGGCTTTGGCCTCGCCGTCGCCATCGCGATCGTCGCATGGCTTTTCGCACGCTCCGGTCTCGGAATGCTGGGCGTCGGCAGCCTCATCCACTCCGGCCCGCCGCAATTGCGGTCCTTCGCGCTCCTGTGGCTTGCCATGGCGCTCGGAAGCCTGGCTGGAGTCTTCGCCTTGGGCCATGCTGCGGGCCTGCTGGCTTCTCTTGAGCAGGGCACGGCCTTTGCCAGCATGGGCGTGGTCCTGGTGTCAATCGGCAATGGCCTGGGCCGGGTTCTGGGAGGATGGTCGGGCGAGAGGGATCAACCACAGCGCCGCGTGGCGATGCTACAGGGCGTAGCGGCTCTGGCGCTGGCTCTGATGGCGAGCCTTGGCGAACCGACCGTCCTGCTTCTGGGCCTGCTGATCGCCGGGATCGGCTATGGTTGGATGGCAGGCGCCTTCCCACTGATCGTAGCGGGCTATTGGGGAGTGGAGCGGGTGGGCATGGTCTACGGGAGGCTGTTCACCGCATGGGGCTGTGCTGCGGTGCTCGGACCGTGGCTGGGAGGGCGGCTCTTCGACCTGTCCGACGGCTATCACATCGCGTTGGCCGCCGCCGCGCTGTCGGCGCTTGCCGCATGTCTTGCCCTGTTGCTATTGCCGCCGCAGGAGCGCCAATATCAAATCCAGCGAATATGACGCGCTCGATGAGACTTGGGCGGCCGAACGATCACTTCGGCTGCAAGGTTTCCGCGCCGGCCGCCGGGCTTTCGGTATGAAGCCAAGTCCCTTTCAGGCTTCCGTCCGGCTGGCGCTGATACACCACCAGATACTGCGCCAGATAGATCGAGCCGTGATCGCCGCGCAGTTCGTCGCCGATATAGATTGCCAGCGTATCGCCTATGCCAAGCCCCTTGCCGATATAGGTATGCTGCGTGCCCTCGTTGTAGCAGGAGACACGGTAGGCTTGGTCATCGGCCGCAATCGAGCAGGTGCCGACATATGGGGCGTCGCTCGGGTGGAATCCCTTGCCGGCCATCACATACTCGCCGGCAAAGCCCGATGACGCCCCTTCCTGCGCCACAGCAAGACCGGGCGAAATGGCGCAAAGCAAGGCAGCGCAGAACATCAAGATACGCATGGAATACTCCTGACCCCGTGGCCGAACTCCAGCAAGAACCTATCCCAGGGGTCTGCAATGCTCTAATCACTTCACCGGTAACAGGATCTTGAACAGTCGTCGGGCCAGCGCCCTCAACTCTCGGCGACCGGCTTGGCGATGCTTGACCCGCTCACTCGGCTCGGGGGGATTCTCATATTTCGATGCAGTCGCCCGGCCCTATGATGGGGCATCGCATAGACCTAGCAGCCGACCCGATCGCCTTGATGCGTAAGTTTCCATCATCCGCAGACGTGGCCGGGCTCCATGACTGGCTCATCGATGCCGGGATCGCCGGCGTGCGTGTGCCTGATCTGTTCGATGGGTGTTGCCGGCGGCTCCTCGCTGCGGGCCTGCCGATCGCGCGAGGCTATCTGTCGTTCGCCACGTTGCATCCGCTGTTATGGGCCACCGGCGTGATCTGGCGCAGCGGAGAGGGGGGAGAACCGGTCGCTCTCGCTCATGGTTACCAAGCCACGCCCGCTTGGCGGTCGAGCCCGTTTCGCTACATGCTCGAAACGAACACATTGAGGCTGCGCCGCCGGCTGGTCGGCGAGGGCGCAGAGCTTGATTTTCCGGTCTTGCAAGAGTTCAGCGAGGCAGGGCTGAGCGACTGGCTTGGGCTGCTCTACCGCTTCGGTTGGACGGTAGAGGAGAGGGGGCTGGGCGAGCTCGGCGTGATCGTTTCATGGGCCACCGACCGCCCGGATGGCTGGGCCGCCGAGGAGCTGCACATCCTCGAAAATCTGTCGCGGACGCTGGCCCTTGCCTTTCGCGGCAGCAGCAGCCGGGGCACGGTGCTGGATCTTCTGTCCGCCTATCTCGGACAGGACGCGGCCGAGCGCGTCATTGCCGGCCATGTGCGGCGCGGATCGGTTCTCAGAAGCATGGCCGCCATCCTTCACGCGGATCTCAGCGGCTTCACCGCATTTGCCGAAGCCACTCCGCCCGAGGAGGTTGCTCGGCGTCTCAACGGTTACTTCGATTGCATGGGCGAACCTATCAAAGCCGCAGGGGGCGAGATCCTGAAGTTCGTCGGCGACGGCTTATTTGCGCTCTTTCTTCTTGATCGGGACGACGAGGCGAAGAAAGTCGCCGTGGCGGCCCTGGGAGCAGCTCGGGAGATGCTTGCCAGAACCCGCCAACTCAACTTGGAGGAGCGCGACGCAGGCCACCCCGTTTTGGAGGTCGATGTCGCATTGCACCTAGGCGAGGTGACCTACGGCAATGTGGGCACCGCCGACCGTCTCGATTTCACTGTCATCGGCCCGGCCGTGAACGAGGTGACTCGAATCGAGGAGCTGTGCTCCAGCCTTGGCCTTCATCTCCTGATTTCCGACTCCTTCGCCCGCGTCGCGCCGTCGGTAAGGGCGGAGCTTCGCTCCCTCGGCCATCACCGGCTGCCTGGCGTCGTGGGGACGCGCGAGCTGTTCACCAGCGCGTAGCGGGGGAGGTCAGGCACGGTAGTCCAGGCGCAGCCAGCCGGCTCGGAGCAGGCAATAGAGTGCGATCAGCAGCAGGAACACCGCGGCATTGATGATCGAAGTCAAGGCATAGAGCTCCTCGGAAACGCCGTGCCGCAGCTCGCCCCAAGCCAGGGTCGGCAAGGTCGGAACCGCGCCGACCTGGTAGAAGGTGACTTCCAGATTGTTGAAGGCGAGCAGGAAGGAGACGATTGCGGCGCCTAGAACCGCCGGCCAGATCAGGGGAAAGGTCACCTCGATGAACGTGCGCCGCGGTGGCGCTCCAAATACCATCGCCGCCTCGTCGAGCCGCCAGTCGTAGCGCAGTAGCTGTGCCAGAAGGACCAGAAAGGCGAAAGCGGTCGCATAGGCCGTGTTGGCCAGAACAGCCGAGAACAGATTGCCCGGAATACCGAGAACCGTCCGGTAGAACATCAGGCTCGATATGCCGATCAGCACATGGGCGATGAAGAGCGGCGCGAGGTAGAGGGCGGCGGCCACGGCCCTTAATCGGAGCGGATAACGCAGCACGGCGATCGAGGCCATGGTCGCAAAAAAGCTTGACAGCGCCGCCGTTCCAAGCGCGATGGCCAGGCTGTTCCACAGCGCCGAGTGGAAGTCGCGAAGCTCGAAGAGACTGAGATAGTGCTCGAGAGCGAAACCGGGCGGGAATGGCCAGACACTATCCTCCTGGAACGAGACATATGCGATATAGGCGATCGGTGCATAAAGGAAGACGTAAAGCGCGATCAGCATCGCGATCTGCAGACTTTTCCCGAGGGTTCCGCTCATGACTGCCGCACCGTGACTCCGCTGCGGCGGAAGTCTCCCACGGCGAAGATCACCGCCACGATCACCAGCAAGGAGAGCGCGAACAGGATCACACCCATGGCCGAGCCGAGCGCCCAGGTGCCGGTGGCCCCGAACTGGTGAGCCAGAATGTTGGCATAGAGCGCTCCGTTCGGTCCGCCGAGGAACTGCGCCGTCACCGAGGAGCCGAGCGTTGGAATGAAAACGAGCACACAGCCAATGGCCGTCCCGGCGCGGTTCAGCGGCCAGGCCACTTCGGCAAAAGCCTGCCAGGGACGCGCGCCATTGACTTTCGCCACCTCCATCAGCTCGAAATCAAAGTTGAGGAGGCTCAGATAAATCGCTAGCACCATCAGTGGAATCCATAGATAGATCAGGCCGATGCCGCTTGCGGTGTTCGAGTACATCAGCGCCGCTACGGGCTCCATGCCGAAGCTGGAAATGGCCATGTTGATGATGCCGATCGGACCGAGAATCTGTTGCAGGGCCGTAACGCGCAGGATGTCTCCGGTGAGGAACGGCGCGGATGTGAGCAGAATCAGTACCAGCTTGTAGCGGCCGCCGTACTTGGCGATCAGATAGGACACCGGCCATGCATAGACGAGGGCGAAGAGCGTGACCACCGCCGCCATCAATACCGAGCGCATCAGGAAGGTCAGATAGGTGGAGCTCCCGAGCAGCGTTCTGTAATTGTCGAGGTTCCATTCAGAGATCAGCGTGTAGGATTCTGTTCGCCAGAACGAGAAGATCACGATCGAGACCAACGGCAGAAAGAGGAACAGGAGTAGGAAGGCGAGCCCCGGCGTCACCAGCAGAAAAAAGCGCAAGCGATCGCCGTGCATTGCCGCCTCTATTCCGCTGGAAAGACGTCGGCGCTCTCCGACGCCCATCGCAGCGCCGTTGGCGCTCCGTGGGAGGGGAAATCGCCGTGCGGCGGGGCGCTCACCACAAGCTCGCCTTGCCCGTCGACATCGACCAGAAAGTTCATATAGGCGCCCTTGAAGATCGCGTCGCGCAGCAGCCCTGGCACCGCTCCCTGGGTCCCTGGCGCGACAAGTTCGACTTTCTCGCTCTTGATGAAGAGCGTGGCGGCCGAGCCCTTGATGAGCCCGGAATGCGCCTTGCCGCGCGCGGGCGAACCGGAGCAATCCAGCTCCGCCAAGCCATCCGCGATACCGATGACGCGTCCGCGCAGCGCATTGGTCTCGCCGAGGAATGAGGCCACGAAGGGCGTCTGCGGATGATGATAGAGGTCGAGCTTACGGCCCACCTGCTCCAGCCGTCCGGACCGCATTACCGCCATTCGGTCCGACATGATCAGCGCTTCCTCTTGGTTGTGCGTGACGTAGAGGAAAGGAATTCCAAGCTCGATCTGGAACCGCCGGACCTCGACCTCCATCTCCTTACGCAGCTCCCGGTCGAGATTGGCCAAAGGCTCATCGAGTAGAAGCAGCGTCGGCCGTGAAACGAGACCCCGGGCCAACGCCACGCGCTGCTTCTGGCCTCCGGAGAGCTGATGGGGGTATCGCTCCTCGAGGCCGGACAGCCGCACCAGGTCCATGACCCAGCGCAGATTCGTCGCCTTCGCTTCCGCATTCGCTCCTTGCATGCGCAAGGGGAAAAGGATGTTCTCCGCCACTGTCTTGTGCGGGAACAGCAGGAAATCCTGGAACACCATACCGAGCCGACGGCGATAAGGCGGAAGTCGGGTGACGTCCTGGCCGCCGATCAGGACCCGGCCGGAGTCTGGCACCTCCAGCCCGGCGACGATTCGCAGCATTGTGGTTTTTCCCGAGCCCGAGGGGCCGAGCAGGGCGAAGAATTCGGGCCCGACCTCAAGCGTGATCCGGTCGGCGGCCAGAACGGTGCCGAAACGCTTGGTCACGTCTTCGAGCGCCAGGACTACCTGGTTCATGCCGGTCCGACCCGAGGTGGATGCACGTCCGGTGCATCCACCCCAGGCCCGATTCTTTTAGGACGCTTCGACTTCGGACCAGACCCGCTCCCACTTCTCCGGGCTGGACGGAGCGTCGAATTGATACAGGCCCTGGATTGCCTTGGTATCGTTCAGAAACAGCGTCTCGACATAACGTTCGGGGATGAGCTTGCGCACATCGACCGTCGGCGACCAGCCGACATCGGTGGCCACCACCGCCATGTTCTCGGGCTTCAGGCGCCAGTCGACCCACTTGTGCGCCAGTTCCAGTTTCTCCGAGTCCTTGACCCCGGAGGTGATGGCCCAGGTATCCACCCAACCGAGACCGCCCTCCTTTGGCTTCAACACGTGACGCATGTTGAGATCGCTCTTGCCGTCGAGCTTGTCGAAATGGATGCGACGGTAGATGCCCGACCATTCGGGCGAAGCCCAAACCGTCTGCGAGCGCAGGAGCCGCTCCAACGTATCCTCGTCGTTCCAGCGAGTAACGAGCAGCCCTTTCTGCTTGATCAAGAGCTCCTTGGCCCGTTGCAGCTCTTCGTCCGTCAGCACATAAGGATTGAACGACTTTCCGTCCGGACGCACCTGGCTGATGGTGCCCATTTCGTGCGCCGCGAGGATGCCGGCAAGCGCAATGTTCTCCTCGAACCGCGCCGAGGTGGACAGGTGACCCTTGTATTTCTCGTTGAACAGCAGCGAGACAGAATCCGCATCGGCCGCGTCGACCTTGTCCATGTTCACGGTGAAGCCGTAACCGCCCCAGCAATTCGGTCCGGCGATGGTGCGGTCGCCATTCTCCTCGGTCAGCAGCATGTAGTTCGGCGCTTTGAAGTCGTCGAACACGTACTGCATGTTCGCAATCTTCGAATAGTCTATCGGCTGGGTGAGTCCCTGCTTGGCATATAGGCGCGGCCAGAACCCGTCCGCCATCACCAGATCAAAATCGTTGGTGCCGCCGGCGCGCAGCTTGTTGTAGGCCTCGCTGTTGCCGTCAAAAAAACCGGATGAGACTCGGACCCCGTACTCCTTCTCGAAACCCTCCACGATGGGCTTGACATTGTAGTGCTCCCAGCCGAGCCAACGCAGTTCGCCAGTCGCGGCCTTCGCGTTGCGCACCCAGGGTGCGGAGACGGTGATTGCGACCGGAGCAAGCGCGGCCGATTTCAGAACCTGCCGCCTGGTCATGCGAGCCTTCTGCATCTACCCATCCTCCCCGTCTGATTCTCATTCGGGGAACAGTGAAGCCCACTCCGATGACTTTGGCATCGTGGATGAGCCTCTATCCCACCAAGGGGAGGCAAATGCTCCTTTCGAGGAAGGCAACGGGCAGGCCCGGTCAGGGCCGTGCGGTCAGCCCACCATCGACCACCAGCTCGGTGCCGGTCACGAACCCCGCCTTGTCGGACAAGAGGAACAGACAGGCGGCCGCCATATCCGCAGGTGTCCCGAGCCGGCCCAGCGGCACATGTTGAGAGAGCGCTTCGCGCGCGGCGGGATTGTCGTCCCAGCGGGCTTGCATTGCGGTGTGCACGGGGCCGGGAAGTATGACGTTGGACCGGATGCGGTCCCGGGCGAATTGGATGGCCACCGATTTCGACAACCGGATGATCGCCGCCTTGGAGCAGCCATAGGCATCCTGTGGGCGGTCGTCGCCCCGCAGAGCGTCGATGGACGAGAAATGGACCATGGCGCCGCCTCCGCTGTGACGCATCGCCGGAACGGCGTGCCGGATCGTGAGCACGAAGGATTTCAGGTTGGTCGCCATGACCCGGTCCCAGACATCGAGATCCATCTCCGCACAGGATTGATCACGGCCGAACCAGAGCACGCCCGTGGTATTGACGAGATGGTCGAGACGGCCGTGGCGCTCCGCCCAGCCGGCGAGCGCCTGCCTGACGAAGGCTTCATCGGTCAGATCGCCGTTGAAGTATTCGTAGCTGCCGGGCCCTAAGGGGATGCCGTCGGGTTTCTCCTTCAGATCGGCGATCGCGACATGCGCCCCTGCCAGAATCAGATCCTGGGCGATGCGCAAGCCCATGCCGCCGCCCCCTCCGGCAACGAAGGAAACCTTGTTTGCGAAACTCATCTCGATCGCCTCCACCTTCTCTGCGGCTCGGATTTCGATTGCTCGAGTTCAAGATAGCCGAGCTGCGGCCATCGAAGAGTCAGCCGTGCGTCGAGCCCAAGCCTAAAACGGCGACACCGGCGGCAGGTTAAGCTGCTTGTGACCTTCGTCCACCCCCCCGATTGCCAAGCGGCGCGAGTGTAAGTCGACGCGAATTCCCAGCAACCCCAGGTGCGACAAAGTGGGCAGGACGAGGCTTGGGCTTTCTCACATTGTTCTTTG
>DASPGI010000020.1:0-4311 GCA_035620695.1 Alphaproteobacteria bacterium
CGAGCGCCGGCTGGGCACCTGGAGCAGGGATAGCGTCATGGAGCCCGGCCGGCTTCCCATCCTCGAGTTGCGGGGCCTCAGCAAGCACTTTGCCGAGCTCGTTGCCGTCGATTCCATCGATCTCGACATCCTCGAGGGCGAATTCTTCACCATCGTCGGCCCGTCGGGCAGCGGCAAAACCACGGTGTTGCGCATGCTGGCCGGCATGGAGAGCCCGACCTCGGGCGACATTCTCTTGAAGGGCGAACGCATCAACGACGTGCCGGCCAACCGCCGGCCGACCTGCATGGTGTTCCAGTCGCTGGCGCTGTTCCCGCACCGCACGGTCGGGCAGAACATCGAATTCGCGATGAAGATCCGCGGTGTCGCGCCCAAGGAGCGGCGGGCGCGCGCCTTCGAGCTGATGGATCTCCTGCGCTTGTCGCATTCCTATTACGGCCGCGGCGTCGGCCAGATTTCCGGCGGCGAGCGCCAGCGGGTGGCGCTCGCCCGCGCCTTTGCCTACGACCCGCAGATCCTGTTCTTCGACGAGCCCCTGTCGGCGATCGATTACAAGCTGCGCAAGACGCTGGAGAAGGAGTTGAAGGACATCCACCGCGAAAGCGGCAAGACCTTCGTCTACATCACCCACAGCCTCGAGGAGGCGATGGTGATGAGCGACCGCATCGGAGTGATGCGCAGCGGCCGCCTGGTGCAAGTCGGCTCTCCCCACGAGATCTATACCGCGCCGCGCGACAAGTTCGTCTCGGAGTTCATGGGCGAGGTGAACGTGATCGACGTGGTAGCCGACTCCAATGGTCTGGTCTTCGCCGAGGCCTTCGGCGTTCAATTGACCGCTCCTGCCCATGGCCCGGTCTTCCAGAAGGGCCATCTGGTGATCCGGCCAGAGTCGATGCGCTTCCTCAGGCAACCGGAGGACGCGGAGAATCGCTTCGAAGGAACGCTCTACAACGAATACGCCCTCGGCTCGCGCATCCAGTATCAGATCCGCGTGGGCGAACATGTGTTTATGGTCGAGCAGCTGCGCCAACACGCCTTTGCCGGTCGCCTCGACGACCGCGTCCTGATCGGCTGGAATGCCGTCGACAGCATCCTGGTGAAGGATTAATGGCGGCTCTGGCCGAGCGCGGGGCGCCGCCGTCCGCCCGCTCGCGAACGGGGCCGGGACTACCGGTTGGCCTGCGCTACAGCCTGCCCGTCCTCACCCTGTTGGCGATCGGCTTTGCCGCTCCGCTAGCCGCCGTCATCGCCTTCAGCTTCGTGGAGCCGCGCAGCTTCGATCTCTGGAGCGAACCGACGCTCGCGAACTACAGCACCATCTTCGAGCAGACCTTTTACCGGTCCTTCCTGTGGTCGCTGTTCTTCGCGGCGGCCACCGTGCTTCTGCTGGCGCTGATCTGCTACCCGATCGCCTACGGGCTGGCGCGGCTATTCGGCCGTTGGTCGAACCTGGTCACCCTCATCTTCGTGCTGCCGCTGTTCATCTCGGAGAATGTACGGCTCTATGGCTGGGTCTTGTTCCTGATCAAGGGCGGCGTGCTGTTGGGAAGCGTCAAGACATTGACCGGTATCGAGCTGACCTCGGTCCTGTTCACTCCGCCGATGATCGTCTTCGGCATGGTCTATGTCTATCTGCCCTTCATGCTGTTCCCGATGACGCTGGGCTTGAGCATGGTGCCGCGCGAGGTGACGGAGGCCGCCTTCGATCTCGGCGCATCGCGCTGGCAGGTGTTCCGGGAGGTTGAATTGCCCCTGGCCATGCCCGGCATCGTGATCGGCGCGCTTCTCACCTTCGTGCTTGGCGTCGGGGCCATCGCCGAAGCCAAGGTTCTGGGCGGACAGTCGGTCATTCCGATCGCGCACGATATCGAGATCGCCTTCACCTATGCGCAGAACTGGCCGCTCGGCGCCGCCCTTTCGGTGCTGCTGATGTTGGTGGTGGGCCTGCTCGTGCTCCTGGTGCTTAGGCGCTTCGATCTGGACCGCATCTTGGGGAGGCGATAAGGCGATGGGGGCCGGCCCGCGTCGTTGGGTGAAGCCGCTGATCGTGGCCTGGACGGCTGCCGTCTGTTTCTTCCTCTATCTGCCGGTGGCGGCAGGCGCGCTGGCCTCGCTCTCACAATCGCGATACTTCACCTTCCCGATTGCCAAATGGTCCACCTCGTGGTGGGGCAAGACCTTCGATTCGATCCAGATCCGTGAACTGATCGAGACCTCGATCATCATCGCGCTGGTGGTGACGGCGATCTCGGTAGTGCTGGCCTTTTTCGGCGCGCTCGCCTTTGCGCGCTATCAGTGGAGCGGCCGCACGATCTATCAACGAATTGTGCTGCTGCCGATCTTCTTTCCCCAGTCGGTGCTGGGCCTGGCGCTGCTCCTATGGTTCAACGCGCTCGGCCTGACCTTGTCCTGGCAGACGGCGGTCTTCGCCCATCTGATCTGGATCGTGCCGGTGGCGACGCTAGTCATTGCGATCCAGGCCTACAGCTTCGACCCGGCGCTGGAGGAGGCGGCAACCGATCTCGGCGCCACCCGCTGGCAGGTCTTGAAGGAGGTGACGCTTCCGGTGCTCTGGCCGGGGATCTTCTCAGGTGCGCTGTTCAGCTTCCTTCTGTCCTGGGGGAACTTTCCCCTGTCCTTGTTCACGACAGGGGCGGATTCCACGGTGCCGGAATATCTCTATGCGAAAATGGTCGCCGGCTACACTCCGGGGGTTCCGGTGCTCGGCACCGTCTCGACCCTGGGCGCGGCCGTCCTTCTCCTCGGCGGCTACGGCTTGGTGATGCTTGGACGGCGCGCGCGCGGCGCTTGAAGGGGCCGCCGCGCCCGAGTTGACTATTGCCCCCGGGCGCAAGTCCTCGAACGAACGCTGGCCTTGCGCCGATCCCGGCGCTCTATGCTTTCAGGGACACGAAGGAGCGGGCCATGGATTTCATTTTCATGCTGACGCGCCGGGACCAGACCGTGGAGGACTGCCTCGAGGTCTTCGAGGCGCTTGGCCCGCTGGGCCTGAAGCATGTGGGCTTCAAGGATGTCGGCGTCGGCTATTCCACGCTGGATCGGCTGCACCAAGCCATCAAGCAAAGCGGCGCGACCAGCTACATGGAGGTGGTGTCGACTACGCCCGATGCGGCGCTGAACTCCGCGCGTATCGCGCTCCGGCTGGGCGTCGACCGGCTGATGGGCGGCACCGATGTCGCCGGCACGATGGACATTCTCGCGGGGACCTCCACCGCCTATTTCCCCTTTCCCGGCAGGCCTCTGGGCCATCCGACCAAGCTTGGCGGCAGGCCGGAGGAGATCGAGGAGCAGTGCCGGCGCTTTCTCGACCAAGGCTGCGCGGGCGTCGACCTCCTGGCCTATCGGGCAACCGAGGCCGAGCCCCTTGATCTTATTGCGGCGGCGCGACGCGGGCTTGGGAGCTCCGGACTCCTGATCGTTGCCGGCTCGATCGATTCGCCCAAGCGCATCCGTGCGGTCGCCGCCGCCGGGACCGATGCCTTCACCATCGGCTCGGCCGCCTTCGACGGGTCCTTCTCGCCCCGCAAGGGCCTTCTGGCCAATCAGCTTCGGGACATCCTCGCCGCATGCGGGTAGTCACCCTTCGAGGCGTCCTTCGGGCGCGCCTTCCTCATCCTGAAGCGCCCGCCGCTAGCGGGCCTCGAAGGATGAGGAGGGCTAGTAAATCTCCAGGTATTCGTTGCGTTCCCAGTCGGTGACGGAGCCGCGGAAGCGGGCGAGCTCGAAGCGCTTGACCGTCGAGAACAACCTGACGAAATCGGTGCCGAGCAAGTCGCAGAAGGGCCGGTCCGCATCGAGATGGCCAAGCGCATCCTCTAGGCTCTGCGGAAGCTTCGGAAGGCTCGTATCCTCTTCGCTGGGCCCGGGCACTTCGGGTGCGAGCGGAAGTTTCTCCTTGATGCCGAGGAGTCCCGCCGCCAGCACCGCGGCGGCGCTGAGATAGGGGTTGCTGATTCCCGATGCTCCACGCATCTCGTGGTGGGTCGCCTGGTCGCGGCTTGCCTTGGTGCGCACCAGCGCGGTGCGGTCCTCGATGCCCCAGGAGATGTTGGACGGCGCGAAGGTGTGCGGCTTGATGCGGTGATAACAGTTCGGCGTCGGGCCGATCAGCGGCATCATTGCCCGAGCATGGGCGATCATTCCCGCGCAAAAGGAGCGCGCCACCGCCGAAAGCCCGTCGGGGTCCGCCTCGTCGAGAAAGACATTGGCCCCGGATTTCCGGTCGATCAGGCTGACATGCACATGACAGCCGCAACCCGCGGCATTCGCGAAAGGCTTCGACATGAAGGT
>DASPGI010000021.1:0-4858 GCA_035620695.1 Alphaproteobacteria bacterium
GGGGCTAGGAGCGGCAGGAAACGTCAGGACCGCTCACAAAGGAACGCACAGTCGCCGCACGCAGAATCTGGGATTTCCCTTTCTTCGGAGCCAATGCCGTTGGGACATCATTTCGATGAGTGGAGCAGCAGACTGCGATGAGGTCGCCGCGCTAAATTTGGAGCTCGGCGCCATGTCTGCTATAAAAGGGCCATGCGGCTCCCGCCTCGGGCATTGCTGGGCGCGTTTCTCGGTCTGCTGATCGCGATTGCGCTGTCGGCACAGAGCGTCCGCGCGGCGGTCATGGAGCCGATGATGTCCGCAGGCGCCATGACCTCGTCAGGGCACATGCCGTGTGGGAGTTGCGACGGTGCGGACGACTCTCCTTCTTTCCCTTGCATGGCACCGTGCCTGGCCGGTCCGGCCATATTAAGCTCAACCGCGATGATGGCGGATCTGAGTCACGTTTCTATTTCGGTCGTGTCGGCAAGTTCGACCGGAACTGGGCAGATCCGTTCCCCCGATCCTGACCCTCCTCAGCGATAGCTCCACCACGCTCTGACCCGGACGGCTCGCGCAAGTAGCTTCGGGGACTCCAATTGGCGGCCACGTTCGCGTCAATGAACCAGTTCGCCATGGTGCGGCTTGGCTCGAGGTTGATTCTAACCATGCAAATTTTGAATTCTTCCCGTCGCGGGCTGTCGCACGGCGGGTCGAGGGTGCTCGCCACCCCTGCAGTTCCGAAGCGGGACGGGTCCGGACGCAGGCTTTCCGTGCTCCTGCTCACCGGCTCTGCGGCGGCTGTCGTCGGCACCTTCTACAATTGGGATTGGTTGGTCGCACTCGGCTTGGCGCCGCTGCTGCTGAGCGCGCTTCCCTGCCTCGCAATCTGCGCGCTCGGACTATGCATGACTCACGCGAGTCGCTCCGCGTGCGGAAAGGCGCCTGCTCTCCGGCAACTCGCTCCCGGTGTCGAGATCAGCAGCGAACAGAACAGAGGCGGCATATCAAACGCCTCCAGGGGTGATTTGCCATGAGCACGAGAAGAAAGGTGATGATCGCAGCCGGGGCTATTCTGGTGATAATCGCCATCACGATCGGCGTTGTCCAGCAGTCTGGATCATCCGACGAGATCACGGTCGCGAAGCTCGCCCAGCAGACGCACTTCCACGGGATCGCGGTGGATCCGAAGGATTCCTCGCGGCTCCTGCTGGCGACCCATCACGGGCTCTACGCCGTGCATCTGGATGGCTCGGCGGAGCGGATCTCCGAGACGACGGACGATTACATGGGGTTTATGCCCCACCCTGCCGATCCGGAGATCATGTATGCCAGCGGCCATCCGGCCGGTGGCGGGAATCTCGGTTTCGTCGAATCGCGCGATGGCGGTCAGAGCTGGACGCAACTCTCGCCCGGCGCCGCAGGACTTGCCGACTTCCACAGCCTGACCGTCAGTCCGGCCGAACCCAAGATCCTTTATGGCGCTTCTGGCGGCGTCCTGCAGATGAGCCGAGACGGCGGCGCAACCTGGGTCACCATCGGTCCGGCGCCAGAAGGGCTGATTGATCTCGCGGCATCAGCCAAATCGCCGCAGGAGCTTCTCGCCGGCACAAAGCGCGGCCTCCTCCGCAGCACCGACGGCGGAAAGAGCTGGATCCCGGCCTATGGGTCTAACCCCGTCCCGCTCGTCCAGGTGACGCCAAAGGGTACCGTCTTCGCCTTCGTGATCGGCACCGGGCTCTTGCGGGCCGAGGAGCCGGATCTGGCCTGGTCATCCACCAGAGCCAAGCTGGGCGGCCGCTACATCCTGCATCTTGCAGTCGATCCCAGCGATGAGCGCAAGCTCTACTCAATCACCCTCGACCGAGCGACCGAAGCGCAGGAGATCCTCGCCAGCACCGATGCGGGCGAGACCTGGATTCCGCTGGGATCCATCAGCACGAGCGAGTGATCGAGGCATGAGCATCATCGGAAAGTTAAAGCGAACCAAGTACTGGCTGATCTTGGCGGTCTTGGCATTGATCGGGCGGGAGCTTGCCGTGATCCGAAAGCTGAAGCGCACTACCTCCTGGCTAATCTTGACCGTGCTGCTCGCAGCCGGTGGCTGGTTTGCTGTTCAAAAGCTGGACGCCCAGGAGAGCACGACTGCCCCAGCTGACGCCTTTGAGCAGCGCGTACGCAACTATCTCCTGGAGCACCCCGAGGTCCTCGTCGAGGCGCTGCAGCGCTATCAACAGCAGCAGCAGATCGATGCGGCCGGTCAAGACCGCGCGGCTATTGCCGCTCACCGGGACGCCCTGCTCAGCGACGAGGCCGCGCCAGTCGGCGGCAATCCGGAGGGCGACGTCACCCTGGTCGAATTCTTCGATTACAACTGTCCCTATTGTCGCCGCGTGGCGCCGGCGGTCCTGGAAGCTGAGCAGAAAGACCCGCAGCTGCGGGTAGTTTACAAGGAGTTCCCGATTCTCGGGCCGAACTCCGACTACGCAGCCCGAGCGGCCCTCGCCGCCCATCGTCAGAGCCAAGAGAAATATATCGAGCTTCATAAGGCGCTGATGGCCAGCAGTGGCGTCGTCGATGAAGCGCGCGTCCTGGAGACCGCCCGGTCGGTCGGACTCGATCTCGGCCGGCTCAAGGCGGATATGGAAGATCCGGTGATCGCGGAGGCGATTGCCGGAAACCTCGCGCTGGCCGAGGCGCTGCGCATCACCGGCACCCCCGGCTTCGTCATCGGAGACATTGTCTTCCGTGGCGCGACCGACACGGCTTCGATCTTGGGGCTGATCAAACGGGCGCGTTCCGGTTCGGCGGAGTGAGGCCATGCACATGGACACGATGAGCTGGATGATTGGATGGGCCATCGGGCTTCTCCTTCTCATCCTGGTGATCTTCGGGATGGCAGTTCTGGTGATGTACCTCATGCGGGGTCATAGATAGAAATTACCGCCAGGAGCCGGGGAGTTCACCGAGGTGAGAGTCCTCCGATGCTGGTCACAATTCGAATCTTTGTCCTGATTGGTCTGGCGGGATTTGTCTCTGGCGCCTCACCCGACGCGGGGCGCCGATTCTGCCAAGGGCGAGCGCCTCTTCCGCGCCTGTGCTGCGTGTCACACGACCGAACCGGGCCGACACCTCACCGGCCCGAGCCTCGCCGGAGTCTTCGGCAGGACGGCGGGAACAGAGGAAGGCTTCCGGCGCTATTCGGACGCCCTCAAATCGGCAGACTTGGTCTGGGACGAGACGACCCTCGATGCCTGGCTGGCCAACCCCAGAGCCCTCGTTCCCGGTCCGCCGAAAGGGCGACCGGTTTTGTTGGGGGCCAGCATGAGGGCGACCGCGCCTTCGTGATCTTCGCCGACCCTTCGGAGATCAGCTCCTTTATCAAGCCGCAGTGCTGACGAATGAGCATCAGACGGACGGTCCTGGCCGGAGCAGCGGCTGTCGCGCTTGCGGCCGCAGTTGTCGCCGCTATCGCACTCGGCTGGATGGGGAAAGCTGTCGAGGTCAGTCCACGGGAGGACGAAAATGAGATCGCTCTGGGGCGTCGGATTTACGCAGAACGATGCGCCAGCTGTCATGGGATCAATTTGCAAGGTCAGCCGGACTGGCGTGAGCGGAGGCCGGACGGCAAGCTGCCGGCGCCACCGCACGATCCCTCCGGCCACACCTGGCACCATCCCGATCAGGTCCTGACCGGCATCACCAGAGACGGTCTGAAAGCATACGCCCCTGCCGGATATCAGAGCGACATGCCAGCGTTCGCCGGGGTGCTGAGCGATGACGAGATCGCCGCCGTCATCGCTTACGTCAAGAGCACCTGGCCCGAGGAGGTCCGCAATCGCCAGGCGGCGTTTACGCGCTCATATGGGGCTGAAAATTGATCCAGTTAACTTGGGGCAAATCGAAACGGGAGCTTCCGTATCTTGGCTCACGGTGCCGTCCTCATGGTAGCGAGGCCTCGGCCGCGCTCGCGACTGCAGGTTCGCGGAGTTTGCCAGCCCGGGAGCATAGTGCCGCACACAACGTTCCCGATCCCAGAACAGCGTGAGATCGCCCTTGTGCGGACG
The DNA here is from genome assembly GCA_035620695.1 of Alphaproteobacteria bacterium. GTDB lineage: Bacteria > Pseudomonadota > Alphaproteobacteria > JAREAF01 > JAREAF01 > JAREAF01. The sequence goes on from DASPGI010000021.1 coordinate 4,047, forward strand.
GATGTGGTCAACCACTGTCGCAGCGACGAGGCGCTCGACCGTGGAGCACATGGCGCAGAGCGGGTGATCCCGCAGGAACGCCAGCCGCGCCTCGCGCCCCCTCCGACCGTAGAGGCAGACGCCGAATTGCGATGATGGTATTAATGCCATGTAAAAGCGAAAGGCCGCTCCGGTCTGGAAGGAGCGGCCCTCGTGCTGATGGGCGTCAGGGTTCCGAGCCCTTGCGCTGTGACCCCCGCCTATTAGCTGTTTGGCGAGCGCCCGGTGCTAAGTCTGCACATTGGTAATTGCTTTTACATTCTCGTATTCCTGGTCCCGGCCCCGCGTCGGTCGGCTCGCCTTTCCACCGCGCACGGCGCGCTTGGGTCCGATCTCCCGGATCCTGCGCTAATTTGCGGCGGGGCGAGGCCGGATCGTCTCAGATTGACCAGCGTTTTCTCACGAAGCTGCCGCCCGTGAGTTTGAATGGGCTCAGCAGAGCCCTACAACGGCAAGGAGCATCCCTATGACATTGATTGAACTACTACGCGCGGCCGCATTGGCCGCCATTGTCTGCACCGGCGTGACCGCTGCAGCCGCCGCGCAAACGAACGTGGCCGACCCGCACCATCCCGATGCCACGGTCGCACAGGCGACGCCGCCTTCCGGGCCCGAAGACACGGCGAAACAAGACCTGGGAGTGCAGCCCGGTCAACCCGGCATGATGGGTCAGGGCATGATGATGCAGCCAGGCATGATGGGCGCGATGCCGATGATGGGTCACGGCATGATGGGCATGCACCGGCACATGATGAAGATCATGTTCGCCATCG
>DASPGI010000022.1:0-20541 GCA_035620695.1 Alphaproteobacteria bacterium
ATGACCGGAGAGGTGCGTTGCGTGGTCGAGATCCGCTCCGAACTCGGCGAGGGTCCGCTCTGGTCCTCAGAGGAGCAGTTGCTCTACTGGATCGACTGTCTGAGGCCGGCTACCTATCGCTACGATCCGGCAACGGGCGAGAACCGCACACTCGACCTACCGCTCGATAGTCCCCTCGGCGCGCTCGCCTTCCGGCGTGGCGGGGGGTATCTCCTGGCGTTGGAAAGCGGCATCAAGAGCGTCGATGCGGACGGCAAAGCGCCGCAGCTTCTGTGTCACCCCGAGAAGGGGCGCGGGGAAAACCGCTACAATGATGGCAAGGCCGATTGCGCCGGCCGCTTTTTTGTCGGCTCCCTGAACAAGGCGGACCGCGATCCGACCGGAGCGCTCTACCGCATCGAGCCAGACGGCTCCTGCCGCGAGATCGACGGCGCTTTTGTCTGCGCCAACGGCATGGACTGGAGCCCGGACAATCGCGTCTTCTACTTTGTCGATAGCGGCAGCAGGAACATCTACGCCTATGATTTCGATGCTGTGAGCGGCGAGATCGATAACCGGCGCGTGCTGGTCGCCGTTCCCGTGGAGGAGGGGTCGCCGGACGGGCTCTGTGTTGACCGCGAGGGTTTCCTCTGGGTAGCTCACTGGGACGGCTGGCGCGTCAGCCGCTTCGATCCCGAAGGCCGGCGTGAGCGTCAGGTCCGCGTGCCCGTGCCGCGTCCAACCAGCCTTGCCTTCGGCGGGCCGGAACTCGACCGGCTCTACATCACCTCCTCTGCAGCCGATCTGGACGGCGCTACGCTCCAGGCGGCGCCGCTGTCCGGCAGCCTGTTCGAACACGAGCCCGGCGTTCGGGGCATGTCCGTCCCACTATTCGCAGGATAGGGCACGCGATTTCAGTTCGCGAAAGCCGGTATTCCGGTGATGGCGCGCCCCAGGATGAGCGCGTGGATGTCGTGGGTGCCTTCGTAGGTGTTCACCGCCTCCAGGTTCATCACGTGGCGGATGACGTGGAACTCGTCCGATATGCCGTTTCCCCCGTGCATGTCGCGCGCGGCTCGCGCGATGTCGAGCGCCTTGCCGCAGGAGTTGCGCTTCAGCAATGAGATCATTTCCGGTGTGACGCGACCTTCATCCTTCAGACGACCCAGCCTCAGGCAAGCCTGCAGGCCCAGAGCGATCTCGGTCTGCATGTCGGCAAGCTTTTTCTGGATGAGCTGATTGGCGGCGAGCGGTCGCTCGAACTGCCGGCGCTCAAGCGTGTAGTTGCGCGCGGCGTGGAAACAAAACTCGGCCGCGCCCAGTGCACCCCAGGCGATGCCGTAGCGGGCATTGTTCAGGCAGCCGAACGGTCCCTTCAGCCCTTTCACGTTGGGCAGCATGTTTGCTTCGGGCACGAACACCTCATCCATGACGATTTCGCCGGTGATGGATGCCCGTAGCGAGAACTTGCCTTCGATCTTCGGCGTCGTCAGCCCCTCCATGCCGCGCTCGAGAATGAAGCCGCGAATCTCGCCGGCATCGTCCTTGGCCCAGACGATCATCACATCCGCGATCGGCGAATTGGTGATCCACATCTTGGCGCCGGTAAGGACATAGCCGCCCTCGGTCCGGCGGGCGCGCGTCTTCATCCCCGCCGGGTCGGAGCCGTGGTCCGGCTCGGTCAGGCCGAAGCACCCGACAAGCTCGCCCCCGGCCAGACCCGGCAGGAGGCGCTGACGCTGCTCTTCGGTGCCGTAGGCATGGATCGGGTGCATCACCAAGCTGGATTGGACGCTCATGGCCGAGCGGTAGCCGCTATCCACCCGCTCGACCTCGCGGGCGACCAGCCCGTAGGAGACGTAGTTCACTCCGGCGCAGCCGTAGCCTTCAATGGTCGGCCCAAGCAGCCCAAGCGCGCCCATCTCGGTCATGATGGCGCGGTCGAAGCGCTCATGCCGGTTGGCCTCGAGGATTCGAGGCATCAGCCGCTCCTGACAATAGGCGCGGGCGGCGTCGCGCAGCATCCGCTCCTCCTCGGATAGCTGATCTTCGAGCAAGAGCGGGTCTTCCCAGTCGAACTGCGGTTTTTCGGAGGTCCGGGGACGCGGGGCGGGGACCAAGGTCATGGCGAAGGCTCCGGCTGCTCCCAGAAAAAGGGGTTCGAAGGAGAGGCTTGGGTTCAATACTGCCGAAATCTACCCTCGGCAAGGCGTCAGGGGTGGAAGGCGACCCAAGACGATTCCGAGATATATCTTGCCGCTTCATGACGGCTGGTTTATGCATGAGCCACCGAAGCCGGGAAAAAACCGGCAAGAGACAATAGCAGACGGGTCAGGCTTCCGAATTCCGAGCTGACGCAAGGGACGACCGAACGGGGCGGGTGCGGTGGAGACCGCATGGGCACCCGCGCGGGTCTCGCTGAAGAGCCGGAAGGGTCTAGGGGATGGAGTACTTCCTCCAGCAGTTTATCAACGGCCTTACGCTGGGCGCGATCTACGGGCTGATCGCCATCGGCTACACCATGGTCTATGGCATCATCGGCATGATCAATTTCGCCCATGGCGATATCTACATGATCGGCGCCTTTCTGTCGGTGATCGCGTTTCTGGTGTTGGGATTCGCCGGCATTACGTTCGTTCCGCTCGCTCTCATGATCGTCCTGATCGTGGCGGTCTTGCTTACCTCGGTTTATGGCTGGGCGGTGGAACGCATCGCTTACAGGCCCTTGCGCGGATCGTTCCGGCTGGCGCCGCTGATCTCGGCGATCGGCATGTCGATCGCTCTACAGAACTACGTGCAGCTCCTTCAGGGAGCACGCAACAAGCCGCTGCAACCGATTATCTCGGGCGGCGTGACGCTGCTCAATCCGGAAGGTGGCTTTGCCGTGCAGATCAGCTACCTGCAGGTCGTCATCATCCTCATCACCATCGGTCTCATGGCCGGGTTTTCGATGCTGATCGGCCAGACCTCGCTGGGGCGGGCGCAGCGGGCTTGCGAGCAGGACATGCGGATGGCCTCGCTCCTCGGTGTTAATGTCGACCGCACCATCTCGCTCACCTTCGTCATGGGCGCCGGGCTGGCGGCGGTGGCCGGCCTCATGGTGACCCTTTACTATGGCGTGATCGATTTCTTCATCGGCTTTCTTGCCGGCATCAAGGCCTTCACGGCGGCGGTGCTTGGCGGTATCGGTTCCCTCCCAGGGGCGATGCTGGGCGGCATCCTGATCGGCCTGATCGAGGCGATGTGGTCCGCCTACTTCTCCGTCGAGTACAAGGATGTTGCGGCATTCGCCGTCCTCGTCCTGGTGCTGATCTTCCGCCCAACCGGACTCCTCGGGCGTCCGGAGGTGGAGAAGGTGTAACGCGATGGCGGTCGAAGCGAAAGCCCTCCATCCGGCCGTGGACCTTGGTCCAGTTGTAAAAGAGATGTTGCAGGCCGGCGCGATCACTCTTGCGCTTACCGTCGGCCTCGTCGGCATCGAAACGGTGGAGTCGGGTGGCACTCTCTCCTTCATAACCCGTTTCGGATCTGTGGCATGGGCGGTGGTACTGGTCGGCCTTGGTCGAGGCGCGCTCGCCCTGGTGCGCCATCGCCGGCCCATGCCGGCTCTTGCTGGCGCGCTAGTGGTCGGGGTGGGACTGGCGTTTATCCTTCTCGTAGTACCCGACAACTCGCCTCTTGTGGATCTCATTCCATTCCGGCATGCGGTGGTGAACTGGACCGTGGTCGTGTGCGCGGCCGTGGTCGCCCTGCGCGCGGGGATGGCGATGCGCAGCCAGGAGGCCGCCGCCGTCGCCGATCGCGAGCAGCTCATGGATCGCCTGGGCGCCCGCGTCCAATATTACAGCCGCTTCATCGCGCCGGTCTTGGTGCTGGCCGCGGTCGCGCTGCCGTTCTTTCTGGAGCGGCGCTACGTCGATATCGGCGTGCTGGTCATGACCTATGTGATGTTGGGCTGGGGGCTGAACATTGTGGTCGGCCTGGCAGGTCTACTCGACCTCGGCTATGTGGCCTTCTACGCCGTCGGAGCATACAGCTACGCGCTGTTTGCTCATTATCTAGGCCTCAATTTCTGGCTCTGTCTGCCGATCGCGGGGATGATCGCGGCCTCATTCGGTATTCTACTTGGCTTTCCGGTTCTACGGCTGCGCGGTGATTATCTGGCGATCGTCACGCTCGGGTTTGGAGAGATGATCCGCATCATCCTCCTCAACTGGTGGTGGTTCACCGGCGGGCCCAACGGCGTGCACGATATTCCCCGCCCGTCCTTCTTTGGCCTGCCTTTCAACCGCACGCCACCCGAAGGGACGCAAAGCTTCCACACTTTCTTCGGGCTCGACTTCTCGCCCACGCACCGGGTCATCTTCACCTATTACTTGATCCTTGCCTTGGCGCTCATCACGAATGCCGTGACCTTGCGCATGCGCAAGCTGCCGTTGGGGCGCGCCTGGGAAGCGTTGCGCGAGGACGAGATCGCCTGCCGGGCCTTGGGCATAAATCCGACCAACACCAAGCTCACCGCCTTTGCGCTGGGAGCCATGTTCGGTGGATTCGCCGGGTCGTTCTTCGCCACTCGGCAGGGCTTTGTCAGCCCCGAAAGCTTCACCTTCATCGAATCGGCCGTGATCCTCGCAATCGTGGTTCTGGGCGGCATGGGTAGCCAATTGGGAGTGGTGCTCGCGGCCTTCCTTCTGATCGGGATGCCTGAGCTGTTCCGCGAGCTCGCGTCGTTCCGCATGCTTGCCTTCGGCGCTGGGATGGTTCTCATCATGATCTGGCGTCCACGCGGACTCCTGGCACATCGTGAGCCGACAATCCTCTTGCACCGGACTCCCGCCGGGGCTGGGCCATGACGTCAGCAACGGATCCTGCGTTGCGCGTTCCGAGCGGCGCTCGCCCGCTCCTGAGCGTCGAGCATCTGACCATGCGTTTTGGCGGCTTGGTAGCGGTCCATGACGTCTCGTTCGTAGCTGGAGATGGCGAGATTACCGGGATCATCGGACCGAACGGAGCCGGCAAGACCACGGTGTTCAATTGCCTCACCGGCTTCTACAAGCCCACAGTCGGCCGGCTGATGCTGGATGGTACGAGGGGACGATTCCTGCTGGAGCAGATGGAGGGCTTCCGCATCGCCCAGAAGGCGGGAGTCGCACGTACTTTCCAGAACATCCGTCTGTTTCCGGGCATGTCGGTCCTGGAGAATCTGATCGTCGCCCAGCACAACAAGCTGATGCGGGCGTCGGGCTTCACGGTGTTCGGGCTGATCGGATTGCCGGTTTATCGCGATGCCGAGCGCCAGGCGATGGAGCTCGCCCGTTACTGGCTCGGCAAGGTCGGTCTGGTGGCTCAGGCGGATTGGACGGCCGGCAATCTGCCCTACGGTGCGCAGCGCCGCCTTGAGATCGCCCGCGCGATGTGTACGCAACCGGTGCTGCTCTGCCTCGACGAGCCGGCAGCGGGGCTAAACCCCCGAGAGTCGGCGGAACTCAACCAGCTCCTTCTGACCATCAAGGAGGAGCAACGGATCGGTATTCTGCTGATCGAGCACGATATGAGTGTGGTTATGGGCATCTCCGATCATATCGTGGTGCTGGATTATGGGCGTAAGATCTCCGACGGCACTCCAGCGGAGGTGCGAGCCGACCCGGCGGTGATCCGTGCCTACCTCGGAGAAGAGGAAAGCGAATCGCTTCCGCCTGAGGTCGCACGCGACCTCGGAGAGAGCCTGCGGGATGGCGCCTGAGCCGAGTGGGACTTAAATGCTGAGCATTTCCGGAATCCACTCCTTTTACGGCCATATCGAAGCGCTTCGAGGCGTCGACCTGGTAGTCGGCGAAGGCGAGATCGTCACTCTTATCGGCGCCAACGGGGCGGGCAAGTCCACAACGCTCATGACCATTTGCGGCAACCCGAAGGCGCGCCAGGGCCGCATCATGCTGGACGGCCAGGACATCACCCGGCTCCCCACCTACGAGATCATGCGCCGCGGCATTGCCCATGCACCCGAAGGGCGGCGGATCTTCCCACGAATGACCGTCCTCGAGAATCTGCAGATGGGGGCGATCACCGCCGATCCCCAGCATTTTGAAGAGGACTGCAAGACCGTCTTCTCGCTTTTTCCTATCATGGAAAAACGGCGCAACCAGAGGGGTGGGACGCTGTCGGGCGGCGAACAGCAGATGCTGGCGGTGGGGCGAGCGCTGATGAGCAGGCCACGGCTGCTCCTGCTTGACGAACCGTCGCTGGGGCTCGCCCCGATGATCGTGAAGCAAATTTTTCAGGTCTTGCGCGACATCAATGAAAAGCAGGGTGTGACGGTGTTCCTCGTCGAGCAGAACGCCTACCATGCGTTGCGCCTTGCGCATCGGGGTTATGTGATGGTCAACGGCCGAATCACGCTGTCGGGAACCGGCAAAGAGTTGCTCGCGAATGCAGAGGTCCGTGCGGCCTATCTTGAGGGCGGTCATTAGGGGTTTGAAGGGAGATCAGGAAGGCGTGATAGACCTCGTGTTAGGCGGTTCGTGGCCGGTCTTTATCGGCGTGACGCTGATCTTGTTCGGGGGCGCCGCGTTCCTTATGGGGCAGGCGCTGGGCGAGACTTGGCGGCCGCTGTGGCAGGTGGTGCTGTATAGTGGCCTGCTTGGCGTGGCAGACCGCCTGCTTGGGTTTCTCCTGTTTGGCCGCGACCTCCTTTCGGTACCAGGGTACTTATTCGACGCCGCTGTATTGGTGGCCATGGCGCTTGTTGCCTACCGGCTCACACGCGTCAACAAGATGGTCAACCAGTATCCTTGGCTTTTTGAGCGGGCGGGACTGTTCGGTTGGCGCGACCGGAAAGCCCAATAGCAGGAACCGACACGATATTGCTCAAGTCCCAACACATGGTAGAGTCAATTAAGCCGTCTCTTGGATGGCCAGGTGGAGTTTCACCAACGAGCCGGTCGAAGACTGGGCCGGGCGTATATGAAGCAGCAGGGAGACAAGTCAGATGCGTAAACTAGGACTATCGCTGGTCGTCGCACTCGCGGCCTCGGCGTTTGGCTCCTCGGTGGCAACGGCCGAGGATATCATTACAGCGACGGCAGGCCCGATTACCGGTCAGTATGCGTCGTTCGGCGAGCAGATGAAGCGCGGGGCCGAACAGGCCGTCGCCGATATCAACGCGGCCGGAGGGGTGCTCGGCAATCAGCTCAAGCTCGAAGTCGGCGACGATGCGTGCGATCCCAAGCAGGCACGCGCGGTGGCCGAGGATCTCATCTCCAAGGGAGTCGTCTTCGTTGCCGGACACTTCTGTTCAAGCTCGTCCATTCCCGCATCGGAGGTCTATTCCGAAGGTGGCGTTCTTCAGATGAGTCCCGCCTCGACCAATCCGGCCCTGACCGAGGGTGCGGCCGAGAAGGGCTGGATCCACGTGTTCCGCACCTGCGGTCGTGACGATGCGCAAGGGCTCGTCGCGGGCAAATACATCGCCGAGAAGTACGCAGGCCAGAACGTCGCCATCATCCACGACAAGAGCACCTACGGCAAAGGCATCGCCGACGAGACGAAGAAAGCGATGAACGCCGCCGGCCTGCAGGAGACGATGTACGAGGCGATCAACCAGGGCGACAAGGACTTCTCGGCGTTGGTCAGCAAGATGAAGGCGGGCAATATCGCCGTCATCTATGCCGGCCTCTATCACACCGAGGCGGGCCTGATCATCCGGCAGGCGCGCGAGCAGGGGCTGAAGGCGCAACTGATCTCCGAGGACGCCTTAGTCACGAATGAGTTTTGGACCATCGCCGGCGAGGCGGGCGAGGGCACTCTCATGACCTTTGCGCCCGATCCGCGCAATTTACCCACGGCCAAGGACATCGTCGCCAAGTTCAAGGCCGGGGGTTTCGATCCGGAGGGCTACACCCTCTACACCTATGCCGCCTACGAGGTGTGGAAGAAGGCCGTGGAGATGGCCGGGACGACGGACGTGGCAAAGGTCGCTGAAGTCATCCGCGCCAACTCGTTCGACACGGTTCTCGGAACGCTGAAGTTCGACGCCAAGGGCGATGTCGTGAATCCGGAATACGTCTTCTATGTCTGGTCCAAGGGCGAATATAAGGAAATTGGCGGCTCTTGATCCGATAGCCTTTATCGCGGCGTAAGCCGCGTTGTTGAACCCGGCGCAGGTGGTGTCACCACCACCACGCCGGGTTCTTCTTTTCAAAGGGACAAATCAACCGGCGGCGGCAGGGCTGCGAGCTCGTTGTGGCGTTGAAGCTTGCGGGAAGCGTGCCATCTGGGCGGGAACGGCTTCTTAGCGCTGTTTCCCTCGACCGCGCCGGGGCCCGCGGCCCGAGTTGCGGCCGAGCCCAATCTGCTTGGCGAATTCCGAACGCTGCCGGGCATAGTTCGGAGCGACCATCGGATAGTCGGCAGGCAGGCCCCATTTCGCCCGATATTCCTCCGGGGTCATGCCGTAGGTGGAGCGGAGATGCCGCTTCAGCATCTTGAGTTTCTTGCCGTCTTCAAGGCAGACGATGTAGTCGGGCGTTACCGATTTTTTGACCGGAACGGCGGGCTTCGGCGGCTCGCTCGTCGATTCACCCTTGCCTGTACCAAGCGCCTTCAGAGAGGTATGGACGGTGTGGATCACTTCGGAAATCTGGTGCGCCGGCAGCAGGTTGTTGCTTAGATAGGCTGAAACAACCTCCGCGGTCATCCGCAGAATTTCTTCCGCCGTGACCCAGTCTGCATGTTCCGTGTCCATTTGTTCCGCCAAGATCGCGTGGCTAGCCGTATATCAGCGATCCATGACATACGACGAAGCCCCTAGTCAATCAGAAATAAGACTAAGTTTAGTAATCGAGCGCCGGCCGGCGGCCAGCATGATGGGCGGATATTGAAAATCATCTGTCACGGATACAGTTTCCATCATCGTTTCATCTCGGCCTCATTGGCGCACATTCTAGGGGCTCATCGTCATCTACGATCATTCTTCCCGTGGTTGACGCAAGTTCGAGAACTAGATGCTCCGCGGGAGCTTGCGCCACCGGATACCTGCCGCGACTGCGCTCCTTTTCGCCGTTGATTTCGTGCACGGCATTCGGCCAATGTCGCGGCATGGTCAAGGATATCGTCGCGCTCGCCGCCGATCATGCGGGGCTTGATTTGAAGGCTGCGCTCAAGGCCGAGCTTGAGGCGCAAGGCCGCTCGGTTCTAGATCTCGGCACCTTCGGTCCTGAATCCGTCGACTATCCCGATTTCGCCAATGCGTTGGCGTCGGCGTTGGAGGCGGGTAAGGCGGACTGGGGCCTCGCGGTCTGCGGCACCGGAATCGGGATTTCCATCGCCCTCAACCGCCACCGGCATATCCGCGCCGCGCTGTGCCATAACGGCACCAGCGCGCGCCTTGCCCGCGAGCACAACGACGCCAATGTTCTCGCGCTTGGGGCGCGTCTGATCGGCGTCGAGGTCGCAAAGGAATGCATGCAAGTCTTTCTTGGCACCTCCTTCGCTGGCGGCCGACATGAGCGGCGCCTGGCCAAGCTCGTCTGACCGACCCTAGATGCAATCTCGCTCCAAAGTTCGGGCTGGAAGACCAGGAGAACCCCGCAAATGACCTCGGCAGCAGCGCAACGGTCCGACCGATCGGGCTTCTTCGGCCTCGGCCTCGCCGAAGCAGATACGGAGCTATTCGCTTCGATAGCGGGCGAATTGGCGCGCCAGCAACATCAAATCGAGTTGATCGCTTCGGAGAATATCGTCTCGCGCGCAGTGCTCGAGGCGCAAGGGTCGGTGCTGACCAACAAATACGCCGAGGGCTATCCGGGCCGTCGTTACTATGGCGGTTGCGAATTTGTCGACATCGCCGAGGAACTGGCGATCTTGCGCGCGAAAAAGCTGTTTGATTGCGCCTTCGCGAACGTTCAGCCTCATTCCGGCGCACAGGCCAACCAGGGCGTACTCCTCGCCCTTTGCCAACCGGGCGACGCCATAATGGGTCTTTCGCTTGCCGCCGGCGGGCATCTCACCCATGGCGCCCCGCCAAATCTCTCCGGCAAATGGTTCAAGGCGGTTCAATACGGTGTGCGGCGCGAGGATGCGCTGATCGACTTCGACGAGGTCGAACGGCTGGCGCAGGAGCATCGCCCGAAGCTGATCATCGCGGGCGGCTCGGCCTATCCGCGCATCATCGACTTCACGCGCTTCCGGGCCATCGCCGATGCGGTCGGCGCCTATTTCCATGTCGACATGGCGCATTTCGCCGGACTGGTGGCCGCCGGAGTGCATCCGAGCCCGCTGCCGCATGCCCATGTGGTCACCACCACTACCCACAAGACGCTGCGCGGACCACGCGGCGGCATGATCCTCACCAACGACGAGGAGATCGGGAAAAAGATCAACTCCTCCATGTTCCCGGGCTTACAGGGCGGCCCTCTGATGCATGTCATAGCCGCGAAAGCGGTCGCCTTCGGCGAGGCGCTGAAACCCGAATTCCGCACCTATGCGGCGAGGGTGGTGGAGAATGCCAAAACCTTGGCGGCCACCCTCGCCGAGAGCGGCCTTGCCATCGTCTCGGGCGGCACCGATACCCATCTGATGTTGGTTGATCTTCGGCCGAAGAGACTGACCGGCAAAATCGTCGAGCAAAGCCTCGAGCGCGCGGCGATCACCTGTAACAAGAACGGGATTCCCTTCGACCCGGAAAAGCCGACCGTAACCTCTGGCATTCGCCTGGGCACTCCGGCGGCGACCACCCGTGGCTTCGGTCCGGCGGAGTTCCGCAAGGTCGGGGAGCTGATCGTCCAGGTTCTGGACGGGCTTTCGGCCAACCCGAACGACAATTCCAAAGCCGAACAAGCGGTCCGCGCAGAAGTCGAGGCTCTGTGTCGGCGCTTCCCAATCTATCCCGATCTGCTTTAAGCTTCTCAACTAGATATAGGGGGTCGGCAAAGGCGGGTGCGCCTGTTGTTGGCGTTCACCCCGGTTGCTGGAATCTGGTCGCGGGAACTTTCATGCGCTGCCCGTTTTGCGGACACGAGGATACTCAGGTCAAGGATTCACGGCCGGCTGAAGACAGCGCGACCATCCGCAGGCGACGATCCTGTCCCAATTGCGGGGCCCGATTCACGACCTTCGAGCGGGTGCAGTTGCGCGAGCTGACGGTCGTGAAATCGACCGGTCAGCGCGAGCCGTTTGATCGAGACAAGCTCGCGCGATCGATGCAGATCGCGCTGAGGAAGCGTCCAGTCGAGCCCGAGCGGGTCGAGCGCGCGGTGAACGGCATCGTTCGCCGCTTGGAAAGCATGGGCGAGACAGAGATTCCAACCAAGGTGATCGGCGAAATGGTGATGGACGCGCTGGGCAATCTCGATCAGGTCGCCTATGTGCGCTTCGCTTCGGTCTACCGCAATTTTCGAGAGGCCAAGGACTTCGGGGACTTTGTCGGGAAGCTCAACGCAGAACGGGATTGACCGCGCTCATATGGCAGCGGCGCTGGCCCTGGCCAGACGCTCACTTGGCCAAGCTTGGCCCAATCCCGCGGTGGGCTGCGTCATTCTCGATACCGCCGGACGGGTGGTCGGTCGCGGCTGGACCGGCTCCGGCGGTCGGCCGCACGCGGAGAGCGAGGCGCTGGCACGGGCGGGAGAGCAGGCGCGGGGCGGCACCGCCTATGTCGCGCTGGAGCCCTGCGCCCATCACGGTCAGACCCCGCCTTGCACCGAAGCCTTAATAACCGCAGGACTCCGGAGGGTCGTGGTGGCCGTCGAGGACCCGGATCCTCGTGTATCGGGCCTTGGCGTCGAGCTTCTGCGCAAGGCAGGCATCGAGGTAGCTCTCGGGATCGGCGGGCAGGAGGCCGAGGAGGTCAATGCAGGCTTTTTCACGCGCATCCGCCTAGGACGTCCGCTTGTCACCCTAAAGCTCGCCACCAGTCTCGATGGGCGGATCGCGCTGGCCTCGGGCGAGAGCAAATGGATCACCGGCGATCCGGCGCGCAGGCGCGGCCACTGGTTGCGTGCGGCCCATGATGCGGTGCTGGTCGGGGCTGGAACGGCGCTCAGCGACGATCCGCAGCTCACCTGCCGTCTCCCGGGACTGGAGAAACGTTCGCCCGTGCGCGTTCTGATCGATCCCAATCTCAGGGTGACGATGACGGCCAAGCTCTATCAGGAGGCTCGGGCCACTCCCCTCTGGGTCGTCGCGGTGCCGGGCGCCCCTGAGGCGGAAGCGGCGGCGCGGCGCGCCATCGGGGCCGAGGTCCTGCGTCTGCCCGCCGGTCCTGACGGCAGGCCTGCAGCCGGCGCGATCCTCAAGGCCTTGGGGGCGCGTGGGATCACCCGCCTTCTCGTCGAGGGCGGAAGCCGAATGGCGGCCGCCCTTCTCGACGTCGGTCTGGTCGACCGAATGGCTTGGTTCCGCGCCCCGGTGCTGATCGGAGCGGACGGGCTGCCGGCGGCGGCGGTGCTCGGCCTCGATCATCTGGCCGCGGCCCCACGCTTCCGTCTGACGGAGGTGGAGCGGCTCGGCCCCGATCTTCTGGAAAGCTACGCGCGGGACGATTAGCCTTTTCAGGATGTTTACCGGCATCATCATGCATGTTGGCCGGGTACGGGCCATCGTCCCGGGCGGCGACACCCGGTTGGAGATCAGCGTGGGTTTCGATACGGGCGAGCTTGCGATCGGCGCGTCCGTCGCCTGTTCTGGCCCGTGCCTGACGGTAATGGACAAGGGGCCCGGCTGGTTTGCGGCTACCGTATCGGGCGAAACCCTAAGCCGCACGACACTTGGGCAATGGCGGGTGGGCACGCCGGTCAATCTGGAACGTGCCCTGAGGCTCGGCGACGAGCTGGGCGGCCATCTCGTGACCGGTCATGTCGACGGCATCGCCTTGTTGATTGAAGACCGGCCGGAGGGCGACAGCCGACGCTGGGCACTCGAGGCCCCGGAGGGGCTTCGGCGCTTCATCGCGGCAAAGGGATCAGTCGCGCTGGACGGGGTATCGCTGACGGTGAACGAGGTCGAGGGCCGGGGTTTTGGCGTCAATCTCATCCCCCATACATTGGCGCATACCAGTCTCGGGAGCGCCAGCCCTGGAGCGCGGCTCAACCTGGAAATCGATCTGGTGGCGCGCTACCTTCAGCGCCTCGTCGAACGATGAGGATCGGACGTTGAGCTTTCACGAACTCCTCTCGCCGCCCGAGGCCATCATCGAAGAGGCGCGCAATGGCCGAATGGTCATCCTCGTCGATGATGAGGGCCGCGAAGACGAGGGCGATCTTGTCGTGCCGGCCCAAATGGCCACCCCTCAGGCGATCAATTTCATGGCGCGCTATGGGCGTGGCCTGATCTGTCTTGCGCTTACCCGCGAGCGGGTCGCACAACTTGGACTGCCTTTGATGTCTCGGCAAAACGGCACGCGGCATCACACTGCTTTCACTGTGTCGATCGAGGCGCGTGAGGGAGTTACAACCGGCATCTCGGCGCCTGACCGAGCGCGTACCATCGCGGTCGCCATCGACCCCACCAAGGGTCAGGAGGATATCGTCACGCCCGGCCATGTCTTCCCGTTGGTGGCGCGTGACGGAGGAGTGCTGGTCCGCGCCGGTCACACCGAGGCTGCAGTCGATATTGCACGGCTGGCGGGACTGAACCCATCAGGTGTGATCTGCGAGATCATGAACGACGACGGCACGATGGCGCGCCGCGACGACTTGATCCGGTTCGCGCAGTTCCACAATCTCAAGATCGGCACCATCGCCGACCTTATCGCCTACCGCCGACGCTACGATCGCATGGTCGCGCGCAGGTTGGAGACCGAGTTCGACAGCCGTTACGGCGGGCGCTTTCGGATGGTCGTCTACGTGAACGAGGTTGCATACGCAGAGCATATCGCGCTCGTCAAAGGTCGGATCGAAGGGGAGGAGCCGGTGCTCGTTCGCATGCACGCCCTGAACGTGCTCGACGACGTGCTTGGCGATCGTACCAGCGGGAAGGGGGGCGAGCTGCAGGCCGCCATGCGCATGATCGGCGAGGCCGGCAGGGGGGTGGTGGTACTGATCCGCGAGCCGCTTCCGACCAGCCTGTCGGACCGGGTCCGTCAGAGGATGGCCAAATCGCAGGGCGGCTCGGCCACCTTGCGCGACTACGGAATCGGTGCCCAAATTCTTGGCGACCTCGGTGTGCAGAAGATGATCCTGCTCTCCAATACCCAGCGCACCATCGTCGGTCTCGAGGGACATGGTTTGAGCGTGGTCGGCCAGCTCCCCATCACCGTGCCGGAAGGGGCTGAATGATGGCCGCTGAGGTGAAGCCTCACATTCTGATCGTCGAAGCGCGCTTCTATGAAGAGATCGCCGATGAGCTCGTCAAGGGAGCGCTGGCTGTGCTGAAGAAGGCCGGAGTGACTCATGATCGCCTCGCCGTTCCGGGAGCATTCGAAATTCCCGCAGCGATCCGCATGGCCTTGCGCGCGATGCATTTTCACCCGCACCGACGACGCTACGATGGATATGTGGCGCTCGGTTGCGTGATCCGGGGAGAGACTACTCACTACGATTATATCTGCAGCGAGAGCGCACGTGGCCTGCAGAACCTGGCGCTCGAATTCACGCTCGCGCTGGGCTACGGAATCCTCACCGTCGAGAATGAGGCGCAGGCGTTGGAGCGAGCGAGGATGGACCGCAAGGACAAAGGCGGCGACGCCGCGCGCGCCTGCCTTGCCATGATCGAGGCCAAGCGTCAGTTCGGCCTTTTTCCGAGGACCTGACCTGCATGGCCGGAAGGGACCAGTTTGACGAGGCTCGACCGGCCAGGATCGGCGGACGCCGTCGGCGAGCCCGGCTCGCGGCGGTCCAGGCGCTCTATCAGATCGAGCTGACCGGCGCCTCCGCGCCGAGCACCATCGCCGAGTTCCGCCGCCATCGGCTGCGCGATGATGTGGACGGTGTAGCCATGGACGACATCGATCCGGAGCTCTTCGAGGAGCTGGTGGCTGGCGTCGATCAGAACCAGTCCGAACTGGATCGCAGCATCGTCGGCGTGCTCACGCCAGATTGGCCGCTCGAGCGCATCGATACAGTGCTTCGTTCGATCCTGCGCGCCGGCGCGTTCGAGCTCGCCTTTCGCCCCGATACCCCCGCCAAGGTCGTCATCTCCGAATATGTCGCCATTGCGGATTCCTTCTTCTGCGGCCGCGAGCCGGCCTTGGTGAACGGTGTGCTTGATGGCCTTGCGCGCAGATCCGGCGCCGTCGAGGCGCGCCCGGCCTCCGCATGAGCCTGCCCGGCGAGTTTGACCTGATCCGCCGCTATTTCGCGCCGTTGGCCGGCCCTGGCGCGTTGTCTCTGACCGACGATGCCGCGGTAATCGAGCCCCGGCCCGGATGGTCGATGGTGGCGACCGTCGATACGGTCCTTTCCGGCGTGCATTTTCTGCCACAGGACCCGCCCGACCTGGTCGCCCGCAAGGCATTGCGCGTCAATCTTTCCGATCTGGCGGCGATGGGTGCGGAACCCCTGGGATATCTGCTGGTCACCGCTCTGCCGCCTGACACCGAAGAAAGCTGGCTCGAACGTTTCACCCAGGGGCTGGCGCTGGATCAGGCCGAGTTCGCCATCTCACTACTGGGGGGCGATACCGCCGCCACTCCGGGTCCCTTGTCCGTCACGATCACCGCCCTGGGACAAGTCGAGGCCGGGCGCGCCCTTCTGCGCTCGACGGCCCGGCGGGGCGATGGCGTCTATGTTTCCGGCACGCTCGGAGACGGGGCGTTCGGGCTGAAACTGGCCAAGGGCGGCGGTGTTCGATTACGCGAGGGGGATCGCGCCTTCCTGCTGGATCGCTATCGGCTTCCGAGGCCAAGGGTGGCGCTTGGCCGCCGGCTGGTCGGGATTGCCACGGCCGCGATCGATCTGTCCGACGGGCTTGCGGCCGATTTGGGCCATGTCTGCGAGGCCTCCGGACTTGGCGCTCGGATCGAGGGCCCGCGAGTGCCGCTTTCCGATGCGGCGCGGGCGATGATTGCGATAGGTGAGGGAAGCGTGACCGAAGCCATTACAGGGGGAGACGATTACGAGTTGCTGTTCACCGCGCCGCCGCAGGCGGAACCGGCGCTCGCCCAGATCGCCGCCAAGCTCGATCTGCCGCTGACCAGGCTGGGAGCGCTCTGCAAAGAGCCCGGCGTCGTAGCGCTTGATGATGCCGGACACACCCTGCCGCTGGGGACCGGCGGATACAGGCATTTCTGATCCGGAGCCAGACCATTGCCGAGCTCAAGGCTCAACCTGTTGGTGCTCGCGCTCTCGCAGGCCCTGGCCATGACCTGCATGACGATGGTCATAACGACAGTCGCACTGGTCGGCGCGGAGCTTACACCGATAAAGGAATTGGCGACCCTGCCGCTTGCCCTGCAACTTGCCGTAACGATGCTCACGGCAATTCCCGCCTCGCTCCTGATGCGACGCTTCGGACGGCGCACCGGATTTAGCGTCGGCGCGCTGGCGGGGATCGCAAGCGCGCTGATCTCGGCCTTTGCCATTCATATGGGCAGCTTCTTCTTGTTTACCGTCAGCGCGGCCGCCTACGGGATCGCCCAGAGCTTTGCCGGATTCTACCGCTTCGCGGCCATAGAAAGCGCGCCGCCCGAGAGGAGAGCCAAGGCAGCTTCCCTGGTTCTGGGAGGTGGGGTGGTAGCCGGCTTGATCGGTCCGACGCTCGCCGTTTTTTCGCGCGATCTTGTAGCCGGCAGCCTTTTTGCAGGCACCTATCTTTCGATCGCGGCGCTCTCAGCCCTCGCCGTTCTTCTGATGCAAGGACTGCGCATGCCGAACCTCTCCGGCGGGTCGGCGCAGGGATCCGGCTCGGTTCGGGAGCTGTTGAGCAGGCCCGTTTTTCTAACTGCCATGGCCTCTGCGGCGGTTGGCTATGCAAGCATGAGCCTGGTCATGACGGCGACCCCGCTGGCCATGGCGGAGCATCACCACAGCTTTCCCGCCACCGCCTTCGTCATTCAATGGCATGTGGTGGCGATGTATGCGCCGTCATTCATCACCGGTAGCCTGATCCACCGGCTGGGTGTCATCAACATAATGCTGGCGGGCGCAGTGGCAATGCTCGCAACGGTCGCGATCAACGAATCGGGGACGGGGCTTGGAGAATTCTGGACGGCGCTGGTGTTGCTCGGCATCGGCTGGAACTTCATGTATGTGGGTGGTACGACGCTTCTCTCACAGGCGCATAGTCCCGACGAGCGCGCCAAGGCTCAGGCGCTCAACGAGTTTGCGATGTTCGGGCTGATCACGCTTGCCTCGCTAAGCTCGGGCCTGCTGCAACAGACCGTAGGCTGGAGCTGGGTAAATTTGGCGGTGGTCCCCGGAATTCTGGCGGTGGCCTTGGCCAGCCTGCGGCTGCGCGCCCGCAACCCTGTACTCGCCCCCTGATCGATTCCGGCTCGATCCCATGGGTTTCCGACCCCTCGGAGGGTCGTGGGCGGTTGCTTTGCCGCATCAGTTCTGGCATGGTCCCGCCGCTTTTTTCATGGGCTCCGGTGCCTCATTGAAGTTTCCCCGCCGAGATCCGGGCGCCCTCCCCAGGGGGTTGGATACATAAGGACTGAAGGAAGATGACAGCGACGTATTTGCTGATAATCGCTTGCGGCGTGCTATCGCTGGCCTACGCCCTTTATGCCGGACGAGCCGTCATGGCGGCTCCCAGTGGTTCGGACCAGATGCGTCAAATTGCCGGAGCGGTTCAGGAGGGCGCCAGGGCCTATCTGAACCGCCAGTACGGCACCATCGCGTTGGTCGGCATCGTGATCGGCGTCATTCTCGGCTTCGCCCTGGGCGCGCATGTCGCGATCGGCTATGCCATCGGCGCTATCCTCTCCGGCGCCGCCGGTTACATCGGCATGAACGTGTCGGTCAGGGCCAATGTGCGCACGGCCGAGGCGGCGCGGACGGGCCTCGCCCCCGCACTCGAAATCGCCTTCAAGGCCGGCGCGATCACCGGCATGCTGGTGGTCGGGCTCGGTCTTCTGGGTGTCGCAGGCTACTATTTCGTTCTGCGCGGCATGTTCGATGGGACGGATCCGGGCCAGCTGCGCAGCATTCTCGAGGCGCTGGTTGCGCTTTCCTTCGGCGCATCGCTGATCTCCATCTTCGCGCGCCTCGGCGGGGGGATCTTCACCAAGGGCGCGGATGTCGGAGCCGACCTGGTTGGCAAGATCGAGGCCGGCATTCCCGAGGACGATCCGCGCAATCCGGCCGTGATTGCGGACAATGTGGGCGACAATGTCGGCGACTGCGCGGGCATGGCGGCCGACTTGTTCGAGACCTATGCCGTGACGGTCGTGGCCACCATGCTGCTCGCCGCCATCTTCTTCACCGGCGCTCAGCAGCAAGTCATGCTCACGATCCCGCTGGTGATCGGCGCCGTCTGCATCGCGGCCTCGGTCGCCGGCACCTATTTCGTGCGGCTCGGATCCAACAACAAGATCATGGCCGCACTCTATCGTGGCATCATCGTCACGGCGGTGATTTCCGCTGTTCTGATCGCGCTGGTCGTCGCCTGGATGCTCGGCTTTACCAGCGAGTTCCAGATGGGAGACCGCATCATCCAGGGCCGCCATATTTTCTATTGCTCGCTGGTCGGCCTCGGCGTCACCGGATTGATCGTCTGGATCACCGAATACTACACCTCGACCGCTCATCGCCCGGTCCGCTCGATCGCGGAGGCGTCCATTACCGGCCATGCCACCAACATCATCCGCGGCCTCGCGGTCTCGATGGAATCCACCGCCCTGCCCGTGGTGGTCATCTGCGTGGGCATCATCCTCGCCTATATGAACGCCGGACTTTTCGGGATCGCCATCGCGGCGACGACGATGCTGGCCTTGGCCGGGATGGTGGTCGCGCTCGACGCCTACGGGCCAGTCACCGACAATGCCGGCGGCATTGCCGAGATGTCGAATCTGCCCAAAGAGGTCCGTGTCACCACCGATGCCCTCGATGCGGTCGGTAACACCACCAAGGCGGTGACCAAGGGATATGCGATCGGCTCGGCCGGACTGGCCGCGCTGGTGTTGTTCGCGGCCTATACCGAGGACCTCGCCCACTATTTCCCGAACCTGCAGATCGAATTCCGGCTCCAGGATCCCTTCGTGGTGATCGGGCTCTTCATCGGCGGGCTCTTGCCTTACCTGTTCGGAGCGATGGGAATGACCGCGGTCGGACGCGCCGCCGGGGCAGTGGTGATCGAGGTCCGCCGCCAGTTCCGTGAGATCAAGGGCATCATGGAGGGTACGGGCAAGCCCGAATATGGGCGGGCGGTCGATCTGCTGACCAAGGCGGCGATCAAGGAAATGATCGTCCCTTCACTGCTGCCGGTCTTGGCTCCCATCCTGCTCTATCTCGTGATCTCGGCCGTCGCCGGCCAGGCGGCCGCCTTCACGGCGCTGGGCGCGATGTTGCTCGGCACCATCGTCACCGGGCTCTTCGTCGCCATTTCCATGACCTCGGGCGGCGGGGCCTGGGACAACGCCAAGAAATACATCGAGGACGGCCATCATGGCGGCAAGGGCTCGGATGCGCACAAAGCCGCCGTGACCGGCGATACCGTTGGTGATCCCTACAAGGACACAGCCGGCCCGGCTGTGAACCCGATGATCAAGATCATCAACATCGTTGCGCTGCTTTTACTGGCCGTCATCGCCCACAATGCGTGAGCCTGCCGTCTTGGCAAGTTTGGCCGGAGCTGGCCGGAGCCAGTTTGCCGGGACGGGCTATCCCATTCAGGGATAGGGCGTGGGGGCGCGGGGGGAGGGGCCTTGGCCTTCGCTGGTATTGAACCGGCCGAGATTCCCGAAGAGCTGCTGAAGAACCGTCAGATCCTTGCCGGCGGTCGGAGTGGTGCGCTCGACCAGTTCGACCTGGCGCGCATCGTCCGGCCCGTAGATCTTTACCTCTTCGACAAAGCCGCTGGAGTCGAACTGAATTGCCACGACCTGCTGTTCGAGCACTTCCGGCGCGAAGAAGGCGAGTTTCTCGGTCTTCCGGCCGATATAGTACCAAGTCCTGTCATTGAATGTGGCCACCGTGGTTGGGGAGCCGAGCAGGTCCTCGACCGTGCCTCGGGTTGATTCTCCAGGGCTGATCTGGCTGACGACCTCCGGGTCGGCGAGGTTTCCGCGCGTATCGATCCGGCCGGAACAGGAGGCGGTCGCGAGCACGAGGCAGGCAACTACCAGGGTTCGTCCATTTCGCCCGAGCATGATTGAGATCTGACCCCCTTCGCCGTCTGCAAGCCAGGTAGGAATTGCCATGGCGGCGCCGCTGTCGCATTTCTTAAGGCGGTGGGGAGAATCGCACCCTGATTGCGCGGGTGTCAACGAGGCCGAAGCTTGAGGGGTGAAGATGCGGCTGCGTTCCAGCCCGACCCGTAAGGAAGCCCGAATCCTTTATGCGGCCTTGGTGGAGCAGGCGCGCCATCCCGACTTTTACGCCAGGCTTGACGTTCCGGATAGTCTGGACGGCCGGTTCGAGCTGGTGGCCTTGCATACATTCCTCGTGTTGCGGCGGTTGAAGGAGG
>DASPGI010000023.1:0-10183 GCA_035620695.1 Alphaproteobacteria bacterium
CATTTCGGGGTCCGCCCGGCCGCCTTCACCTACCGCTATGCCGACTATGAGGGCGAGTTCAACGAAACGGCGCAGGCGCGGGCGGCGGCCGAGCATCTTGGCCTGGAGCATCACGAGATGATCGTCGGGCCGGCGGACATCGCCGCCAATCTGGAAGCGATGCTGATCGCCCATAGCGGGCCGCTGAGCTACGGGGCCCATTCGGCGATCTTGCGCGATGTCGCCGCCTCCGGCGCACAAATCCTTTACAATGGCGTCGGCGGAGGCGTGGTCTATCCCTCCGCTTCGGAGAAACTCGGTCACCAACTGCGAAGGATTCCCTTGCCGCACGCCGCCATCGCCCGGGGCGTGGAGCGGGGATTTGGGACAAGGCGGCCCTGGGCCAATTCCCTGGCCTATGCCGAGCGGGTGGCCGCCAGTGGCCTCGGATGGCGGTTTCACGCCCCGCTGACATCGGACTCCCTGCGTGCCTCTCTCTATCTCGATCCCGACCGTCTCGATCGGGCCAAGCGAGCGATCGAGCAGTTATTCGCCGGTGTCGTGGCGGAGTTCGCGGACGAAGACGCAATCGTGCGCTATGCCGGACCGCATCAGCGCCTTTATTCGGCCGACGGCACCAACGCATGGGCCTCGTTCTTCGGGCACGCCCATCGCCTGTCGCCGCGATCGCCCTATCTCGACAATGACTATCTCGAGCTGCTCTATCGGATGCCGCGCAGCGGGCGCAAGCGCGAGATCCGGGAATTGGCGGCGAAGCTGTTGCCGCGAGAACTCGCTTTCGCCCCGAAGCTCCCCCAGACCCTGCCCATCGCCCATTGGCTGCGCGGGCCGATGTCGGAATTCATTACGGCGCAGCTCTCCGCGCCTCGCATCGCCGAGGGAGGGCTGTTCCGGCACGAGGTGATAATGGACTTGCTCAGGCGGCACCGCGAAGGTGGCCGCTCGCATGCCTGGACCTTGTGGAACGTGCTCGTAGTCACGCTGTGGCAGGAGATCGTTCGGCGCGAGGCGGGGACGTGTCCCTCCGGCGCTGTTCGCCCGTTAGGTCGTCAGGCCGTCGGCGGCCTTGAGCCGGCCTAGAGGGGCGGTTCCGATCCTTGCGAGCCGCTCCCGAAGGTTTGCAGGCTGCCCAAGGCGGGCGCTTCAAGTTCCGATTGCTCGGGAACGGGCTCAAGCGATGTCTGGCGCATGTCCCGCTGGATCACGCCCGCGATCTCGAGTGACAGACGCTGCGCCGCGGTCCATTGCAGGTGATAGGCGTCGGCGAAATCTCCCTCGCCCAGC
The DNA here is from genome assembly GCA_035620695.1 of Alphaproteobacteria bacterium. Taxonomy (GTDB): domain Bacteria; phylum Pseudomonadota; class Alphaproteobacteria; order JAREAF01; family JAREAF01; genus JAREAF01. Next base: position 1,285 of record DASPGI010000023.1, read on the forward strand.
CTTACCACCTGGCGCGCATCGATGAGGATCGCCGGCTCGCCACGCAGGCTCTCGCGCAAGCGCGCGACGAAAGTCTCAATCTGATCCTCCGCGCCCTGCACACTTCTCAGAAAGTAGGGGCTGATCGGCGGAATGACGACATAGAGCCGGATGCCCTTCTCCGCGGTCTCGCGACTCCAGGCTCGCAGCTCCTCGAAGCAGCGGGAATCGAGCAACGAGACTGAGCTGTAGAGCTCTTCATGGCGTCTTTGCACGGTGTCGGCCGGCACTTGCATGGGCATCGAGCCGAAAGCATCCATGTAAAGCCGCAGCCTCGTGTCTTCCGCCCAGTTCTTGCGGTCGGCTGCAATATGCATCGCCGCCGGGATAAGCTCGTGCGGGTTGAAATATTTCAGATAGGCACCGACCATGCTCATTCGCCCCGAAGCGAAGTCGCGACCGTCTTCACGGTCGAAGAAGACCCCTTCGGTGTGCGTGCAATCGGTGAAATCGGGCGGGACCGCCAACTGCAAGAGCACATCGATCTTCCGAAACAGGTCGAGATAGAATCCGCTCACATAGCGGATCTGGTTCATCTGTCCTCCGGCAATACCGGCATTGAGAAAAGAGGGCGGCGCTTCGTCATTTTCCTGGAATGCCGAGCCGTCCAGCGAACGCATGGCGGTCGAGGAGCCGATCCCCAGAATGCGCGGCTGCAGCTGCGGATTTTGGCGCAGGAATAGCAGCTTCTCGTCGAAGGAAATGTGGTTGGAGATCGCCGGCGGCGGCAGATAGTCCGGCGCTACGCGGGCGAGCGCCTCGATCACTGCGATGCAAGACAGCACCGTCAGCGCGCAGCCCGAAGCGAAGCCCAGCAGGTAACGCCCTGCATTTCGGTTAATCGAGGCATCGCGGGGTGTGTCATCGCGCGCTCTGGCCGATCCCACCCATCCGCGAAGCGCCGCGATCAAAACGACTCCGACCACCCCTAAAGCCATGCCGACCCAAAGCGTTGCCATTTTCCCCCATGCGGCATGTATCCAATCATAGTATCAAACGCTCGGGAAAAAGGTTCGTTGTCAGGCCAAAAAGGGGGAATTGGAGGTTAACCGCGCTGTCGCCGCCATTCTGGAGAGGGAGCCAGGTTGTTGCGTCGGCAGCGGCCCAACGGGACGGCCGGGGGGCTATCATGAAAGTGCGCGCAAGTATCGGATCGGCCGCCCAACGCTGATGGCCTGTGCGGCATTGACGATGGCGTTGGCATCTATCCCGTGATGGCGATAGAGATCAGGAATGGTCCCGGTCTGGCCGAAATGCTCAACTCCCAGCGGCTTGACACGGTGTCCGAAGACACCGCCCAGCCAAGCGAGCGTCGCGGGATGGCCGTCTAGCACGGTGACAAGGCCGCACTCCCGCGAAATCGGTCGCAAGAGGCTCTCGATATGGCTCGAGGCGTTGCGCCGGCCGCGCTGGCGCGCTCGCTCGGCCGCATGCCAGCCGGCATTGAGACGGTCGGCGGAGGTTACCGCCAAGAGCCCGACATCGCGGCGGTCCTCGCCCATGAGGCCCACCGCCTCGATCGCCTCCGGGGCGACCGCGCCCGTGTAGGCGACGACGATTTCGGCGTTGGGGCCGGGCGGGCGCAGCCAGTAGGCTCCGGCAACGATTCCGTGAGCCAGTTCCTGCGTCATCGGACGCTGCGGCTGCTCGATGGCGCGGGTCGACAGGCGCAGATAAATAGAACCTCCGGTCTCATCCCTGAGCCAGGTTGTCTCGTCGGGATCACCTTCCCCGTCGCGCTGCAGATAGTCGAAGGACCAGCGCAGGATCGTGGCCAGCTCGTCGGCGAAGGCGGGTTCGAATGCGGCGAGCCCATCCTGCTTGAGGCCGATCAGAGGCGTGCCGATCGACTGATGCGCGCCGCCTTCGGGCGCCAGCGAGATCCCGGAGGGTGTTGCCACCAGGATGAAGCGCGCATCCTGGTAGCAGGCGTAGTTCAGCGCATCGAGGCCGCGTTCGATGAAGGGGTCGTAGAGCGTGCCGATCGGGATCAGTCGCTCTCCGTGAATCGAATGCGAAAGCCCAAGTGCCGACAAAAGTATGAACAGGTTCATCTCGGCGATGCCGAGCTCGATATGCTGGCCGCGCGGCGACAGCTCCCAAGTGAAGGTCGAGGGAATCTTTTCCTTTCGAAAGGTGTCGACCATCGCCTCGCGTGCGAAGAGGCCCCGCCGGTTGACCCAGGGGCCGAGATTGGTAGAGACGGTGACATCGGGCGAGGCGGTGACGATCCTTGTCGCGATCGGATGGTTCGAACCTGCAAGTTCGTGCAGGATCGAGCCGAATCCCTGCTGCGTCGACATCGAGACCGCCGGGCGGAAGGCCAACTGATCCGGTGCGGGAATCTTTGACGCACTCAAGCGCCGACGACCCTTTTGCACGAAGGGGACTTGCTTCAGAAAAGCCTCGAACTTCTCAGCCGGCACGGACAAACCTTCCGAGCGGTCCCATTCGCGGCCCGGGCGGATGTTCATGCCTTTGCGCCACTCCTCCATCTGCGAAGGATTCATCAGCCCGGCGTGATTGTCTTTATGGCCCTGGAAAGGCAGTCCGAAACCTTTGATCGTATAGGCGATGAAGCAGGTCGGTCGATCATGGCGCGCCGCCGCCCGGAACACTTCGATGAGGCTTGGCAGATCGTGACCGCCGAGATTGGTCATGACGGCGGCAAGCTCCGCGTCCGAGCGCGCGTCGATCAGTCGGCTCACCGGACCCTGATCGCCGATCTCATCTTGCAGCCGCCGGCGCCAGGCGGGTCCGCCTTGATATGAGAGCGCCGAATAAAGCTGGTTGGGACAGGCGTCGATCCACCGCCGCAACGCTTCGCCGCCCGGCTCGGCGAAGGCCGCCCTCAGGAGCGAGCCGTATTTGACGATGACGACATCCCAACCGAAATTGTGGAAGATGGCCTCGAACCGCTCCCAAAGCCCTTCGCGGATGACCGCGTCGAGACTTTGGCGGTTGTAGTCGACGACCCACCAGAGATTCCGGACGTCGTGCTTCCAGCCTTCGAGCAGCGCCTCGAAGATATTGCCCTCGTCCATCTCGGCGTCGCCGACGAGGGCGACCATCCGCCCCTCAGGCCAATCCTTGGCCCAGCCCCGCGCCTTCACATAGTCCTGCACCAGCGATGAAAAGAGCGTCTGCGCCACGCCCAGCCCGACCGAGCCGGTGGAGAAATCGACATCGTCGGCATCCTTGGTGCGCGAGGGGTAGCTCTGCGCACCCTTGTAGCCGCGAAAATTCTCCAGCCTCTCGCGCGTCTGGTTGCCGAAGAGATATTGCAGCGCATGGAACACCGGAGAGGCGTGCGGCTTCACCGCCACACGGTCCTGCGGCCGTAAGATCGCACCGTAAAGAGCCGTCATGATGGTGCAGAGCGACGCCGAGGAGGCCTGATGCCCGCCGACCTTAAGCCCGTCCGCGCTCTCGCGCAGATGGTTGGCGTTGTGGATCATCCAAGTCGATAGCCACAGCGCCTTCTTCTCAAGCGCCGCTAGCATGGGCAGATGCGGATCGGCCATGAGCGGTCCGGCCCCAAACGTCACTGTGTCCGAACGATAGCATCCCGTGCGCCGCGGACTCCACCGGGCGTAGGTCCAGCCTGTATGCAGCCAAAGGTGTGATGATCGGTCCCGCACCGCCGCATCGGGTCGGCTTGCCCACGGTATCGCGCGGATCGTTAGCCGTCTTTAACCATACCGATCGGCGCGAGGCCTCGATTTTCGGGGGTAGGGGAAGGTTTTGTGCATGCCTGCGTAAGACGGATATGGGAGCTGATCACCGCTCAAGAGATCTGACGCGCGAGTAAATTTTTCGCGCAGGTCATGGTCGGCGGCGATGGCTCGGATCAACCGAGAGGGGTCGACACATGACTTGGCGCATTGGTTCAAAGCTCGGCGTCGCCGCTTTGGCCCTCCTGTTCTTCTCAAGCGTGGGCATTGCGCCGGCTAACGCCGACGACGATGACGATCGCAAGGGCCACCGCGGCGGCTATCATGGGCAGAATTGGGTGAAGGGCCAGGAGGCGCATGGGCGGCGACCGGGGCGCTGGTCGGACCAGCATCATCGTGGACAGGTGAAGCGGGGGCACCTGCCGGGACCGGATATTCACCGCGATTCGCAGTGGCCGAGCCGTCACGCACATGAGCACAAGTGGCACGCGCGTCACGGTAAGACCGTGTTCGTGCCGGTGTATCGGACGCGCTACTACCGCGACGTCGTGGTGGTCCGGCGCCATGGCCATGTCTATTCGGGATATGGTCACCATCGGGATGACGAAGCAGCCTACCGTTGGCTCGCCTTTACGGCCATCACGCTCAAGATCCTCGACAATCTGAACGAGGCTCAGGAGCGCGCGCATGAGCAGGCGCAGTTGGAGGCCACCAGGGCCGCGGTCGGAGAGACCATCGTGTGGAGCCACTCCGGGGCGTCCGGCGAGGTCAGCGTGCTCCGCGACGGCTACAGCACCACCGGCCGCTATTGCCGCGAGTTCCAGCAAGTGGTGACCATCGGCGGCCGATCGGAACGGGCCTACGGAACGGCGTGCCAGCAACCCGACGGATCCTGGCAGGTCGTCTCCACGAGCTAGCATTGCCACTCCTGCCGGGGGCGGTCCAGTCGCCTTCGGCAGGAGAGCTCTATCGTCGGGCCGCAAGCTAGGATCCGGGCCACTCCACGACCAGCTCGGACGGCCCGGAAGCGGCGTTGATCGTCCATCCCTCGACAGAGAGATCGAATGGGCAGGACGATACGACGCAGATCAGATCCATCAGCGCGCGCAGCTTCACATAGGCACCGGGCGGCACGGGATTGGGCGGCGAGATCAATGTGCCGTCGTTCAGGACCTCGGTACAGGTGAAGAAGTTGAGCGGCTGCGGGATGACGTGCACCTGCAGCCCAAGCCGGCGCATCGACACTTCCAGATTGGCCGAGCAACTGGCGTGATTGCCGCGATAGCCGAACTGCTCATAGCGAAACTGATCGCACGCCGCGATCATCATGTCGTGCGTGCCGCCCGCACCGTCCTCGACGAATTCCAGCATCGGGCGGCGAAAGCGGCTGAGGAACGTATCTCCCGCCCGTGGCCGGACATGTCGCGTAAACACCCAACTGTGATTCGCGGACAACCATTCCTCGATGTTCGAGCTGTTGAAGGCGAAAAAATCCGCCGCTTGTGCTCCGTTCGGCGTGGTGATGGTGAGCGACTGGCCGGCTGTCAGCCTGACCGAGCGGCCTTCAGCGGGCGGGACGATCAAACGTGCCATTCCGTTCTCCTCCGAAAAAGTGCGCGCGGGAGAGTTTCGGCGGTCGGCCAGTTCGGACTGGTTCCGCCCTTGAGTTGATGATGATGTGGACATTGATCTGCGGAGCCGGTCGTGCCGCTTCGGGTTAGAGAATGAACTGCCGCAATGGCGGCGGTACTATACAGCTTGGCAGACAAGGTGCGCCCCTCGGCCAGGAGGAATGGCAGAGAATAACGGGCGGAGCGGAGAGTTGGACTGGCGTCCCTGGCAGGACTTGAACCTGCGACCCGTAGATTAGGGATAGCTCGGCAACTGTCTACCGAGAGCCAAGTGTTTATCATGGGCTCGAAGGAGCGTTCTGCGATGGCCTATTTTGTCCCGCTCCTTCCATTCGTTCTTTCACAAGACTTGCCGCCCGCTTGGTCCGCCCACCCGAGCCATGGATGAGATAGTCGACTTGATCTTGCGCGAGGCGAGGGAGAACGATGACCTCGGCGGTCTGCTCGCCGCGGTTTGCGACAAGCTCTGCGAAGCCGGCCTTCCGCTGATGCGCGCCAGCCTTGGCATGCGGGCAATCGATCCGACCATACGTGCGCTCTCCTTCGTCTGGTGGCGCGACCGAGGTGTGTCGGCTGACCAGACACCACACGACGAGGGAGATGCGCAGTATCTCCGCAGCCCCATTTCCTATCTCCAGACGCAGGGGCTCGCCCGGAATCGCTGGCGGTTGGATCAAGGTGAAGGCTGCGAGACCTATACGATCCTGCGCGAGGTGCAGGCGGCGGGCGCCAGCGACTATTTTATGTGGCTGATGCGGTTCGGTGGTCCCACCTCCTTGGCCATGCCGGGGGTCGCCATCGCAATTGCGACGGATCAACTGGGCGGCTTTAGCGATGATGAGACCGCCTTATTCGAAGCGCTCCTGTCCGCGTTCGGGCTTGCCTGCTATCGTTTCGCGCTGTCCCGTACCGCTGAAGACATTCTCGGTGTCTATCTCGGCCCAATGACGGCACGGCGCGTGCTGGCGGGTGAGGTTCAGCGGGGCATCGGCAGAGCGATCACCGCCGCAATCCTGCTTGCCGATCTGCGCGACTTCACCCAGCTGACGGGTCGCGAGGACCCGCTGCGCGTGGTCGGCTGGCTGAATGAGCATCTGGAGGCGGTGGGTGGACCGGTCGCCGAGGAGGGCGGCGAGGTTCTCAAGTTCATGGGTGATGGGCTCCTTGCGGTTTTTCCCGCCGAAAGTCCCGAGCGTGGACGCCAGGCCTGCCTTCGGGCTCTTGCGGCCGCGGAAGAGGCACTGGTCCGCACAGGGGCGCTGAATGCCTCCCGTCGCGCAAGAGGAGAACCGCAGCTAGGTCTCGATATCGTCCTGCACTATGGCGAGGTCGTCTACGGCAATGTGGGGGCGTCGCGGCGCCTCGATTTCACGGTGATTGGGCGGGCGGTGAATGAGGCAAGCCGTGTCGAGAGCTTGTGCGGCCGGCTCGGTCGCGACCTCCTGCTGACATCGCCCTTCGCGACGCGTTGCGGCCGTGACACCCTCAGCCTCGGCCGGTTCGCCCTCCGCGGGGTCGAGGGGGAATTGGAAGTAGCGGTGCTGGCCGGGTCTGCCAGGCCCTCAAACGCATGACCCTGTCGGTTTCCAAGCCATCACGTAGCACGACGTCGATCCTTGACCTTCGACCCGCCGGATGGTTGTACGCCCGTCGCGTGAAGCTCCCGATTGGTCGGCCTCAGCGATTCTAAGCTCCACCCTCGGTACCAACATGGGCGGACAGCACGATACCTCCTGCAAGCATGACAAAACCGGACAAAGACGCCGAGACCGCCTGTCAACCGCGGAACTGTCGGAACTCAGTTCGCGCACACCTCGTTTCTAGAAGGCTTTGAGTAGGAGCCAGAAATTCAAAAGCGCGACGAACGCGAGCGCGTCCATCCGCCCATGCCCGACAGCATTGCGCGCAGCATCGCTGCGAGCTGCGTCTCTTGCTTGCCGGGCAGGCGCTTGACGTTCTGATCGGATTTCGCGGCCTCCTCATCCCGCGTCCAATAGAAGAGCGAGATCGATTGACGTGACCGCGTCTCCGGGCAGGATATCGGCGAGGGGAAGCCATGCAGGCTCGTATCCATGGTGGAGAGGATAAGGGTGCGATTGAAGAGGCAATTGGACTTCACCCCCGCCTCCGCGGCGCCGGCATTCCAGAGCTCGATTGCGCCGCCCCAGGCCGGATCCCAATCCCTGTTGAGATAGATAATCATCTCGAGCCGCGACAGCAGAGGCAGTACCGGATGCCGACGGCGATCAGTGCGCGGTTTCAGCGAGCCGCCCCGGTGCGACTCATGCAGCCCGCCGCCGCCATGGTGACGCGGATCGGCAATGAGGTCGTCGTGACCCGTGATCTCGCCGAGCAGACGCAGGAACCGCGCCGAGCACACTTCCATGAAGAAGAGCTGCGTGAACGGAGCAAGATCGAAAAGCCCGAACGATGTCCCCTTCCGCTCGTAAGGCGTGTCATAAAAACTCCAATCATTGCGCGGAAACTCCGCGACGATGCGATCAAGCACCGCCGGATCCCAGAGTCCGTCGATAATCAGGTGGGGATAGGGCTTGGCCGCCATATAGCTATTCCTGAGGCGGTTCTTTTCCCGCCCCAGCTGCTCGAGCGGCAGCATGCGCCACACGGTGGCATCAAAGCTGCTATCGGCGCCGCACGCGATCATAGGCCTCTTCACCAACCGCCGACACAATCGCAGCAGAGGCGGCTGATTCAACAACGCGTAGGCGTATGCTCATAGAAAAAAGTGATACATTTAGAACTTAGTTCACTGTTTTTTATAGATTCATCAAAATTCTTGAAGAAACATGCAGAACTATTAAGAAGCGCCAGGCCATGGGAAGCTCGCTTGTGACGGCGAGGCCGGTTCCCATGGGTCCTCGCCGCCGGCTGTGTGCAAGCCGTTCAGGAGGACAAAAGGCAATCTCGAACACGGCCTCGGACGTAACCGCCGAGGCCGCAACCCTGCTGCGATCCCGGGGCGCCAGCAGGCATCGGCCGGCGAGGGTCAGGGGTCTCTCGTTTGGGCCACCTCGCGTAAGCCGGCGAGTGCAATGCGCAGCGGCTCGGTCAAAGGCGCATCTTCATAAATGGCGTAGATCGGCGTCTTGAAGCGCGGCGCACCTTGCACGTAATGGAGCTGCCCGCTGCGCAAAAACGGTAGCAATACGGGCTCCGGAAAGTAGCCCGAGCCACCGTGGCCCAAAATCTGTTCGACCGAAAAAGCGCCCAGATTGGTCTGCAGGCCCGGCAGTGGCATCTCGTCGAATTGCGATGAATGGAACTTCTGAAACTCCGGACCCCAATCGACAAGGACATAGCCCGGTTCCGAAGGGGCCGTGGATTTCGCCCGAGTGGAGACAAGGATAAGCTCTTCCTCGAAAAGCTTTTCGATGACCAATCCGGGACGCTGCTCGGGATTGAAAGTAACGCCGATATCGAGCATACCGTCGCTGAGCAATTCCATGATTGCGCTATTGGTATGCGCTTCGGTGCGAAGGGCGATCTCGCTCGCTCGGGCTCGCATCCACTCAAACCAGCGCGTCAAGAAATGAC
>DASPGI010000024.1:0-2777 GCA_035620695.1 Alphaproteobacteria bacterium
CGCGACGTTGACAATGGTTCCGGTTGCCGCCTTCAGTGCGGCCAACGCCGCGCGGCAGCAGAAATAGGTTCCCTTGACATTGGTGTCGATGATCGAAGTCCACACGCCCTCATCGCATTCAGCCATCGGACCGCGTTTGAATACCCCGGCGTTGTTGATCAGGACATCAAGACCGCCAAGGGCATGCAACGCCCCGGCAACCGCGGCTTCGCATCCCGCGACCGTGGCGATATCGCCAGGCACGGCCGAAAGTCTCTTGTTATCGCCGAGCGTCGCCACTGCCGCGGCGGTGGATTCGGCAGTTCTGCCGTTTACGGCGACGCGGGCGCCGGCTTCAAGGAACGCCTCGACGGTCGCCCGACCGATCCCCCGCGTGCCTCCCGTAACCAGCACCCGCTTGTCCATGAAGTCGAACTGCATCGCGCCCTCCCCGTAACTAGGATACAGGCGCTCTCGTAACCCTTCCGGCATCAGTCTAACAAGTGGGCATCCGGCAAGGCCTCTCCTTATCGCGGTTTCAACTCAAGGCTCTCCCGAGGAGCGGTAGACGCCCCTCTGGACCCCGCCTATAAGATTGCCATTCTTGCGTTCTCCGAAGCCCAGACAGTCCGAAATCTTATGGTCGAAGAGCGCTCCCGCCGCAGACTCGCCGCAATATTGGCCGCTGACGTCGTCGGCTACAGCCGGCTTATGGAGCAGGACGAGGCCGGCACGCTGGCCATGCTCAAGACCCGTTGGAATGAAGTGCTGCAACCCCTTGTCGCTCGGCACCAAGGCCGCGTCTTCAAGGTCACCGGTGATGGCGTACTGGTCGAGTTCGGCAGTGCGCTGGACGCCGTCGAATGCGCGATGGAGCTGCAAAGCGGCATGGCTGCAGCCAATGGGCATCTGCCCGAGGTTCGTTGGATCGTTCTCAGAATCGGGATCAATCTCGGTGATGTGATCGTCGAGGGTGGCGATCGTTACGGCGAGACCGTCAACATCGCCACCCGCTTGGAAGGCGTCGCGGAACCGGGCGGTATCGTGATTTCCGGGACGACCTATGACTATGTCAGGAACAAAGTCAAAGCGGGCTTCGAGGATCTGGGCACACAAACTTTGAAGAACATCGCTGAACCGGTGCACGTCTACCGAGTGGCAGGTGCGCGGGGCGCGTCTGTCGCAACGCCCAGAACAACCCCCGCGAAGCCCTCGATCGCCGTCCTGCCGTTCGTCAACATGTCGGGCGATGCGGAGCAGGAGTATTTCTCGGACGGTATGGCGGAGGAGATCATCACTGCCCTGTCGCGCATGCGCTCGCTTGTCGTGATCGCACGCAACTCGAGCTTCCGCTACAAGGGCCGGTCGGTCGACGTGAAGCAGGTCGGTCGTGAGCTGGGCGTGCGCTATGTGCTCGAGGGCAGCGTCCGCAAGGCGGCGAGCCGGCTGCGCATCACCGGCCAGCTGATCGACGCCGAGACCGGCGCGCATCTATGGGCCGACAGGTTCGATGGCGGCATGGAAGACATTTTCGACCTGCAGGACCAGGTAACCGCGCGGGTGGTCGGCGCCATCGCCCCGAAGCTGGAGGAGGCGGAGATCGAGCGCGTGAGGCGCAAGCCGACCGCAAGTCTCGACGCATATGACTGTTTTCTGCGCGGCATGGCCGGCCTTCACAAATGGTCCCGGGAGGGCAGTGACGAGGCCCTGGCGTATTTCTATCGGGCCATCGAGCTCGATCCGGATTTCGCCACGGCGCACGGGTTGGCCGCACGGGCCTATGTGCAGCGCAACGCCGGGGGCTGGGTAACCGACCGGCCGTATGAGCTGGCGGAAGCGCGCAGACTGGCCCGGCGTGCCGTGGAGCTGGGCCATGACGATGCCGTCGCCCTTTGCACGGCGGGCTTTGCACTCGCTGATCTGGTGGGGGAGATCGAGGACGGCGATGCCTTCATCGAAAAGGCTCTCGCGCTCAATCCGAATTTGGCCTGGGCCTGGCTCTACAGTGGCTGGGTGAAGGCCGAGCTTGGCAATGCGGACCTGGCCCTCGAACGGATTGCACGGGCCAGACGCCTCAGCCCCCACGACCCCCAGGATTTCAGCATCCAGTCGGCGACCGCCTTCGCTCACTTCATCGCCGCGCGGTACGGCGAGGCGTTGGCCAGCGCACAGGCTGCCGTTCGGGACCGGCCGAATTACCAGTTGGCGATTTGCTTGCTCGCCGCTAGCGCAGCGATGGCGGGTCGAGCAGCGGAGGCACAGAAGGCGATAGACCTTCTCCTGAGGTTGAATCCAGATTTGCGGATTGCCGACGTCCGCTTCTTTCAAATGATCCGCCGAGCGGATGACATTAAACGATGGACCAATGCGTTCCGCAAGGCCGGTCTGCCCGAATAGCCCGACCGCACCTCGCTCCACCGTCATGTCGCGGGACATCGCCCGCGAATGCAATTCTTCATCCCTTCCAATGTGGAGGAACCGTCTTTCCGTAATAAGGCAGCGCCTCGATCCGTTTCGTCCAGGCGGCGAGCTTCGAGGGCAGGCGATCCTCCGCGATCCCCTTGCCGGGCTGCCGTTCGTTGACGCGCTTCAACAGGCGTATATGCGGGAACACGGTGAAATCAGCGATGGATAACGGCCCCGCAAAGTGGGGCCCGGTGAATTGCGCCTCGAGCAGCGACAGTTCATCGAAAATTTGCTTATGGGCCGCGGCGATCTCGGCCGGGGTCGCGGGATCCTTCCGGTACAGGGTGAGCTGGAACAGCCGTGTCACGGCTCGCGAGAGGTAGGTGTCGGCC
>DASPGI010000025.1:0-50241 GCA_035620695.1 Alphaproteobacteria bacterium
TTCATGATTCCAACAGGATCGATGGCCGCCTTTACACGACGCATCAGCTCCATTTCAAGCGGGCTCTTATAGCGCAGGATTTCCTCCCGTCTTAGCTGGCCAAGGCCGTGCTCGGCGCTGATCGAGCCGCCCAAGGCGGCAACCGTATCGTGGACGGCGCGAGTCAGCGAGCCAGAGAGGGCAAGGAACGCCTCGCCGCTCATTTCGGGCGGCGCCAGCAGATTGTAGTGGATATTGCCATCGCCGAGATGGCCGAAGGGCATCGGCCGCACACCCGGCAGGACCGCCTCGACCGCGGCGTCGGCGCGGGCAAGCATGTCGGGCACGGCCGAGACCGGCGCTGAGACATCGTGCTTGATCGACGGTCCCACCAGCCGCTGAGCCTCGACGATCGCTTCGCGTAAATGCCACAGCCGTTTGGCTTGCGCATCGCTCGTCGCCAGAACGACGTCGAGCGCGACCTCCTCCTCGATCGCCCGAGCCAGCGCGCTTTCCACCGCTTCGCGAAGGCGGAGCTCCACGGAACCAACGCCGAGCTCGATCAGCACGCACCAGGGCGCTCCGGGCAAGGGATCGGCGGCGCCGGGGATGGTTGCGGTGGCAAGCGTGATCGCGTTGCGCGAAAGCAGCTCAAAGCTGGACACTGCCTCGCCTGTGGCGTCGCGCAGCATGGTAAGCAGCGCGACCGCCCTTGAGGGATCTTTGACCGCGGCGATGCCGGTTATGGTCTCGTGCGGGCGGGGGAAAAGCTTCAGAACGGCCGCGGTGACGATTCCCAGCGTGCCTTCGGCGCCGATGAAGAGCTGCTTCAGATCGTAACCGGTATTGTCCTTGCGCAAGCGTCGAAGCCCGTTCCATATGCGTCCGTCCGGCAAGACCGCCTCGATCCCAAGCACGAGATCGCGCATGCTGCCGTAGCGGAGCACCGCCGTGCCGCCGGCATTGGTCGAGATGATGCCGCCGACCTGGCAGCGTCCTTCGGCGCCGAGGCTGAGCGGGAACAGCCGGTCCGCTTGCGCGGCGGCTTCCTGGACGGTTGCGAGGATGCAACCGGCCTCTGCGGTGAGGGTGAAATCCTCCGGGTCGAGGGCGCGGATGCGGTTGAGCCGGGAGAGGCAGAGCAGAACCTGCTTGCCGGTGGCGTCTGGAACCGATCCGCCGACCAGGCCGGTGTTGCCGCCCTGCGGCACAATCGCCACACGTGCCGCGGCGCAAAGCCGAACGATCTCGGCCACTTCGTCGGCGCTGGCCGGTTTGAGTAAAAGTGGGGTGCGGCCACGATAGAGCCCGCGCCAGTCGGTGAGATGAGGCGCGAGTTCGCTCGCCTCTTCGGCATAGCCCGCAGGTCCAACCACTGCCTTCAACGCCGCAAGCAACGCCGCGTCCGGTGGTCGGGTTTTGGAAAAGTCGGTCATGGTCCAACTCTAGCGGGGCGCCGACGCCCGCCGAAGCCGATCATTGATGGCACGGCCGAGGCCTTGTTCCGGTATGGGCATCGCCGCAATCGCCCGTGCTCCGCTGCGATCCAGTTCCCGAAGATAGGCAAAGAGATGTGCCGCCGCCTCGCCCAGATCACCCGCTGGGCTGAGATTGAGTGTCACCAGAGCACCCTTTGGCGCGCTGGGACCAAATGCAAGGAGCGCTTCATCTGAGGCGACGTCGCGGGCATTCAGGCGCAGGGGAAGATCCGGGGCATAATGGGTGGGTAGCTGTCCGGGCGCGGACGGCCGCTCCTCGTCGCCGCCGGTTTCCACCCTCCCCAACTCGGCCTTCAGCTGCTCCAAGGTAATCGCGCCCGGACGGAGCAGGCGAGCGGTTTCGCCGGTCAAGTCCAGGACCGTGGATTCGATGCCGACGGGGCAGGGGCCGCCATCGAGGATGAGGTCGACCCTGCCGCCGAGCGCTTCGGCGACATGCGCAGCACTCGTCGGGCTGAGCCGGCCCGACGGGTTGGCGCTTGGCGCGGCCAGCGGCCGTCCGCACAGACGAAGCAGCGTTTGCGCCACCGAATGGGCCGGCGCGCGCAGAGCGACGCTGTCGAGCCCTGCCGAGACCAGCAGTGACAAATCTGCGTTAGGTCGGCGCGGCAGCACCAGGGTCAATGGACCCGGCCAGAAGCGCGCCGCCAGCCGTACGGCGCGTCCGTCCATGCGGCCGAGCCGGTCGGCTGCCGCCGGACCCGGCACATGCACGATCAGCGGATTGAAGGTCGGCCTGTTCTTCACGGCAAAGATTGCGGCGATGGCCCTGTCATTGCCTGCATCGCCCGCAAGTCCGTAAACCGTCTCGGTCGGCAGGGCCACGAGACGGCCCGCGGCGATGAGGCACGCGGCCTTGGCAATAGCGCCAAGCCTGGCGGGTTCGATGCACGGAGAAGCATGCTCTAGGTTCGCGGCGCGGGGCATTAGCTGCCGCATAGCATGGAGCCGGCGCCCAAAGCAAAGGAGCCGCCGGACATGCCAGAGCGGCTCCTGGTTCTCTTTTGTCAGGGCGTCACGGACCGGCACGAGGGCCGGTTCACCCGTACCCCATCAGTCACCGCACGGGAAGTGCGGCGGCTCTTTACGGTGTCGGGATTGACCCGCTCGCCGTTGATGCAATGCTAGCACGCGCTGGTTCCTAGTCAAGGTTTCCCCGATCCGCCAAAAGTATTGGCCGATCTCAATAGCGAAAATTCAGCAACTCAATCTCAAAATTTGTACTAAGCGTTCAAGACTGTATCGCAACTCATTCCGCCGACGCGATGAAATAAGGGTTCTCAAAACCAGGCTTGCCATAGACCAGTTCATCGCCGTCGAGCGTGCGCACACGGCCACCCGCGGCGTTGAGCACGGCATGTCCGGCCGCGGTGTCCCATTCCATGGTGCGGCCGAACCGCGGATAAAGATCGGCTTCACCCGCAGCGACGAGGCAGAATTTCAGAGAGCTTCCCGCCGTCCGAGTCTTTGCCACCGCGCGGCCGTTCAGAAAGCGGCCCAGCGCCTCCGGATCTCCGTGGGAACGGCTGGCGACGACCGTCAGCCCACTTGCTGGCGGCGTCCGCACGGCCATCGACCGTTCCACGCCGTCGCGCCATTCCCGCGCACTTCCCGGTCCGGCGCCGGCATAGGCCAAAGACAGGGCCGGGGCGGTCACCACGCCCAAGATCGGCCGTCCGCTCGCGATCAGCGCGATGTTGACGGTGAACTCACCATTGCGCTTCAGAAACTCCTTGGTCCCGTCCAGAGGATCCACCAACCAGAATTGCGTCGGCGGGGTGGAGAAGATTTCACCCCTGGCGAATGCCTCTTCCGAGATGATCGGAATGTCAGGCGTAATCCGGCGCAGGCCCGCAAGGATGATGTCTTCGGCTTCCTCGTCGGCGGCGGTGACCGGCGAGGCGTCGCTCTTGGTGCGCACCTCGATGCCTGGCCGGTAATGGGTGAGGATCGCTGCGCCGGCCTTGCGGGCGAGCTCCATAACTTTAGGCAAGAGACCCGCAAGTTCAGCCTTGCTGAAATGATCCACGGCGAAGCTTCCATCGGGGAAGGATGTCCATGGCGGCGGACTATAGGGACCGGCGGGCCCGGCGGCCAGCATCGAAGTCAATCGCGGATGCAGATCAAGATGACAGATTCGGACGCTTCCGATAGGAACGGGAGATATGCCGGAGGATCTCACAGCATGTGCGGTCGTTACCTGCTGATTTCACCCGTGGAGGCGATGCGACGCTTCTTCGATGTGGGCGGCCTTTTGAATCTTCCGCCCCGCTACAATATCGCACCCACGCAGGAAGCTCCCGTAGTGCGCCTGGATCAACAAGGTCGCCGGGAACTGATCTTGATGCGCTGGGGGCTGGTGCCGCTCTGGGCAAAGGATCTGTCGATGGGCGCGCGTTGTATCAACGCGCGTGCGGAATCGGTTGCACGGAAACCTGCCTTTCGCGACGCCTTCCAGCACCGGCGTTGCCTGGTTCCGACCGACGGCTTCTTCGAATGGGAGAAGAAGGGCAAGGTTCGGCAGCCGTGGCGGATCAGCCCGGCCGAAGGCGGGTTGATGGCGCTGGCCGGCCTGTGGGAACGTTGGCGCGCGCCCGATGGGGGCGTGGTGCGGACCTACGCCATTATCACGACCGAGGCCAACGAGGCGATCGCTCCCTTGCACGACCGTATGCCGGCCGTCTTGCCGCCCGAGGAATTCGAGGAATGGCTGGATGCAGGAACTCCCGGCGAGCGGCTGCTTGGCATGCTGCGTCCCTATCCCGCCGCGCGGACGAATGCCTATCCGGTCTCGCCGCGGGTAAACAATGTCCGAAACGATGATCCCGGTTGCATCGAGCCGCTCGCGACCGGCCAGCTACGGCTGGTATAAGAGATTCTGCGACATCGCTCGGGCAGCCGGCGAACGGACCTTCGCTGAGGCTCGTTAACCGTAATCCTTCACTCGCCACTAAGCCGGGAGTCCGAGACTCGCCGGCTATCCTTTTGACGCGGGCAGCGTCGGCAACAACGGATCGGGGCTGATGGCGGAGGCGAAGGACGAACGCGAGCCGGAGTCCCAGGAAGCCGCTTTGTTGGTTGCCGCGCGGCGTATCGCGGAGACCAGGCCCTCCGGCGGATGGGCGTGCTTCATCCGTCTCTCTCATATTCCTCCGCAGAGGCTGAAGGAGAATTTCAGCTTTGCGGTGAACATCCTTCGCAGCGCCGTCGACCGGTGCCTGGGCCGCCTCTTCGTGCTTCAGAACTCGGATATCGTCGTCATCTGCTGGCAGACTCGCCGCTGGCAGCTTCGTTCAGCCATCGCCAGCTTGCAGCCTTTGTTTGAGGGCGATGCGCGAATGGCCACCCGTCCTGGATCGCGCGACCCCAGCTTCGCCACCTGGTGGGATCTCGACCAGCAGTGCGCCGATTTCCTGAGCTTTGTTGAACTGATGGGATCCGGGAACGAGCGGCAGGTCTCGGTTACGCCTGACCCGAACGCCAACCTGGCCGATAGGGCCACCGCGCCACCCAAGCTGTGGCGCTTCGATCCAGTGAAGCTCGCCACTCTTGTCGCTCGGATAAAAGATGCCAATCTGGCAGCCGCCATCCGCCGCCAACCTGTCTGCAATATCTCGGCTTCCGGCGCTCCGCAGCCGGTTTTCGAGGAAGTATATGTCTCGATCCAGGAGCTGCAGCGCTTGTTTGCGCCGCGCGAGGATCTGTCGTTGGACAGGTGGTTGTTCCGGTCGTTGACCGAAGTTCTAGACGAACGGGTGCTGGCCTGGCTGGCTGCTGCCGAAGCTCTGAGCCTCATATCCAGATTTGCGCTGAACCTCAATCTGTCCACGATCTCCTCGCCCGAATTCGCGTGTTTCGAAGCAAAGTTCGGGGCGCAGCTGCGCGGTCGCATGATCGTCGAGTTCGACAAATCCGACCTGCTTGGCGATCTGCCGCGGTTTTCCGAGGCCCAAGCGCGGTTTCGTACCGACGGATACCTGCTTTGCATCGATGGGCTTACCGGCCCGGATTTGCAGGCCATCGACTATGGTCGCTTCAAGGTGGATTTCTTCAAGGTTCTGTGGCATCCCGAATTCATGGTCGAGGATGGCGAGGCGCGGATCTCGTTGGAGCGCCTTGTCGCTCAGGCCTCCGCCGAAAAAATCATCCTGAGCCATTGTAGCGTCCCCGAAGCGCTGTCGCTCGGATCCGAGCTCGGCATCGGATTGTTCCAGGGCTGGCATGTGGATACCCTATTGCGGGGAATCCAGCCGCCCCTGCTCAAGCTGGTCGCGAACAGCTGAGCCGGGGGCGCCCTTGATAAAGACAAGTGATAAAGACAAGAATCACTATTCACTTTTTCAACCAATGAAAGTATACCCGCAACAATGGATGCGGGACCTGGATCGGGGAGCGGCGGTGCGCCGAAGGGCGGGCGACCCCATGCAATCGACGTGCATGTCGGCCACAGGCTGCGACTGCGGCGCACGCTGCTCGGCCTGTCGCAAGGCGCCTTGGCCCATCGTGTCGGCCTGACTTTCCAGCAGATTCAGAAGTATGAACGGGGGATCAATCGCATCGGCGCAAGCCGGTTGGCCGAGTTCGCCGTCACGCTGGGCGTGCCGCCCGGTTGGTTTTTCGAGGAGATGCCAGGGACACCTCGTTCCTCCGCAGAGGCTTTGCGCCGCAACGCCGTACGCCTACAAGGTCTTGGCGGGCGCGAAACCTTGGAGCTGGTGCGTCTTTTCAACCGTGTGAGGGACCGCCGCGTTCGCGAGCGGATTCTGGCGCTGCTTCGAGCTGTTGTGTCCGACGGGTCGGATCATGCCGGCTGATCTGTAGGAACTGACGGCTCAATCCTCTTCGCTGCGTCTTGCGCGTTCCATGAGCGCAGCCACAGCCCGGCGCGGTGCGACGCCATCTTGAAGCACCCGATGCACCTGATCACATATCGGAAGTTCGACGCCGTGCCGATGCGACAGCAGCCGTACGGCGGCGGCGGTGCGCGCACCTTCAACTACTTGTCCTATCTGTTTCGCGGCATCCTCGGCGCTTACACCACGCGCAAGTGCGAGGCCGAAACGGCGGTTGCGCGATTGGTCGTCCGTGCATGTGAGGACGAGGTCGCCCAATCCGGCAAGCCCCATGAGGGTTTTACTGCGCGCGCCGAGCTTCCTGCCCAGTCGCATCATCTCCGCCAAACCACGAGTGATCAGCGCGGCACGGCTGTTGGCCCCGAGCCCCAGCCCATCGGCCATTCCCGCGGCAATGGCAATGACATTCTTGACCGCTCCGCCAAGCCCGACGCCGCAAAGGTCGGCGGAGGTGTAGACGCGAAATGCATCGCCATGGAGCATAGTGGCTATCCGCTCCGCATAAGCTGAATCGTTGGCGGCAACGGTGATGGCGGTGGGCAGCCCCTCAGCCACCTCTCGCGCGAAGGTCGGGCCGGAAAGTGCGGCCAATTGCGCCTTGGCACCGAGAAGCTCGGCGGCAACCTCGTGCAGGAGCCGGCCAGAGCCCTCCTCGAGGCCCTTGGTGGCCCAAGCCAGGCGCTGAACCCCGGGAGCAAGCCCGGCAAGGGTTTCGCGAAAGGCATAAGTTGGAACCGCCACGAGCAGCTCATCCGCGGTACAGGCTCGTTCAAGCGAGACAATCGGCTCAATGGCATTGGATAGGCGCACATCGGGGAGATATCGGAGATTTCTCCGCTCCGCCGCTATCCGCGCCATGACATCGGCTCCTCGGCCCCAGAGCAGCACGCCATGTCCGCACCGGGCAAGCTGAATGGCTAGGGCCGTGCCCCAGGAACCCGCGCCGAGAACTGCAACCGTCGCCACAAGTGTCCCACAACTTGGTTTCGGCACCAATGGTGACACAAGCCAATGGCGCCCGGCCAGAGCGGGCAACGGCAATGCAGCCTAACCCGTTCATCCCCGTCTCTCACCTGGCCCGTCTAGAGGCCCTTCGAGCGGTCACCATCTGCCGGCGTCGTCCTTCGTGAAACTAGTCGAGAGGGAGAGGCGACAGAAGACTAGCTGACGAGCGGACGACTACCTTGTTCTTGCTTGCTCCGCGCGTGCTGCGAAAGCCAAAATTGCTGTGGCACTTACGTTATCATCCGCCGATTCTATCCCCGGCCTCTAGGCTGGGGTGTTTGCCTTTCAATCCCCTGCAGCTACTTCTGGAGCAGACGTCCGTATTTTCTTGCTCGCAATTCCAATGCTCGCTCGCCGCCATCGAGAATCCCTAGAACGAAAGGCGTGAATCGCAAGCGTGTGCACGATCAACACGAGCAGCGCCATCTCGGCATTCCCCGCCATGGCCTTGGCGAGGCGGAGCTGACTACCAGGGGAAGCTCTATCGTTCGGCGGCAGTCCGAGTAGGTTCCTGGCTCTTTGCCAGCGCACGAACCAAATCGGCGCGGCTTACGATGCCCACAATACGGCCATCGCGCAGCACGGGGACGCGCTTAATGCCGTGTTCTTGCAGAGTCCTTGCGGTCGCCTCGACAGAAGTGTCCTCGGCCACCGTGATGACGGGAGTGACCATTACCTCCCGCACAGGCCGATCGCTTGTCTTGAGGTAATTGAGGAATTCCTGGGCTTGATCCTCTCCCTCGGCGAGCAACTCAAGCCACCGGCTCCAACGTACGCGACCGCCGATTTCACGCATGAGGAGATCGTTCTCGCTGATCATCCCGATAGGCGTGCCTGCGGCATCGACAACGGGAGCTGCGCTGATACCCTTCTCCAGCAGGAGCTTTGCCGCCCTTCTGCTCGGGGTCTCCGGTGTGAAGGTCACGACGTCCTTGGTCATGACGTCGCGCGCAGTGATCGGTGCCAGCCACGCGTTCGTCATCGCACGTTCTCTCCTCAGGGTTCCGACTGTGCAGTCGCATATTGGCAACCTGGAGTTCTAGCCGCTCATGATCGCTTTTCGAAATCTAACAAGCGAAAGGCCCAGAAACACCACTGTGAAGCCTGCGAGGGCCAATAGCTGCGGCCACACGATGTTCAGCCCCGCTGCGCGATACAGCACGCCCTGAGCAAACGCGACGTAGTGGGTCGTTGGCGCGAACTGCATAACCTGTTGTAGCCACACCGGCATGCTTTCCATGGGAGTCGTGCTGCCGGACAGAAGGTCCAGCACGACGATTACCGGGAGAACCAGGAGGCTGAACTGTGCGATGGAGCCCGTGAAGGTCGCGAGCAGAATCCCAAGAGCACCGACCGAGAGGTGATACATGGCCGTCCCGGCGACGAACAGCAATAGCGATCCAGCCAAGGGAACCCCAATCAGCTCGTGGACGACAAACCACACCGAAGTGGTAGCTGCGAGCACGATGACGAGACCATTGGCCCAAATCTTGGCGACCATAATCTCGGCAGGCTTGACCGGCATGACGAGCAGATGCTCAACCGTGCCGTGCTCGCGTTCGCGCAGCAACGCAGCGCCGACAAGCACGATCGCGAGCAAGGTGATGTTGTTTATGACCGACATGATCGAGTTGAACCACTCGGAACGCAGGTTGGGATTGAACCGCGCGCGCGCGATCAGATTGATCGGCAGCGCAATCGTTCCCTCGCGGCGCCCGGCATAGCTCAAGCTCTCCTGTGCAATGATGTTCTGCAGGTAGCTCGCGCCCACGCCCGCCTGCGTCAGTGCGGTCGCATCGATGTTGATCTGAACCGCCGGGCGACGATCGGACAACACGTCGTATTCAAATTTGGGCGGTATCTCGAGCACGAAAAGAAGGTCTCCCGCGTTCATCGAGCGATCGATCCTGTCAGCCGCGATCTCGACAGGAGGCTTGAAGTACGGTTTCAGCAGCGCTCCGCTGATTCTGCGCGACAGTTCGGATTGATCCTCGTCGACGACTCCGATCGAAGCGTCGTCGACCTCGAACTTGACCTGGCTGGCCGAAAACACGGCAACGGTGAAGACGAAAAAGATCATGAAGAGCAGCACCGGGTCGGCTTTCAAGCCATACAGCTCCTTCAGCCCAAGTCTCCAGACGTGAGCCGGCCGCATGCCGATCAGGCCTCCTGTTTGCGCAACGCCAGAGTGGCCGCCGCCACGAAGCCGACCGCAAAGCCGACAAGCACCAGGATCTCGGGCCACAGATCGTGTATCCCCAGCCCCTTGGTGAAGGCGCCGAGGCTGATCTGCATGAAGTATCCGGCGGGGTATACGATTCCGCTCACGAGGGCGGCTCCGGAGAGCGTGGAGACCGGGACCAGCAGCCCGGAGAAGTTGATGCAAGGTGTGATGGTCAAGACTGCCGCCGTGAAGATGGCCGCAACCTGAGTGGAGGTGAAGGAAGAAATGAGCAGGCCGAACCCGGTCGATCCGCATACATAGGCCAGGACGCCTGCAAGCAGCGTGATGAACGAGCCTTTCACCGGAACGTGAAACAGGAAGTACGCCATCAGCAACAGCGTGAAGAAGCTGATCAGGGCGATAATCACATATGGGAGCTGCTTTCCGAGCAGGAACTCGAGCCGGGTGATCGGGGTGGACCGGAAATTGGCGATCGAACCGGACTCCTTCTCACGAACCACCCCGACCGCTGTCATCATGGCCGGGATCAGCATGAGCAGGAGCATGAAGACGCCGGGAATGATCGAATAGACGCTCTTGAATGCCTGGTTGTATCGGAAGCGTGTCTCGATGCTGACCGGGAGTTTCAGGTCGGTTGTCGTCCGCCCCCGCGACTGCTGATCGGACAGGTAGGATTGCGTGAGGCCCAAGAGATAACCACGCGCCGTCTCGGCACGAAACGGCATGGCCCCATCGAGCCATGCCAGCAGTTCAGGGTGCTTGTCGCTCACCAGATCCTTGCCGAAACTGGGCGGGATCTCGATCGCGACCGTCAATTCCCCATTTTCGAGCCGCCGATCGAGATCTGCGTCTGTGGCGATCCCGGGCCGTTCCTCGAAGTACCGGGATCCCGAGAGATGCTCGAGGAACTCGCGGCTCTCGAGAGTCTGATCCTGGTCCAGGGCGGCAAAGGAAAGGTTCTCCACATCGAAGGAGATGCCATATCCCATTGCCAGCATCAAAAGCACGGGGCCGACGAGCGAAAAGGCAAGCCGGATCGGATCGCGGAAGATCTCCATGGCTTCGCGCCGCGCGTAGGCCCAGAGGCGGCGCGGATCGAAGCTGCGAGGGGTGACGGGTTCCCCCGTCCGACCGCCGGCTGCAAGCGGCTTGCGAGCCCGGTCCTGGCCTAGCGACGCACCGTCACGCGCCGCGTCTTCGAGATAGGCGATGAATGCGTCCTCGAGCTGTTCGGAGCCGCGCCGCCGTGCGAGCTCCTGGGCCGTGCCGACCGCGAGCACCTTGCCCGCGTGCATCAGCGAGATACGATCGCACCGCTCCGCTTCGTTCATGAAATGTGTGGAGAGAAAGATCGTCACGCCTTCCTCGCGTGACAAGTCGATGAGATAGCGCCAGAAGGCATCTCGCGCGATCGGATCGACCCCCGAGGTGGGCTCATCCAGGATCAATACCTCGGGCCGATGCAGGATGGCGACCGCGAGCTGCAGCCGCTGCTTTTGGCCCAAAGGTAGGCTCTCCGGCCGGCTGTTGGCGACCCCGAGAAGATCGAACCGCTCCAGCATGTTCTGAATGCGGGCGTCGCGGTCATTCTCCGGCAACTGGAACAGATGCGCATGGAGCACGAGGTTCTGCCGGACCGTGAGTTCGCCATAGAGCGAGAAGGACTGCGACATGTAGCCGACCCGCTGACGGGTCGCCATGTCGCCCGCATCGAGCTGGCGACCCAAGAGGCGCGCTTGCCCTTCCGTGGCGGGCAAGAGCCCGGTCAGCATCTTCATCGTGGTGCTCTTGCCGCACCCGTTCGAGCCAAGGAAACCGAAGATCTCGCCGCGTTCGATACGAAAGCTGACGTGATCAACCGCGGTGAACTTGCCGAACCGACAGGTCAGATCCTCCGCCTCGATGGCCGGGGGCCCTTCAGCGGCTTGTCGCGGCGTGACGATGACGGGCTGGTGCGTGGCGCGCTTCTCGGCCGGAAGCAGACTGATGAAGGCGTCGTCAAGCGTGCTCTCGCCGCTGCGCGCCTTGAGCTCCACGGGCGTGCCTGTGGCGATCACCCGGCCATCGTCCATGGCGGCGAGCCAGTCGAAGCGTTCGGCCTCTTCCATATAGGCGGTTGCCACCATGACGCTCATCTGCGGCCGCCGCACGCGTATCCGATCGATCAGCTCCCAGAACTGCCGGCGGGAGAGCGGATCGACCCCGGTCGTCGGCTCATCGAGGATCAGGAGGTCCGGATCGTGTATGAGGGAGCAACAGAGCGAGAGTTTTTGCTTCATTCCGCCGGACAGCTTGCCCGCCGGCCGGTCGGGAAAAGGATCGAGACCGGTCGCGACGAGAAGCTCGGCGATCCGCTCAAGGCGTTCGGATTTGGGCTGGCCAAAGAGGCGGCCGAAGAAGTCGAGATTCTCGAACACGGTCAGGGTGGGATACAAGTTGCGGCCGAGGCCCTGCGGCATATAGGCGACGCGGGGCAAGCTCCGCCTACGATGCTCGGAATCGTTCATATCGCCGTCGAGCGCGAACACCTGGCCCTGCTGAACCCTGCGGACGCCGGCAATGAGCGCGAGCAAGGTGGATTTGCCGACACCGTCGGGGCCTATGAGTCCGACCATGCATCGGGCCGGTATGTCGAGGGTCACGTCGTCGAGCGCGAAGATTCGGCCATACCGGTGAGACAGCCCTTGGACGCGCGCGGCGACCGGGATGGTCATGGCAGCTTGACGGCTAGCTTATCGGGCCAAGCGGCATTGCGGTCCATTCGCACGAAGCCGACGCCGCGTATCCCCGTCTTGACCTGCTGCTCGTACTTTATCCGAAGTTCAGGATCGATCGTCAGCTTGACTCGAAACATGAGCTTCTCGCGCTCTTCCTCCGTTTCCACCGTTTTCGGCGTGAACTGCGCCTCGGTGGCCACAAATGTCACGTTGGCGGGGAAGACGTAATCCGGCAGTGGATCGAGGATGACCCGCGCCTCATCTCCCAGCGCAAGCGGCCCGGCTACGCGTGCCGGCACGAAGATGGTCATGTAGACCTCGCTCAGATCAAGGAGCGTGAGCACGCGCCCCCCCGCGGCCAACACCTCGCCCGGCTGGGCGAGCTTGTATTGAATGCGGCCACGGCGCGGAGCGACCAAGGTCGAATCGTCAATTTGTTCTTGAATCCGCGCGACCTCGGCCTGCTCCGCGATGATCATCGCCTTGGCCGCACTCAGGCTGGCAATAGCCGTTTCATACGCCGCTTGCGCGGTTCTCATCTCATTCTGTCGCTGATCGAGCTTTTCTCGGGTCGACCATCCCTTCTTAACAAGGGCAGTCGTGCGCTCCAGCTCCTGTCTCGCGAAGGTCCGTTCGCTGTCGCGCTGAACAATGATGTGCTCTGCTTGCGTCTGTTCGTGTTCTGCCCGTCGTAACTGGGCCTGCGCTGAGTGCAGCTGCGCCTCGAGCTCGGCCGTGTCCATACGCGCGACAACTTGCCCCGCATCGGCCATGTCTCCTTCACGGACAAGAACGACGGCGATGCGGCCGGCATACTTCGTGGCGATCTCCACCTGTTCCGCCTCGAGGCGGCCGTTCGCCTTGGCGAAACCATCGGGAAGCGCCATTAATTGCTGTTGCCACCAATACCAGGCGGCGACACCGCCGGCCGCAAAGAGAAGAACGATAGTTAGGGCCGCCCTGAGGAGTTTCATCCTTCTCGGGCCTCTTTTCGGCGCGACCGGACCTTGATGCCCCGCATCGCCTTGAGGCGATGATGCCCGCTGCTTCTGATTATCCGAGGATTTCGTCTCAGCCATCGACGTAGACCTCTTCATTCCGGGACCAGCGACCCGGACGGCAGCATCAGCGGGCAGTCCTCGCTTCGAACTATAACTTCGCAGTGCTCAGCGGATCCGAGCGAACGACTCTCTGCTCCTTCCCTCAGCTTTTTCGCGGGAACCGTTTGCTGCGGTGTTCCGGCGTTAATGTGACCAGGGTCCCAGGCGCCTGTTCGCGCAAGCCGAATAGAGTCTCGATCTCCTTCAGCCGCTTGCGGACCTCTCCGTCCTCTTCGCTAACCGCGGCGACCACACGGCGCAGAAGCTCGATCGCCTTCCGCCGGCTCACCTCGCCCTCCGGCAGAAGGTCCGGGATGGCCTGAAGCGCCCTGTCGCGGTCGATCAGCAGCATGAAGAATTGCTCTCGCAGGGCTTCTTTGAAGGCCTGAAGGGACAAAGCCCTGCTAAAATCGTGCTCCTCCCGGATGCGCCGCATCGCCTCGAAGATGCGCTCATCGGCCCCGCCCAGCGCGCTGAGCACGTGCAGAAGGCTGCGCAACAGGGCCTCACGCAAACCGCCTTCGCTCATCCGACTGCGCAGTTCCGCCTTGCGGGCCTCGACGAAGGCTTGAACCAGCGGCGCGTGTCCGGCGCGGGGCCGCGTCCATTCCGCAGAGATACCGAGCATCGCCTGCAGCGCCGGCGCGCTGTAGATTGTGAAGAACAGGCGCTCGTAGACCTGATCGCGGGCGTCGCGCCAAGCGTTCAGCGCAGCCACGATCTGTTCGGAAAACCGCTCTTGCATCTGCAGGAAGGGGTTGTCGGCGGATACCGGGCTGCGATGGCTACGTACAGCCTCGGCCAATGCACCGACCGCCCGCATCATCGGATTGGCGTCCGACAGCCACTCATATTGCAGCCGCAGTGGATGGAGCTGCTTCAGGAGTGTTGCGAAGGGAGCGAATCCTGCGCGCACCGCAGGGCTCCAAAACTGCCGATACAGCGCGAGGTTGATCTCGGAGAGCCGCTCCACCGCGGCGAAGCGGCGATCATCCCCCGGATCGGACGGGGCCGCAGCCTTCAACTCGTCAAAGGTGCGCGCCTCGAACCGAAGAACCCAGTCGCCGGAGACGAGGTCCCTATCTTTCACCTCGGACTTCGGCACCAGCACCGCCTCGTAAAGGCCCGGCGGAAGCACATCGATGAAATCGATGTTGCTGGCGAACTCGTCATGCTCCTTCCGGGCGATCTTTGCCGAAACGAAAATGCCGAGATGTCCGATCGAGGTGTGAACGCAGTAAATGATCGTCTGCCCATGCGCGCGGATATCGTCCACACTTTCGTAGAGATCGGTGATCCAACCGAGCGCTTGCTGCGGCGGGGTGATGTTATCCCCATACGAGCAGAACACCACGATCGGCGACCGAATACTCCGCAGGTCGATGCGGTCGCCGTCCGAGGTGGTTATCTCAGAGCTCGAGAGCTTGTTGCCGATGAACAGCTTGTCGACGATGAACTGGATTTCTTCGGCATTCAGGACGACATAACCGCCCCAATACTTTTCAAACTCAAGGAAGCGCGGCCCTTCCGTGTCCACTTTGGCGTAGACGTTATAGGGCTTTTTCCAGAAGGTGTTCGCGGGATCCAGGCTCTCGAAGTTCGACACCAGCCAGGCGCCGTCGAACTTGCCGCCGCCGACATCTCCGGTCAGCGCCGTCAGCCAGCTTCCGCCCAAGAGACCGCCGGTATAGCGCATCGGATTCTTGCCGTGAACACCACCCCAATAGGAAAGCGGGGCGCCGGCGACTACCACCGGGCCAGTCAGGTCGGGGTAGACGGCGGCCAGCATCATCACCGCCCAGCCGCCCTGGCAATTGCCGATCACGCAGGGTTTGCCCTCGGCCTCGGGATGCAGCGCGATAACGCGCCGCAGGAATGCCGCCTCCGCCCGGATGATGTCCTCGATAGTCTGCCCGGGAACCGGTTCAGGTAGAAATCCGATGAGGTAGCAGGGATGTCCGGCGGCGAGCGCCATGCCGATCTCGCTGTCCGCCTTGAAACCGCCGATACCCGGCCCGTGCCCGGCGCGTGGATCGACGACGACGAAGGGCCGCTTGCGCGGATCGACTTCGATGTCTTCAGACTGTCGGATGCGGACGAGGCCGTAGTTGACAGGCCGATCCAGGATGCGGCCATCCATTACGACCTCGAAATCGAAGGAGAGGACATGGGGCGCGGTGCGGGCGGTGTGCTCGCGATATTGATTGCCGCGCTGGCGCATTATGTCGAGGAACAGCACCGTGCGCTGCGCCGCGTCAGTCCAATAATCGATGAACGGGTTGGAGAAGGTCGTGGGAAGATTTGCTTGCCCCGGCATTTAATGCCTCCAATGGCCCCCTGGCGCCCAACTTTGATCGAAGCCGTCGTGCCGTCTTTGACCCAAAACAGAATCAGAAGCCCGAGCTCTTACGCGCCAACACCACCATGTCGGCGTCGTCCTCGTTTACCGCAGGTAAGGCGATGGACTCGCATAGTCCGTGATGTTCTACCCGGCGGGCACGCCGATACGATGCACTTTAATACTCGGCCCGGCGGGCTCGCCGATGCGATGCACTCTGATATTCTGCCCGGCGGGCTCGCCCATGCGATGCACTTTAATATCCGGCCCGGCGGGCTCGCCCATGCGATGCACTTTGATATTCGGCCCGGCGGGCACGCCGATACGATGCACTTTAATACTCGGCCCAGCGGGCTCATCCATTCGATGAACTAGTTCGGCCCAGGCTGGAATCTGCAGGCCAGTCAAACCTAGAAGCAATACGCCGAGCATAGTAACGCTTCGGCGGTTAACCCGGGAAAACATGGGGGTCTCCCCTTGCTCGATCCTACGTACGCCCCTCGCGTGGCGCCGGGAGACAGATTCCATAGATTCCAGGCGATAAGACTTTGACCTGCATCAAATTCCGAAGAAAAGACTGCGCTAGCCCCGGGATAATCGTCGGCTAGTCATCGCGGCCCAAGCCCGGGCAATCCATCAACGCCTCACTCGAACCGGGGATAAGTTGGGACCACCACAGGGTCAAAGAGCCGGCGGTTCGGAACCGGTCGCCCGCGACCAGTTCCGAACCCCGATCGGTCAATGTCCCGCCGAGTGATTCCACTGCGGGAGCAGGACGATGCTGTTCGGATTGAAGCCCTGGTTCTTCAACGTATCGACGCTGCCGATGACTTCCTCTTTCTGCAGATCAACAACGGTGATCGAACCGTCGCTCATCCCGGGCAAGTTGAGCAGCGTGTTCTGCACGAACGCGTACTGCCAGTCCTTTGTGAAGGCGACATGGTGGGCGCCTTCGGCGGTGGGGAGCGATTTCAGCAGCTTGGGATGTGCTGCGTCCTGGCTGAGGTCGAAAATGTGCAGGTGGCCCGGCTTGGCCGTCGTCACATAGAGACGGTCGGCGCTAGGACTGAAATATATCTCCAGCGGCACGCCGACTGACAGGGAAGCAAAATCGAACGCCTCGGCGACCACGAAGTCGCCCTTGCCGGGATCCCAGGTGGCGGTCCATAGCGATCCGCCATACATGTTCGTGACATAGGCAATCGGCGGATTGGTCCCAGGCACGAACAGAATCTCCACCGGCGCCTCCCCCGCAGGAGACGGCTTCTTGGAGACCGTATATGAGCCGAGCACCTTGCCCGTGCTGGCCTCGATCGCGGTGATCGTGTCGCCGGGATCGCCGAGGTCGCTGGCGCGTACGGTACTGGTGACGAGAATGCGGTCTATGCCGTTATGGATGGCAATACCGTGAGGGTAGTTGGGCACGTCGATGCTTTTCAGCGGTTCGTCCGTCCGCGCATCACCGACGATGACCTTGTGCGAACCCATGCAGGTCAGGTACCAGGTGGCGTTGTCCTCTGAAAACACCACATCCTCGCCCACCTGACAATCCGGCACGGCAATGGTGTTGATCGGCATTTCCCCATCGGCCATGTCGATGACACGCAGTTCGCCCTTGCCGAGCGCCGTTACATAGGCCTTGGATGAGTCCCGGTTATAGAAGATGTGGTGTGCAACAAGATCGGCGGGCAGAGGCAGGTCCTTGACGACACTGCCATAGCTCGGGGATTGCGGATCCACATCGATAAAAGCGATACCTTCCTTTCTGTCTTGCGGCGCCACCGGATGCTTCAGCGCCTTCAGCGATTCTTCCGACTTCGTCTCGTAATTCGCCATGGCCAGGATTTCCGCGCCGGCCGGTAGAGAAGCTGCGATCGAGGCTGCCGCTACGATCGCCGGAAACAGCCAGTGAATTCTCATCGACCACCTTTCCTGATTTGGGTTTAGGGGCGTCGGGCTACAGAGACCTTGCAGCCAGAAACCTTGCTCGTAAGAGCTGGACGCTGAACTGTGCAAGGCGAGGTCAAGGGCCTTCCTTGCGGGATGGTCGGATGATACGGAGCTTCCCTTGGAGATGCGAGGGAGGGACCCCAATGGGGTAGTTACACGCGCCGATAGGGGTGCCGCCCGGCCGCAGCTTTGGCTGTGCGCGGTCGCCATGTGCCTCATCTGCGCGCGGCCAGGGGCGGCTCTGGCCCATGCGTTGCCCGATCGTTACGAGCTGCCGATCCCGCTCGACCTCTATCTAGGGGCCGCCGGCTTGGCGGTCGGATTTTCCTTTGTGCTTCTGGCAGCATGCTTACGCGCAAGGCCGCAAGACTATCCCAGGATCGATCTTAGTCGCATTCCGGTGTTCCGGCTTTGCTCGGCGTTGCTTCGCGGAATCTTGCGAGCGATCGGCCTCGGCGCCTTTCTCTTGGTTCTTGTCGCTGGGTTATTCGGCGATCAGCGCGGCCTAAGGAACATCGCTCCGGTTCTTATCTGGGTGATCTGGTGGGTCGGGCTTGCCTTCCTTTGCGCGCTCATCGGCAATGCCTGGCGGCATCTCAATCCCTGGCGCACGCTGTTCGATATCGTTGAAGGAATTCGAGCGCTCTCGCCGCGTTTGTCCTATCCGCTTTGGCTTGGATCCTGGCCGGCGGTGGGGTTCTTCCTGATTTTCGCCTGGATGGAGTTGGTCTGGGTTGGTGCGGAACGGCCTCGCGATCTGGCACTGGCGATCCTTCTTTATTCGGCCGTCACCTTGGCCGGCATGGCGGTCTATGGTCGCGATGCCTGGCTCGGGAAGGCTGAGGCGTTCAGCGTCTTCTTCGCCACGCTCGGTCGCTTCGCGCCGCTATCGGCCGGCGGCAGCGATCCCGACCCGCCGGGAACCTTGCGTTCCTACGCGCTGGGGCTGACGCAAGAACGGCCCTTGCCCGCCTCGCGGCTGGCATTCGTCATGCTGATGCTCGCGCTCGTCACGTTTGACGGGCTGCTCGAGACGCCGCTTTGGAGCGAGCTGTCGGAGGCACTACGGAACCGGTCGGTGATGTCTGCCCCGTGGCAGGCGCTGGTTCGAGCGGGCGTGGACCCCAATGCGGTGCTCATGACGGTCGGCCTCCTGGCCACCCCGATGATATTCTTTGCGGCATACTGGCTGATCTGCGCCATCGCCGCTTGGGCCGTCGGCAAGGGACGTGCACCAGGACAGCGGCGCTGGACTGCGTGGGAGCTTGCGCGGATCTTCGTTCTGAGCTTGGTGCCGATCGCCATCGCCTACCACTTCGCTCACTACCTGTCCTATCTGCTGCTGGCCGGGCAGTTCGCCATCCCGCTGGCCTCCGATCCCTTCGGCTTCGGCTGGAATTTGTTCGGGACAAAGCTCTACCGTTTCGATATCGGCATCATCGACGCCCGAAGCGTCTGGATCGTCTGCCTGACGGCGATCGTTCTGGGGCATGTGGCGGCGGTCTATCTGGCCCACCGCACCGCGATCCTGCTGTTCGGCGAGGGGCGGCTGGCACTGGCCAGTCAGGTCCCCATGGTAGCGCTGATGATCGGCTACACAATGAGCAGCTTGTGGATTCTGGCCCAGCCGATCGTCACCTCTCCCAAGCCCGGCTAGAGGCACCCAAGAGAGGAGCAATGGCCGTTCGCTTGACCGGCAGAGGATCACGAAGCGGGGCCGATCAGCGGAGGTCGCGTTCCTGGACGCGCTTGCTGCCATGAGTTATGCGGACGGGCATTCCTCGCCTCTGCCGTTCCGATTGTCGCACGATGCTCCAGTCGATCCTGGCCGCCTCGCTCCCGGCCGCCGCCAGCACTTGCGCGTCGAGCCCGGGCAATGGCTCCGGCGCAAATCGGCCCGTCTCTTCGAGCGAATCGAGTTGAGCCCTGCTGGGGTGAACCTCGAGATAGAGCTCGCCATCGTGCCAGCCGAATTTGGCAGGCTGGTCGACCACCGTGACGCTGGTTCCTATCGGCACTTTGGTGAACAGTGGCTCAATATTCTCTGGATAAAGCCTGATGCAACCGCGGCTGACACGCCGTCCGACTCCCCAGGGCTGGTTGGTGCCGTGAATGGCGTATTCCGGCCAGCCGAGATAGAGGGCGTAGCGGCCCATCGGGTTGTCAGGACCGGGAGGGACCGCCGATGGGAGCGCCGGTCGGTCGATGCGGGTCTGCTCCGTCGGATACCAGGTCGGATCGACTTTCTTGCGTACCACCCGGGTTTTGCCCAGCGGAGTGGTGAAGGCAAGCCGCCCGATCCCGATCGGCCACCGATGGATCAAGCCGCCCGCCTCGTCGAACAGATATAGACGCAGTTCGGCCAGATTGATGACGATGCCGCTACGCGGCGCGTCGGGAAGGAGTGCGGAGGTGGGGAGGACCAGAGGCATTCCAACCTTTGGAATCCACGGGTCGATGCCGGGATTGGCCGCCATCAGCTCGAGGATGCCCAGGCCGTGGGCGCGGGCGATGTCGAGCAGGGATTCTCCCTGGTGCACGAAATGTATGCCCGGCGCTCCGCTCAGGACCTCTGGCGCGGTATGGGTCTCAGCGGCGGATGGCGGCGCCGCGGCGAGGCAGATGACAAAAGGCAGAATTGCTCTCATGGCCATCCGCTTCGCCCGCGGCCCTAGGAATAATGCGCAGCGCAGCGACCGCCTGCGCCGTGACGTTGGAAGGATAACGCCATCGATCTATTTGCGCAGCGACTGCCGGAATACGGCATCGGCCTTCTCGGAAGCCGCGGCCGCGCTTGCGGCCGCTTCCTGCGCCGATTGCGAGGCAGCCGCCGCTTGCTGCTCGGCCCGTTGAGCGGTTTCCTGCGCCTTGGCGATCTCCGCGGTCAGCTCGCTGCGCAAAGCGGCGAGATCACCCTTCGTTGCATAGGAATCCAAATCAGACTGCGTGACGCAGCCGCCGACGGTCAGCGCCAACGCGGCCAGGGCCATTGTCGCCAGTAGAGAGCGTGCCATTTGCGACCTCCTTATCGCAGTTGGTGGACGACCGACCCATCGCCGAGCGTCCGCGAGAGAGCCCTTACTCCACGGCTGCAGAGCGCACTTTGCGTTAGGTCAATATCATGGTGACGATTCACTTCCTGTCCATCATGGACGGATCTCGACGATCGTTCCGGTCGGAACCCGCGCCCAGATCTCGTCGATGTCGGCGTTGGTGACGGCGATGCAGCCGTCGGTCCAGTCGATCATACGCTCTCCAGGACCGGTCGGGCCGTATCCACGCGGCACGCCGTGAATGCGGATGGCCCCGCCCGGATCGATCCCGAGATCGCGTGCGCGTTGACGGTCGGCCTTGTTCGGATAGGAGATATGCAGAGACTTGTGGAAATGGGTGCGATCGTTGCGCCCGTCGATGCGATAAGTGCCCTCGGGAGTGCGCCCATCGCCCTGGGCGGTCTTCGGTCCCTCGGGATGGGGGCCGAGCGCAATCCAAAAGGATTTCAGCAGCGCGCCCTCATGAAGCAAAAGCAGCTTGCGCTCGGATTTGAGGATGAGAATCCGATCGGCCTGCAGCGGCAACTCCGCAGATCGAGCCTCGCCCGCCTGCTGCAGGGCGAGCAGTAGGAAAATCACAAGCCCAGTGGTCAGGGATCGGGCGAGATGGGCGGCCATGGCTCGTCTGGTCGCGTTACTGCGGGGCGGGTACGGCCAACAACGGACGCCCGGATTGCCGAAGCACCCGTTCGGTTGTGCTGCCCCGGAACACGTCGAGGAAACCGTGCCGCCCTCTGGTCGGCATGACGATAAGCTCCGCTTGCAGCTCTTCCGCGACGGTCAGAATCGCGTCCAGAACGGGGCCCGGACGTGCATGCCGGCGCAATCGTTTGTCCTTCCGGGGATCGATCGACACGCTTGGAGCCTCCTCGGCCGCGCCGACATGCAGAAGGTGAACAAGGGATTCCTTGGCACCGCAGGCCTCAATCAGCTCGAAGGCAAGAGACACCGCGGCTCCAGGCGAAGGGTCGCGATCGACTGGTGCCAGTACGTTGTGGATCGACGCCTCTCCGCTCGAGGCATCGACAAAACCACGGGGGGACATCGGCAGGAAAAGGCTCGGCAGGCGCGCATGGCGGGCCAGATCGGCCGCGACCGAACCGTGCAGCCAGCGCTCTACCCCCTCGCGCGCATGGGTCGCCATGACGATCAGGTCACAGGGATTGTTCTGGGTCCAGCGAAGCACGGACCTGACCGGAGACGGGTCGTACATGGCGGACTTGACGATGCGCAGCCCGAGCTGCGGCTCGAGGGCGCTTTGAGGCGCGTCCTCGGGCAGCAACCCCCAGCGCACCAGCGCCGAGCGCACGCCCGGGAACGAATGCCAGTCATCTTCGTCGTCGGGCGGGCGATCTTCCGAGTGCAGAATCGTGAGCGTGCCCTTGACCGCGAGGGCAATCCGTAACGCATGCGCGAAAGCGGCGTCGTTGCCTAGACTGAGATCACTGGGGTGCAGAACGGAACGGATCATACTCACACCGACGGAAGGCTTGAGCGATCGTATCGGCATCGAATCGCGCTGAACTTGATCTGCATCAATCAGCTTTCACAGCATATCTTTGACGCAGTTCGCCGCGTGTGGAACTCCACCGCCCGAGCGCCATCTCGGACCGTTGGCGGTGAAGAGGCGCTTGCGCGAAACGGCACAGCCTTCCGCATCGCAGCTCATTGGGCAAAGCCCAGACCTCTGCCGTCGTGACGCCCGCGCGCAGAGGAGCGCTCTGTGGCCGGGTGCGCCGAAAGCTACTTTCCCATCCCTTTTCGGATCATACCGACGATGATCATCAGAATGCCTCCTCCGACACCGCCGCCTACCAGGCTGCTGATGATGGAGCCGATATCCGTTCCGCCGGCATCCGTCGCCGTAGCGTCGGGCACTGTTCCGGGGCCCAGGATGGCGTTGAGGATCTGACCGCCGACAATGCCTCCGATCACTCCGGCAATCGAGTTTCCGGTGGTGCCGAGGCTAAAGTTCTTGAGAATGGCGCCTGCGATGTTTCCACCCACGGCGCCGCTGATTAATTGGATAATGATCGACACGATGTCCATGTTGTTTTCTCCCTAGGTGCCCAACCCAGACACAATGAAGAAGGCGCCGCGTCGGTTGATTGCGGTAACGGCCGCCTCTCTGATCAATTCGCTTAAAACCGATACTCGGGCCGAGAAGCTCCGGAACGATATTGCCACGAAGGGCCACACCGGGACCAGAGTGAACAGACGCTCCGCTCACCAGGCTTATTAGCCAGTTCCTTCCCCATCACCGCGTGCGAAGGATTCGCGGCCCAATGCCATCAACCTTCGCGTGCTACGGGCACGAGCGCCGTCCGGGTGAACGATGGCAGTCGGGCGTTTGCAGCGGCGCATTCGTTAAACTAGCGGGGGCGCCGCCGTCCTTCGAGGCCGCTGCCCGCAGGCAAATGGGGCAGGAGATTCAGTGCCTCAATCGCCGCGCCGATCTCCAGAAGGAACCGATCCTCGTTCGGCCGTCCGACTATCTGCAGCCCG
Source organism: Alphaproteobacteria bacterium (assembly GCA_035620695.1). Lineage (GTDB taxonomy): Bacteria > Pseudomonadota > Alphaproteobacteria > JAREAF01 > JAREAF01 > JAREAF01. The sequence continues at coordinate 23,185 of DASPGI010000025.1, forward strand.
ACCGGCAGATCATCGTTTCCCAATCCGCAAGGGACGGAGAGCGCGGGCAAGCCGCTCAGGTTGTAAGGAGCGAGGAGCAGCATTTCGTCAGAGCCCTCATCCTGATCGATGGCGGGGTCCGCATCCGGCGCGACCCAGGGAACAGTCGGCGAAATGATGGCGTCAACCTCCGTCAACACCTCCGCCAATCGCCTTGCCAGCCGGCGCCGGAACTGCTGTCCGCGTACATAAGTCACTGCTGGAACGAGAAAACCCTGCTCGATCTGAAGGCGGGTCTGCGGGCCATAGGCTGCGGCATTGCGTGCGTAACGCTCGGCATGAATGACGCTGGCCTCCGGCATCAGCACCATCATCAACGCATCGTTACAGAGCTGGAACTCGGAGATATCCACCTCTGTCAGTCTTGCGCCGGCATGCTCCAGGGTTCGACATGTCTTCTTGAACACGCCTCGCACGTCGGGACGAATTGCGGGAGATTCGACATGCTGCGTGACCAGGGCCAGGCGCAGCCGTTCCAATCGTCGCGAGCGCAGCGTGCAGTCCGTCTTCGTCAGTGCTTCGAGCAGACGGCTTGCATCACCGCAGCTGCGTGCGAGCGGACCACCATGGTCCAGCGACCAGGAGAGCGGAAACACTCCATCGAGCGGAACGAGACCGTAGCTCGGCTTCAGACCGGCAATGCCGCAATAGGACGCTGGACCACGGATCGAGCCCCCGCTATCGGTTCCTACCGCTGCATAGCAGAGTCCCGCCGCCACCGCTGCGGCCGAACCGCCCGACGATCCCCCCGACGTCCGCGTCAGATTCCACGGATTGTTGGTCTGGCCGACCTTAGGGTTGACTGCGCCGTAGGCAAACTCGAGCAGGTTTGTCTTGCCCAGGATCACCGCTCCGGATTGCCGCAGCCGTCGCACCAGCTCGGCATCGGTATCCGGCGTCTCGCTGAACACCGGATCCGACCCGTAACTGTTCGCGACCCCGGCGATATCGATCAGATCCTTGAGAGCGATCGGGACGCCGTGCAGCGGTCCGCGGTCGCGACCGGCCCTCAGTTCGTGCTCCGCCTTTCGTGCCGACCGCAGCGCCGCGCTTGCCAGCACCGTGGTGAAGGCGTTGAGATCCCGATCATGACGCTCGATGCGCTCAAGGCACAGCCGGGTCGCCTCGACCGGTGAGAGGCGGCCTTGTCGATAGGCACGCCCGAGTTGACGGATCGACCAGAAGGGCAGGTCCCGCTCAGCCACGCTTGCGTCTCCACAACGGGTCCACCGGCGACAGTTTCGCTGTTTCCGGCCTGGTCAAGCGCTCCCCGGCCTGGTCGATAAAATCGGCAGGTCCGATCAAAGCCGCGAGGCGTCTTTTCGTGGCCGGGATGCCCGCGCGGCGCAGCAGGAGCGCTAGGGTCTTTTGATCTACCTTCCTCATGTGTCTTTCCTGAACTCTCCATCGGAATTGGCGACCCCGCCGCCCGATCCGGCCATAATATGCCGGACCGATCGGCAGGGAATGGAGGCAGGGCCTTGGTGACGCATGCGAGTTTTCAGAAGTGGCTGGACGGCTATGCGGCGGGATGGGTGAACCAGGATCCCCGACAGACCCTGGCCATGTTCACCGACGATGCCACCTACATGTACACGCCCTTCCATAAGATCATGCGCGGAAAGGACGAGATCCGCCGGTATGTGGAGAAGGGGGCGGTTGGCTTGCAACAGGATATCGAGTTCTCCTCCGAGATTCTCGCGGTCACCGAGAAGTATGGAATCTGCCGCTGGAAGGCGGCGCTCACATGGAAGCCGACGGGCGAGCGCCTGCGGTTCGACGGCATCTACCAGGTCTTTTTGAACGACAGCAATCTCTGCTATCGCTTCGACGAATGGTGGCATGCGAAGCCGCCTTTGCCGGAGGACAACGCCCCCGAGTGAGCGCTGACAGTCAAGCGATCTCGCCAACCACGCGGACCCGCGCGCGGACCGAGTTGCCGGGCATGTAGGCGAGCGGCAGATCCTCGACGTCGACCACTTCCAGGGTATCGGGATCGGCTCCAGCCTCCACCGCGCGCCTTGAGGCGATCGCCCGCGCCGAGGCGATGATCTCCTCGCGCGACATGCTGTGAAAAATCTGGTCGCACTCGCCCGAGACCTGCGCGATGGCGGCGCCCACCGCGTTGGCGACGTCTCCATGCGGAAGCTTCATCACCCGCGAAACGCCCTTCATCCTCTCCGGGACGAGAAAGGCGCCTCCTCCGACCGCGATGACGGGGACATCGGCCGCCTCTGTCTTGATTCGGTCGATAACGTCTTCGATCATCCGATGGACTTGGCCGATGGCCGCCGTCACGAGCGTTTTCGGAAGGTCCGACACTCTTGCGCGCTCGCCCAGCTCGATCAGTCCCGCCGATACCGCCAGGTCCGTGCAGGTCAGTTCGTCTCCACCGAAGACGAGCCCTCGCCGCATAAGCTCGTAGCCGGTGCTTTCCGGGCCGATCGAAAGCGGATCGCGCCCGACCAGCGTGCCGCCGCCGAGAGCCAGGGAAATGACGTCCGGCATGCGGAAGAGCGTCCGCACTCCGCCGATCTCTACGACATTGTTCGCTTCACGCGGAAATCCCTTCACCAACATGCCGACATCCGTGGTGGTACCGCCCACATCCACCACCACCGCATCCGACAGGCCGGAGAGGAAGGCGCCGCCACGCATGCTGTTTGTCGGACCGGATGCGAAGGAGAAGATGGGGAATCGCTCCGCCATTTCCGCCAGCATGACGGTGCCGTCGTTCTGAGTGAGGTAGAGCTGCGCTTCGAGACCGCTTTGCCGAATCGCATCGATAAAGGCCCGGCTCGTCTTGCCGGCCAGATCCTTGAGGCTGGCATTGAGCAAGGTCGCATTCTCGCGCTCCAGCAGGCCGATCCGCCCGAGCGTGTGCGAAAGAGTGACCGCCGCCTGCGGATGTTCCTGGCGCAGGATCTCGGCCGCGCGTTCCTCGAACTCCGAGGTCAAGGGCGAGAACACCGAGGTGATGCCGACCGAGGTCAGCCCCTTCTCCCGGATCTTTCGGGCCGCTTTGCGCATACCTTCTTCGTCGAATGGAACGATGGGGCGGCCGTCGCATTCGTGCCCTCCCTCCAGCAGCACGATCTCTCCCAGGACCTTCTCGCGCAGATCGGCCGGCCAGTCGATGAAGGGCTCCAGCGACCGGCTCGCCGGCAGGCAGATGCGGATGGCCGCCACACGCGTCAGAAATCGACGCTGCGCCACCGCATTGGTGAAATGCGTCGTCCCGATCATCACCGCCTTGAACGAGGCGGGATGGGCCTTGGTCCGGGCGAGCACCCCCGACAACGCGTCGATGATGCCGGTGGTGACGTCCGGCGTGGTCGGGGTCTTGAACGAACCCAGAATGGTGTTGCCGTCGACCAGAACCGCATCCGTGTTGGTTCCGCCGACATCGATACCGATGCGCCTCATGCGTGTCCCTCAATATGTGCCGATACAAAATCGAGGTCATATCCGAAAGCCCGTGGGCCAACGATCTCGAGTGCCCGCGCGCTGGTCAGCAGCCGCGAGGCCGGCAGCGACAGGATCCTCACGCGCTGGCCATAGCGGATCGTCTCGGTGCCGATCGCCTCGCCGGTGAGCGCATCGAGAATGCAGATCAGATCGGGCACCACGGCGGCGAGGCGACCATCGATCCATCCGATTGTGAACTCGTTCTGAAAATCGACTTTGAAAAGCCTGCCGGCATGGTCTTCCGACCCTTCAACATGGGCTTGGCCGCGGACGAATCCCTCCGTCGTCCGTCGAGCGACGTCGATCACCTTGCCTGTGAACAGCTTCAGCCCCCTCTCGACCTCCAGGACCGTATCGGCCGGGTCGCGGTGCTCCCGCCTGGCGCGCCGGACCGCCGCGCCGAGCCGAATGGCGCGGCTGACGGAGCCGTGAAGGGCGTGGGACTTGATCTGTCCGCCGGTTCGCGGCGGTCGGCAGGTGGCCAGCATCGCTCCCGCCTCGGTGCAGATGCCTCGGCCGATCCGTTCGGTCCATTTCGGACCGACGGTGCGCAGGACAAGAACCTCGTTGCTGCGGATATCGGCCAAGGCGACAGGGAAGAGGGGCAGGCCGGCGATCGCAAAGGTGCTCATCTGCATTTCGGGAAACGCACGTCCGCGCGGATCGGCATCGAGAACCGGCAGCCCGGTCAAAGCCGCCACGAAAAAGGGCAGAATGGCGTTCTCGCCGCCGATTTCCGAAGTCATTACCGCCCGGAACGTGCAGCGCGCGTAACGCTCCATCATCCGATAGGCCTTCAGTATTTGCTCCGGGTCCGGCAGCCGCTCCTTGGTAACGAGCGGAGCACCCATGAAGCCGACCTCGGCGACGAGCTCGTCGTCGCCCAGCGCATCCGGCGACAGTAGAGAGACCCGTCGGCCCTGCAGATAGAGCTTCTCTATGTTCAGCAGCTCCAGATAGGGATGCGTGCCGCCGCCGGTGCCCAGAATTCCCGCCCCCAGGGCGAGGGATTTCAGATCCTCCTCTGTGACCGGGGCAAGGCCGCTCAATTCCGCCTCTCATGCAGCGAGATGAAATCGAGGTCGTAGCCGAAGGCGCGAGGGCCGACATAGTTCAGCCCTTCTTCGCTGACCAGCACGTTCGCTGCGGGGAGCGAGACGATTGCCACGCGCTGGCCGTAGCGAATCGTCTCGGTCCCGATCGCCTCGCCGGAGACCGCATCAAGAATGCACAAGAGATCGGGAACCATGACCGTAAGTTGGCCGTCTAGCCGGCCGATGGTGAACTCGTTCTGGAAATCGACTTGGAACTCCCGGCTCTCGAAATCGTCGAAGCCCTCGATTCGCGCCACGCCGCGCACGAACCCCTCGGTCGTTCGCCGCGCCACGTCCACGACCTTTCCACGGAACAACAACAGGCCGTGCTCGGCCTCAAGAATGGTTTCGACCGGGTCTGCGTGGCGCGCGCGCGCGCTGCGGACTGCGGCGCCCAGCCGGATTGCCCGACTGACGCTATGGAGAACGCCATGTGCCTTGATGTCACGCCCCCGGCGCGGCGGCCTACAAGTGGCGGCGACCGAGCCCATCTCGGTGCAGATCTTGCGACCAATTCGCTCGACGGCGATGGGACCGTTGGACCGGGTCAGCAGCACGTCGTTGGCCCGCACGTCACAGAGCGCGAAGGGCACGAGCGGCAGGCCGCGAATGACGAGGCTGCTCATCTGGATTTCGGGAAAGGCGCGCCCCATGGTGTCGACATCGACCACCGGCAGGTCGAGCATCGCCGCCACGAGAAACGGAAGTATGCCGTTCTCTGCTCCGACCTCTCCGGCCATCACCGCCGTGAAACGGGCGCCTGTATGCTCCGCCATCAGGCGTACCGGCCGGCAGATATGGTCGGGATCGGGCAGTCGCTCCTTGGTGACCAAGGGCGCGCCCATATAACCGAGCTCTGCCACCAGATCCTCGTCGCCGAGATCGTTGGGATCGATGAGGCGAACCGATCTGCCCTCCTGATAAAGCTTCTCGATATTGAGAAGCTCCAGATAAGGATGCGTGCCGCCGCCGGTTCCGAGAATGCCGGTGCCGAGCGCGAGTGAGGCCAGCTCGGAGAACTCGACGAGGCGTGTGGGACCGCTCATGCGGCCATCCGGTGCAGCGAGACGAAATCGAAGTCATAGCCGAAGGCGCGTGGACCGACGCGCTGCAGTCCTTCGCTGCTTGACATGATCGGATCGCAAGGGAGCGAGAGAATATCGACCCGCTGACCATAGCGGATGGTTTCGGTACCCAGCGCCGTTCCGGTCAGGCTGTCGAGAATGCAGATGAGGTCCGGAACCGTCACCCGGACCTCACCGGCATGACGGCCTATCGTGAACTCGTTCTGAAAGTCGACCAGAAACACGTCTCCAGCGAACTCATCGACCCCCTCGATCTGCGCTTCGCCGCGGACGAAGCCTCCAGTGGTCCGCCGCGCGACGTCGGAAACCTTGCCGCGAAACAGATGCACGCCGCGCTCGGCGATCAGCACAGCGGCGATAGGGCTCTCATGTCGCCGCCTGGCATTCATAACGGCTTCGCCTAGCCGAATCGCGCGGCTGATGGAGCCGAGGATCGCGTGATCCTTAACCTCGCGTCCCGTGCGCGGCGCTGAGCAGGTCGCCACGATCGAGCCGAGCTCGGTGCAGACCCGCCGCCCGATCCGCTCGGTCCAGAGGGCGTCCTCGGTTCGGGTGATGACCAGATCGTTGTCCCGGATGTCGGAGATCACGAAGGGCGTCAGCGACAGCCCGCGGATCGCGAAGCTGGCCATCTGCGCTTCCGGAAAGGCCCGCCCCATGGTGTCCGCATCTACCACGGGAATGCCGCAGAGCGCGCTCACCATCAGGGGCAAGATCGAGTTCTCGCTGCCGATCTCGATCGACATGACAGCATCGAACCGGCGTCCGGTGAAGTCCTCCATGAGCCGCACGGGCCGCAGCACATGGTCAGGGTCGGGCAGGCGCTCCTTGGTGACGAGAGGGGCGCCCATGAGGCCGACGACCGCCACCAGCTCGTCATCGCCAAGCGCGTCGGCCGAGATCAGCCGCGCATGCCGACCCTCGCGATAGAGTTTCTCGATATTCAGCAACTCGAGATAGGGGTGGGTGCCCCCTCCAGTCCCCAGGACGCCCGCTCCGGTCGCAAGCGACCTCAGCTCCGCTTCGCCGATCGTCCTGGTCCGGCTCATTTCTGCGTCCGCGCGGCAATGCAGGTCCAGAGCTTCGAGAGCTCGGCCATCCTGCGGCCAAGGCATTCGGCGGTGGCTCGGTCCTGCCGGGGCGGTGAATTCGGGCCAAGCGCGTCGCCGTCGGCATCCGCCATCGCACCGATATAGCCGCCTTGGCGATTGTAGCCCTCCGGCCGACGGCCTGCCGCGGCCTTGTCCTTCATTGGGTCCATGCCGACCCAGATCATGCCGTGCTGCCCGGCGAAAATGATCATCTGCTGCAAAACGGTGAGCTTGTCCCCACTCGGTTCGCCGGCACAGGTGAAGCCCGCGGCCAGCTTGTCCCGCCATCTCATCTCTCGCCAGAAGGCATCCGTGTCGTCCATGAAGCGCTTCATCTCTGCCGACACGCTGCCGAAATGGGTCGGACAGCCGAAGAGGATCGCCGTGCAGCCATGCAGATAGTCCCAGGGCGGCTCTTCCGCATCGACGTTGACGAGCCTCGCCTCCACCCCTTCGATTGCGGAGATGCCCTTGAGGACGTGTTCCGCGATCGCCGCCGTATGGCCGGAACGACTGTGAAAGACGACCGCGATCCGGGCCGGGGTCTGCGCGCTCATGCGACGATCACCGCGTTATCTGCGTCCCAGGACAAGGCCACGCGCGCGCTCTTGGCGGGCAGGGCGTTTCCGGCCGGGACGGCGACACTGAGGTGTGATCCATCGGCGAGCGCGATCGATACCTTCGCCATGGCTCCCGAGAACACCACGTCCTCGACTGTTCCGTGCAGACCGTCTTGCGAGTCGATCCGGATGTTCTCCGGACGGACGACGAGCCGCACTTCTTCGCCCACGGCGATCTGCCGGTCGCCGTTGAAGCGCGCTAGGAATTCCTCGCCGGACTGATTGCGCACCCGGACGATCTCGCCCTGCGTGGCCACGACGCGGCAGGTCATCAGATTGGCCTCGCCGACGAAATCGGCCACGAAGCTGCTGCGCGGATAGCGATAGACGCGCTCGGGCGTATCGCATTGCTCGATCTGGCCGGCATTCATCACGGCCACGCGGTCGGACATGGTCAGCGCCTCCTCCTGGTCGTGCGTGACATAGATAAAGGTGATGCCGACCTGGCGCTGGATACGCTTGAGCTCCGATTGCATCTGCTTGCGCAGCTTGAAGTCTAGGGCGCCCAGCGGCTCGTCGAGGAGCAGCACCGCCGGCTCGACGACGAGCGCCCTGCCGAGAGCGACACGCTGCTGTTGACCTCCCGAAATCTCGGTGATGCGACGCTCGCCCATGCCCGGCAGCCCGAGAAGTTCAAGCATGGCGGTGACGCGGGCCGAGATGTCCGGCCTCGGCATCTTGCGCATACGCAACCCGAAGGCCAAATTCTGCGCAACGGTGCGATGGGGGAAGAGGGCATAGTCTTGAAAGACCATCGAGGTGTTCCGGCGATAAGGCGGGACGCCGACCACCGACTTTCCATGCAGAAGGATGTCTCCCGAGTTGGGTTCGATGAAGCCGGCCACCATGCGCAGGAGAGTTGACTTTCCGCAGCCGCTTGGTCCGAGCAGCGTGACGAACTCACCCTCATCGACCATGAGCGAGACATCGTTCACGGCCAGCACGTCGCCGTAATATTTGACGACCCGGCTGATGGTGATGGCGGGGCCGGCGTCGGTCATGGCCGGGGCTGGGCGGGCTTGCCGCGAGTCTGGCGCAGGATCCAGAACTGGGCGAACGCGCTCAAAGTGATGGATACGATCATGATCAGTGTGGCGATGGCGTTGATCTTGGGCGACAGCCCAAAGCGCAAGCTGGTCCAGATGGCGATCGGAAGCGTCTCCTCGAACCCGGCGACGAACCAGGCAACTATGAATTCACCGAAAGACTCGGTGAATGTCAGCAGCATCACCGCAAGGATGGCCGGGGTTGTCAGCGGCAAGATCACCTCGAAGAACACCCGGGGTTCGCTCGCTCCCAGATCCATCGCCGCTTCAATCAGGGATCTGCGAAAGCCAAGCAGGCGCGAATAGAAGATCATAACCGAGAAGCACAAGGTGAGCGTCGTGTGCGCGATGACGATGCCGATCGTGCCCAGAAGCTGAGGCGAGTAGCGGAAAAGGAGCAGCAAACTGATGCCGACCACCATCTGCGGGATGATGATCGGCGACAGGATCAAACCGAAAATGATTGCTTTGCCACGGAATGGTCGCCAAGCCAGGACCATCGCGGCCGGCATGCCGATCGCCGTGGCCATGACCGCCGTCAGCAAGGCGATCCAGGTGCTGGACCAGAGCGAGGCAACGAGTTGCCGATCGTCGAGGGCCTCGTGAAACCAGCGCGTGGTGAAGTGTTCGAGCGGCAGGGCGGGAATCGACCGCCCGCTGAAGGCGAAGAGGATGATCACAACGATGGGGATGTAGAAGAAGGCATAGACAAGGCTGACATAGGCGAGACCGAAAACGCGGCCACTTCCGGCGGGCCGAGCGGCGGCAAGAGTACGATCAGGCAGGGCGGTTACGCTGGCCATGGCTAGACCACATCCTCCATGCGGATCCAGCGAAGCGTTGCGGCGAGTATCGCAAGGATGATGACCAGAAGCACCATCGAGAGTGCTGCTCCGCCTGGCCAGTTTTGCGAGGTTTCGAACTCGAGCACGATCGCCTGGGCGATGAGGAGGCTCTTGCCCCCGCCGAGAAGCTGCGGGATGACATAGTCGCCGACAGCGAAGATGAAGGTGAACACGGCACCCACCACCAACCCCGGAACGCAGAGCGGGAAGGTTACCTCGAAGAATGCGCGCATCGGCGTGGCGCCGAGATCCTGCGCAGCGGCCAGCCAGGAATCCTGGACTTTGTCGATGCTTGTGTAGAGCGGCAGGATGTAGAAGGGCAGGAAGGCGTAGATCAAACCGATCGAGGTGGCGACGGGGGAGTAGAGGAGATAGGAGATCGGCTCATCGAGTGCGCCCAGGATGGTGAGGCCGGAGTTGATAAAGCCACGTTCGCCCAGCAGCAGTTTCCAGGCATAGGCGCGAAGGATGAAGCTGGTCCAGAACGGGACGATCACAAGGATCAGCAGCAGCGTCCGCCAACGCCCAGCCTTCTTGGCGATGAAATAGGCGATGGGATAGGCGAGGATCGCGCAGACAATGGTGACCACGACCGCCACCTGGAGCGACAGGAGCAACGCGTCAAGCAGCAGCCGGTTTGAGAAAATGTCTAGATAGTTGTAGAGCGTGAAGGTGTAGTCGACCCTGTAATTGACCAGCCGCCAGAAGCTGTAAACTGCCAGAAGCGCCAGAGGGACGACGAAGAAGACGATCTGCCAGACGACGATGGGCGCCAGACCCGCAACCGATTTCCAGCGACCCTGTCGCTCCATGTAGCTTCGGGCGCGTGAACTATCGCGCGCGGCCCGTAGCTCTGCCGTGGTGTCCACAGTCGACATCGCGATCGCCCTAGGTCAGATAGCGATATTCTGGCCTGAGGCTGGGCGGCGAAGGATAGGCAATCTTGCTGTGGGAGATGCCAAGCGCGGCAAAGGATTCGGCAAGCTTCATGGTGACCTTCACCGGATCGATCACCGGAACATAAGCGCCGATCTGCTGCTTGACCCCTTCTTCGATGGCGCGCGCCATGTCGACTCCGGTGCCCGTGCATCCCATGACGATGACCTCGGCGCCGTCGTCACGCACCGCTCGCACGGATTCCTCGATTGCGCGCGGCACGCAGTCGAGAGAAAAGTCGAGTACGCCCGCACCGACCTCGCGGACTGACGCGAAACGATCCTGCATGCCGCAGGCCCGCACCAGGCGATGGACCAGCGGGAAAATGGACCGCTCAGTGATGACGACGCTGAACCGACCGCCAAGCAGGCTTGCGCAATGCATGGCGGCTTCTCCTTCGCCGATGACGGGGATGGAAACCGCCTCCCTGGCTCCGGCCGCTCCCGGATCGCCGAAACAGGCGATGGTGCAGGCATTGACGCCATCCTTCTCGGCCTCGCGCACCAGGCGGATGACATCCGGCTGTGCCAGCGCCATGTCAAACTCCGATTCGATGCTGCGCGTGCCGTTTGCGACGCAAACAACCGAGAGTTCCACTCCCGGGGAGGCGCAGGATTGATACTCTTCCCGCGCCTTCCCGACGAGTTCCTCCGAATGCAGCACCGGAACGACGACCCGCACCCGCATGGGAGGTCCCTCCGTCAACCTTAGACTTACGCCGCCTTGAACTGCTGCCAGGCTTTCTTCCAGGCCTCCTCGTCAACCGGAGCCCGGTTGAGCCGGAGGCTGTTGGCCCACTGATCCACCTGATCCAGATTGAGGATCTTGATCTGCTCGGGAGTCAGCAGCTCGGCAACCTTTGAGTTGGTGACCATGATCTTCTGCCGGCCCCAGGCGAATTTCACGAGGGCCTCCGGGCTGGTCATGTAGTTGAGATACGCCTTTGCGGCGGCCAGATGTTGCGTTCCCTTCACGATTTGCAGGGATTCGGTCCACATCGCGCCACCCTGTTTGGGAATCGTCAACGCAACATCATAGCCTTCGACCTTCATCGCGATCGAGGCCTGCTCGCTGCTGGCGCCCCAAATCGCCCAGGCATCGAGATTGACGAGGTCGGTTCGGCAGGCGCCGGTCTCGCTGTGGATGGCACGGAGATTGGGTTTGACCTCAATCAACCGCGCGACGATCTTGTCGAGGTCGGCGCCCGTCGCCTGCTCGGGATGCTCGTATCCCAACCAGAGACCGGTCATCCACAGATAAAGCTCCGCCCAGTCGACAATGCTGATGCGCTCTTTCAGCTTCGGGTCCCAAAGGACGTTGGCATCGCTGGCATCGGCTTCCGAAATCTTGTCGCGCCAATGGACGATGCCGTTCATGCCCCAGCGCGTCAGCACGCCGTAGAGTTGGCCGTCGACCAGGCATTCGTCACAATTCCGGAACGGCTCATACAGATTCTCGAGATTCGGGAAGTCGTTGCGGTCCAGTGCGAGAATAAAGCCGCTTTGAGCGAATTTCTCGATCCAGACGGTGTCCGGGTTGACGACGTCGAACTGAATGGCGCCGGCCCGGATCTGGTCGAGCTGGTTGGCGTTGCTGCTCGCGGTCTTCACGTTGAGCTTGACGCCGTATTTCTCCTCGAATCCCTTGACGATCTCCGGATCGTCATATCCTTCCCAGGCGAGGACGTTCACCGGCCCCGTAAGCTCTTCCGCATGCGCCTCTTCGGGCCGCATGGCCTGGCTGGAAATCGCGGCGAACATTGCCGCCGAGACGGCGCCACGGCCGAACTGTCGGCGGGTGATGGCCCGTCTCAGCTGCCGCGCAAGAAGCTCATTTTCGTCCGTCATCGCTCTCTCCCTGTCATAGCGCCCGACACGGCAAGGCCGTCACGCTCGCCGGCTGACTAGCCAAAGGGCGGTATTTTCATTGTTCGATGAAAACGCTATCAAAGAAGATCCTGTTTGGAAAGCCCGACCCGCATGGAGGCGATGATGCGCATCCGTATCCTGCTGCCGGTGCTGCCCTCGGATGCTCTCAGGGACAAGGCGGAGGCCGAGTATCGGGCGGTGGCCGGCGACAGGGCGGAGGTGTCCGTCGCCTGCCTTGCGAACGGCACCGCCACCATCGAATCCGATTTCGACATTGCCTTGTCGCAGCCCGAGACGATCACGCTGGCGCGCGATGCGGAGGCGGAGGGGATCGATGCCTGCATCGTCGGCTGTTTCAGCGATCCTGGCCTGCAAGGAGCACGGGAGCTGGTCTCCATACCGGTCATCGGCGAAGGGCAGGCGGGCCTTCACGCGACGAGCCTGCTGGCCGGCCGCTTCAGCGTCATCACCACTTGGAATCAGTGCATCCCGAGAATTCGCCGGCTAGTGGAGCGGTCTGGTTTTGGCAGGAAGCTGGCATCGGTGCGCGCGACCGGGGTCGGTGTCATGGCTTTATCCAATGACTGTGTCGGACGGATGATCGACGAGGCGGTTGCCGCCGTGCGCGAGGACGGCGCCGAAGCCGTTCTGCTCGGCTGCACGGGAACTGGAGAGAATTTGCCGGCGGAAATCGACCGCGCGGTGCACGAGGCGCTCGGTGTGCATGTGCCCATCGTCGACCCGGTGCCGGCGGCCTTCGCCTTCGCGACCGCCTGCGTGTCGGCCGGGATCAGTCACAGCAGGATCGCCTCTCCGGCAGTGCGGGACCGGAGAGCGGAGTACCATTTCGCCTCGTCCCAATAGCCGCCCCGAAACGGGAGTTCGATCATGCCCAAAGGCGCGTTGCGCTCGGCGCAGGACATCGAGGATTTCACCCGCGGCACGGACTTCCTGAGCGCCAGCGGCGGCGGACCGACGACCGAATCGCGGGCTTTTTTGCAGGAGGCGCTGGATCTCGGACGCAAGGTCGAGTGGATCGATCTGGGCGAGCTGCCCGATGAGGCGGCGGTTGCCGCGGCCTTTTTCACGGGCTCGGTCGCTCCGACGCGCTACGCTCGGGGCGACCGCGAGAAGGAGTATGGCATCCGCACGAGCGTCGCCCACCCGCCCTTGGCCGCGGTGGAAGAGCTGGAGCGCCGAAGCGGCAGGAAGCTGGACGTGCTGATTCCCATCGAAATCGGCGGCAACAACACCGGCCAGTGCCTGGCCACCGCCGCCCTGCTCGGCAAGCTGGTGCCCGATGCGGATTTCGCCGGCCGGGCCATTCCCGAGGCGACCTGTACGACGCCGCACATGGCCGGCCTCAAGATGGCGCCGTTCGCCTGCGCGACCTACTACGGCGACCGTGTGTTCGTCGAGGGCTGTGCCAACAACCTGATAGCCGAGCGCCTCGGCAAGCATGTGGCCATGTCCTCGTTCGGAAGTGCGGGCTGCGCCGCCTTCATGATGAGCGGCGCGGAGGCCAAGCGCATCGCCATCCCCGGAACGCTGACCCGATCGTTCCTGATCGGGCGCACCATCCGAGAGGCGCGCGACAGCGGCCGGGATCCCGCCGAGGAGCTGGTAAATCGCCTCTCGGATATGTGGGTGCTGTTCAAGGGCCGCATCCTGCGTCGTCAGTGGGAAAACAGGGACGGCTATATGTGGGGCGAGCACGAGCTCGAAGGGAACGGTCCCTTCACAGGACGCCGGCTGCGGCTCTGGTTCAAGAACGAGAACCACCTGTCCTGGCTGGACGGCGAGCCGTTCGTGACCGGACCCGACGTGATCGAAATCATCGATCCACCAACGGGCGAGCCGCTGGTGAACAGCTTTCTCGAGGAGGGCCAGCCGGTCGCGGTGATCGGCATCAAGCGGTGCGCCCAGTTCGACTCACGAGCGGGCGTTGATGCGCTGGGTCCTTCCCACTGGGGCTTCGACTTTCCGTACCGGCCGATCGAGAGCCTTGTCGGCCGGCTCTCTTGAGCGGCCTCCATCGAGGGATCGGAACTTCCCGGCGGCGTGGGCGTAGCCAAGCTGCTGCCAAAGCGCCGCCTCCAGATCCCGGAACGCGCCCGCAACATCAAAATCGGCTCGAACGATCGATGCCGCGGTGATTCCGTCCAGATGCACCGAGACGAAACGAGCAACATCCGCGGAAGCGACCTTCCGGAATATTCCACCGGCAATGCCGCGCTCGATGCTGCGCGCGAGAATCTCAAGCTCCTCGCGCCGGTAGAAGCTGCGGATCGAGCGATCGAGGGCGCGTGCACCTCGTTCCGATCCGGCATAGTGCAGCATGATTCGAAAGATCGTGCGATTGCTGTCCGCAAGCGCCAGGCAATGGAGCATCCAGCTTCTTATCGCATCCACGGGGTCGATGTCGGCCGATAGACGAAGCTTGCTGTCCCCGGACGCCTCCGACAAGGCGAACTTCACCGCCGCGTCGAACAGGTCCTGCTTGTCGTCGAAGTAATAGTAAATCAGCGCCGCGTCGAAACCGCTTGCCTTCTGGATATCGCGCAGCGTGATGTCCCCGAAATCCTTCTGCGCGAAAACCCGCAGCGCCGCCCGCATGAGATCCCTGGCTCTTCCGGTCCTGCGCGAACCAGGTGCCGGCGACGATCCTCTTTTGCCCGGTTCTCGGCGATCCGTCTTTGATTTGGCAGCCTTGGGCACGTGTCCGCCTCGAGTAGTGAGAATTGCAGGTCAAGGACGGCCGCTTCATAGGCGATCCTTGGCGCGCCTGCAACTAGAGATAAGTGGCCGGCATCTTTGTTCCTATATTCCGGTCGCAATCTTTGGGGAAACTACCATGGCCGTCCCGCAGGCATCGGTCCGCTTGCCGAGGATCTGACGATGAGCTCGGTCGGCAGCACAATCGAGCCGAGAGGGGTATGCCTGGTCAGATGCGCGATCACGGCTTCGGCCGCAAGCCGCCCCATTTCGGCGGCAGGAACCCTGATCGTGGTGAGCTGCGGGTCCACGAAAGTCGCAATGGGCAGGTCGTCGAAGCCGACAATCGACATGCCGCCGGGAACAGGGATCCCCTCGCCGCGACACTCGGTTATCGCGCCGATCGCCTGGATGTCGTTGGCGCAGAAGACGGCGGTCGGCGGGTCGGGGCGCCGCAGCATGCCTTGCATCGCCGCACGCCCGGCGTCGAATTCGAAATCGCATTCGCAGACGAGCTCGGGATCGACGGTGATGCCGCGCTCTTTCAAGGTGGTTTCAAACGCATCGCGGCGTTCGCGCGCGCGGTCGTTCACCCCGGTGCGCCCGCAGATCAGCCCGATCCGCCGGTGTCCGCACTGAAGCAGAAAGCTCACCGCCTTGCGGGCCGCGTCTCCATTGTCGAAGGAGACGCTCGGCAGGTCGCGACGCCGGGTGCTTTTCCAGGTGATGATGAAGGGAACCTGATTGCGCCGCATCTGCTGGTAGCTGCGCGCCGGGCGATCGGCTCCCGTCAGGATCAGCGCCTCGACGCGCCGGGCGATGAACTGCTCGATCAACCGCTCTTCCTCGGCAGGCGAGAATTCCGAGACGCCGAGCAGCACCGTATACCGCTCCTTCTGCGCGACTGCCTGAATGGATTGCGCAAAAGCCGCATAGATGGAATTGATGACCGTCGGGATGACCAGGCCGAGAAGTCCGGACCTGCGGCTGGCCAAGCCGCCAGCGAGCCCGTCGAAGACGAAATGGTGCCTCTCGATTACATGCTCGACCCGCTCGCGGGTGTCAGGCCTCACCGGCGCCGAGCCGTTCAACACCCGCGACACGGTCGCCGTGGACACCCGCGCCTCGCGGGCGATGTCGCGGATGGTCTTGCGCCGCTTTTCCGCTTTCGCGGTCATATTCCTAATTGACCGAGGTGTGGCTGCCTAATAACGTTTCAAAATCTAGACCGGATTGAGCGTGTATGTAAGCGTTTACATAAGGACGTGCCGGCATGCCCTTGCACCTCAAATCCATCCAACCCAAGCCGAAACAGTCGAACGATGCGATCCGGCAGACCGTCGAACGGATGCTGAGCCAGATCGCGGAGGAGGGCGATGGCGCGGTCCGGCGCTACGCCAAAGAGCTTGATCGCTGGGAGGGGCCCTTCAAGGTCGATCCGGACACGATCGAAGCCGTCGCCCGGCGGATGCCGGCCACCTTCAAGGAGGATTTCGCCTATTGCCATCGGCAGGTGACGGAGTTCGCCAAGCGGCAGCGGGAAAGCCTCTCGGAGCTGGAGGTAGAGCTTCAGCCGGGGGTCTGGCTCGGCCATCGGCTGATCCCGGTCTCCAAGGTCGGCTGCTACATTCCGGGAGGCAAGTACCCGCTCGTCGCCGCCGCCATCATGAGCATCGGCACGGCGCGCACGGCCGGCGTTGACCATATCGTGGGCTGCGCTCCCCCGCGCGACCAAGACGGGATCTACGCTCCGCAGCTTTATGCGATGCATGCCGCCGGGGCCGATGAGATCTACGTGCTGGGCGGCGTCCAGGCCATGGCGGCCATGGCGCTCGGCTGCGTCGGCATGGCGCCGGTCGACATCCTGACCGGCCCCGGAAACCCCTATGTGGCTGAGGCGAAACGCCAACTGTTCGGACGGGTTGGCATCGACCTTCTGGCTGGACCTACGGAGATCCTCGTCATCGCCGATGACAGCGCCGACCCGGCACTGGTGGCGACCGATCTTCTGGGCCAGGCCGAGCATGGACCCGACAGCCCAGTTTGGCTCGTCACCACCTCAGAGACGCTCGGTCGTGCGGTCATCGAACAGATTGCCCGGCAACTCGAAACATTGCCGACGGCGGCGATCGCATCCCAGGCCTGGCAGGACAATGGCGAAGTGATCGTCGTCGCGAGCGACGATGAGGCGATTGCGGTCAGCGACGATTATGCTCCCGAGCATCTGGAGGTGATGACCCGCCGCAACGACTATTACTTGGAGCGTTTGCGCAACTACGGCAGCCTGTTCCTTGGCGAGGAGAGTACCGTCGCCTATGGCGACAAGGGCGTAGGCACCAACCACACACTGCCGACCGGACGGGCCGCGCGCTACACCGGAGGCCTTTGGGTCGGCAAATTCATCAAGACCGTCACCTATCAGAAGCTGACGCCGGCGGCGAGCCGCAAGATATCGCCGATCATGAGCCGCATCTGCAATGTCGAGGGTATGGCGGCGCATCAGATCACGGCCGACGTCCGGTACAGCCGATATGCGCCCAAGAACGTCGAGACGAATTAGCCGCGGTGATCGAAGGCGTCGGAATACCAGCAAACAAGCAAACGGGGAGGCAAATGATGACGAAGAGACCTGGCATGCTCGACATCACGCGGCGTACGGTGCTGAAGAGCGGAGCCGCCGCCGCAATGCTGGGCGGCGCCGGCTCGTTTCTGTTGGCCCGGCCGAACGGCGCCCGGGCCGCGA
Source organism: Alphaproteobacteria bacterium (assembly GCA_035620695.1). Taxonomy (GTDB): domain Bacteria; phylum Pseudomonadota; class Alphaproteobacteria; order JAREAF01; family JAREAF01; genus JAREAF01. Next base: position 40,735 of record DASPGI010000025.1, read on the forward strand.
CCTTGGAGAATGTGCATATAGAGGCGGCCGCCAAGGCCAAGGAGCTCGCGCAAGGCCGCAGCGTCGTCCTTACCATCCTCGAGCCCTCCGGATCGCTCGGCAACGTGAAGCCGGTCGCCGACAAATGGACCGAGGAGACGGGAATACAGGTTAAGTATGTCGAGGTGCCGCTGGGCGAGATCAACCAGAAAATCCTTCTCGAGGCAGTGTCGAAGACCGGAGCCTTCGACATCGCGCTGCCGGCTACGTTCGGCGTTCCCGATCTGGTCGAATCCGGAATCTTGGTCAATCTCGACCAGTACGCGCAGAAATACGAGCCGGAAGACTTCCAGAAGGACGCGCTCTACACGATCGGCGATTACTACAAGGGCAGCCTCTACGGATACCAGACCGACGGCGACACCTATGTGATGTTCTATTTGAAGGACTGGCTCGACAATCCCGATGAGCAGAAGGCCTTCGCCGATAAGAACGGCTACGAGCTCAAGGTGCCGGAAACCTGGCAGCAGCTCGATGCGATGATGGCGCACTTCAATCGGCCTGATAAGGGCATGTTCGGCGGCGCGCTCTATCGCACGCAGTTCTTCATCGCTTGGGAGTGGTGGGTGCGCTTCCACGCCAAGGGCTTCTATCCGTTCGACGACGATATGAATCCGCAAATCAACAACGAAGCCGGCGTTGCCGCAGTCGAGGAGCTGGTCGCCGCATCCAAGCACCTTTATCCGGGCGCGCGGACCAACGGGCTGTTCGAGAACTTCGAAGCCTTCGGCCAAGGGGACAAGTTCTGCAATATTGGCTGGGGCGGCACGCAGAAATATCTCAACAGCGAGAAATCGAAGGTGCGCGGCAAGCTCGCCTTCGGACCCACTCCGGGCGGCATGGTGAAGGACAGCCTGCTCCAGACACCTTATTTCAACTGGGGCTGGAACTATGTCGTCTCCAGCGTCTCGCGTGAGCCCGAGCTTGCCTATCTCTTCACGCTCTACGCCTGCAGCCCGACCATGTCGACCATCGCGGTGCGAGATCCGGGCGGATACTTCGATCCGTTCCGGGGGGCGCACTACAAGGACTCCGAGATTGCCAAGACCTATACAGAGGAGTTCCTGGTGGTGCATGAGGCGAGCATGCGTGGCAGCATTCCCGACCTCTATCTGAAGGGCCAGGGCGAGTATTTCGACATTCTGCGCGTGAACCTGCAGGCGGCCGATGTCGGCGAGAAATCTCCGAAGGACGCCATAGACGAGACCGCGCAGGCCTGGGAGCGGATCACACGGCGCATGGGCAAGCGAAGCCAGCTGGTCCAGTGGAAGTTCCTGAAATCCATCTATCCTGAGACCGTCCGGGACCGGTTGGTCTGACCGGTTCAGATGCGCGGCCGCCGAAGTCGGGTTCGGCGGCTGCGGCCCGAGCGCAGCGATGAGCACCGAAGCCGTTCAACGTCATTCCGGACCGGACGCCCGCAAGGGGTGGGGGATTCCAATCGGCCTCGCCTCGGTGCTGCCGGCTCAGATCACAGTCCTGTTCGTGGTTCTGATGCCGACCTTGATCGTGATCTGGCTCAGTCTCACCGACTGGCAGCCCACCGCCGGAGTTCCCTGGTACAGGGCGGAGTTCATCTGGCTTTGGAACTTCTACGACCTCTGGTATGACGAGCGCTTTCTGAACTCGGTCGTCCGGACCGTCTTCGTCGTCGCCGTGTGCGTTGGAATCGAGCTTCTACTGGCGCTGGCGCTTGCTCTGCTGTTTCTCGATGAATGGCCGTGGCGCAAGCTCGCTGTCAGCGTGATCATCCTGCCGATGATGATCGTGCCGGTCGATGCGGCGAACGCCTTTTTCATGCTGTTCAACGAGCGCGGACCGATCAATCACCTCATCAGCGTGGTAGCGGGCAGGCCTTACGAATTCTCATGGTTGTCGCACCCGCTTTGGGCCCTGATTCCGATCATGCTGGCGGAAATCTGGCAATGGACGCCCCTGATGTTTCTCCTGGTGCTGACAGGATTCATGAACTTGCCGGAGAACCAGGTTCGGGCCGCCCTTGCGCTCGGCGCCTCACCCCCGCGAATCCTTTTCCGAATCATGTTGCCGCTTCTTTTGCCGGTGATCGTCGTCGCGCTGCTGATCCGTAGCATCGAGACCTTCAAGATCTTCGACCCGGTCTACATCCTCACGCGCGGGGGACCCGGTGCGGCCACCGAGACGATCTCGATGTTCATGTACAACGGCGCCTTCGTCTATTTTCGGATCGGCTACATCGCCGCGGCGGCGCTGATCGTGCTCGTCCTCGTAGTCTCGATCTGCATGGCGCTGGCAAGGCCGATCAAGCGCTTCCAGGGGTGAGGCGATGGTGCGACAAACCTCTCGAATTGGCCTGATCCTGCGGCGCTTCGCCGTCGCTTTCGCGATGCTGATCGCGTTCTTCCCGATCTTCTGGCTGATCTCAACCTCCTTCAAGCCCTATGACGAATGGGCGCAATGGCCTCCGGTTTGGGTCACGGAGCGGCCGACCCTGCAGAACTACCGCATCGTGTTCGCTCCGGATGCGGCGCGGGAATTCGCGGCGACGCAGGCGGGCTCGCTCGACTACAAGGTTTCCGGCAGCGCCTGGAAGGCGTTTGGCGATTCGACGATCATCTCGGTATCCGCCACCATCCTGTCGGTGGCGTTCGGAACCTTGGCGGCCTGGGCGATGGTTCGGTTCGGCACCGGCGGAGAGAATTATCCCTTTCAGTTTCTGACCGTCCGCATGTTTCCGCCGATCGCGGTGGTGGTTCCGATGGTCGTGTTATTTTCGGTGCTGCGAATGTCGGACACCTATCTGGGCCTGATCATCGCCTACACCGCCTTCACCCTGCCCTTCAGCATCTGGATGATCCGCAGCTTCATCGAGGAGGTGCCCTCCGAACTCGAGGGCGCGGCGATGATCGGCGGGATGACCCGTCTGCAGGCCTTCCGCTCCGTGACGCTGCCGCTGGTCAAGGGCGGGTTGCTGGCGACGGCGCTCTTCATCTTCATCCTGAACTGGTCTGAATTTCTGTTCGCGCTCACCCTCACAGCCGGCGATGTGGTGACCGTGACGGTTCAGGTGGCGAACTATGTCTCGGCCAGCTCCGGCAAGCTTTACGGCGTGCAGGCGGCCATGGGCACGGTGTCGACCTTGCCCGTGATTTTCTTCGGCTACGTCATTCAGCGGCATCTGGTCCGCGGCCTTACCTTCGGCGCCATCAAACGATAGCGATGACCGCGCGGCTGGAGCTGATCGACATCCACAAGCGGTTCGAGGATACCGCCGCCGTCAACGGCATCTCGCTTGCGCTGGCGCCCGGCGAATTCTTTTCCCTCTTGGGGCCGTCGGGCTGCGGGAAGTCCACCACGCTTGCCATGGTTGCCGGCTTCCTTGAACCCGATGGAGGCGAAATCCGTGTCGAGGGTCGCTCAATATTGCATCTACCGCCCCAAGCACGCCGAATCGGCCTGGTATTCCAGGATTATGCGGTGTTCAGCAAGCTCACCGTCGCCGAGAACCTCGCCTTCGGACTCGAGGTGCGCCGCGTGCGGCGGGCGGAGCGCCGCCGCCTCGTGCACGAGCTTGCCCAGCGATTGGCGCTGACCTCGATTCTTGGTCGCCGCGGCGGCTCCCTCAACATGAGCGAGATGCAGCGCGTTGCGCTCGCGCGCGTGCTCATCACCAATCCGGAGCTGCTTCTACTCGACGAGCCCATGTCGAATCTCGATGCGGAGGTTCGCGCATCCCTGCGCGGCGAGCTGAAGCGGATTCAACAGGATCTGCGTCAGACCGTTCTCTACGTGACCCACGACCAGGTCGAAGCCATGAGCATGTCGGACCGCATCGCCGTCATGCGCGAGGGCGCCATCCTCCAAGTAGCCTCGCCGGACGAGATCTTTCGCGCACCGGCGCACCGGTTCGTAGCCGAGTTCATCGGCGATCCGCCGATCAACATGCTTCCCGCCACCGTGGAAGGAGACGGGAGCAGTCGGATCGCGCGCCTCCCGGCAAACTGGATCCTTCCGCTCGGACCGGGCGAGCTTGCCGAAGGCGCCTATCTTCTCGGCATCCGCCCGCATGAGCTGATGCTGAGCGCCGCATCCGGGACAGGAACGGCCGCCGGCATCGTTCGATTCCTGGAGAATCTCGGAGCCGAGCATGTGCTCCACGTCGAGTTGGGAGACATGCTGATCCGTGTGTCGGCCCGTCCCGGTTCGGCGCGGATCGGCGAGGGCGTGAATTTGCGGACGCAGTCCTGGCAGGGCCTTCTGTTCGATGCGCGAACGGGAAACAGGGTTCCGGTGCGCGCGCTTGGGGCGGCGGCATGACCGCGCTGGAGGTTCGCGACCTGACCAAGAGCTTTGGCAAGATCCGTGCCCTCGACGACGTGAGCTTCACCGTTCCGACCGGCGGCTTCTTCACCATCGTCGGCCCGACAAATGCGGGCAAGTCGACCCTTCTCAAGACCATCGCCGGGCTTCACGAGCCCGATCGCGGCGAGATCATCATTTCCGGTCGCCGGGTGAACGGGCTCGAGCCGCGGCTGCGCCGCGTCAGCATGCTGTTCCAGAATATCGCGCTGTTCCCGCAGCTGAGCGGTTTCGAAAACATCGCGTTCTCGCTGCGGGCGGCGAAGGCATCGGAGTCCGAGATTTCCCAGAGAGTCGGCTGGGCCGCGCGGCTGCTCGGCATCGAGCCTATTCTGAACCGCCTTCCGCGTACCTTCTCGGGCGGCGAACAGCAACGCGTCGCCATCGGGCGTGCCATCGTGCAGTCGGCCGACCTGCTCTTGCTGGACGAACCGCTCACCAATCTGGACGCCCGGATCCGGATCGGGCTGCGCATTGCCTTCAAGCAGCTCCACCACGAGCTTGGCCAGGCGATCGTCTATGTCACGCACGATCAGGTGGAGGCGATGAGCCTGTCCGACAGCGTGGGCGTGCTCAATTCCGGGCGATTTGAGCAGATCGGATCGCCCGACGAGGTTTATCACCGGCCGGCGACCCGTTTCGTCGCCCGCTTCATCGGAACGCCGCCGATGAATTTCATTCCCGCGGAGCTTGGCAGCGAAAAGGGCGAACCCGCGCTGATCGGCAAGAACTTCTCAATCGGCGTACCCGAGCTTCGCCGTCTAGAGCGCGTCCCGGATCGGATCGAGCTTGGCATCCGGCCGGAGTCGATCGAAGTCGCTCCGGAGCCTGGGCCCGCTACTCCGTTCCCGGTCGAGGTGAAGTGGATCGAGCGGCTGGGCGCCCGGTCGGTGGTCGAACTCGCACTCGGCGGCGTTGCCGTGAAGGCGGCGCTGCCCACGGGGCAAGTGGAGCTTGAAACCGGAGCCGCCTGGTGCGGGTTCCGGCCACAGTCTCATCACATACTGGATTCGCAAACCGGACGATTCCTGAGATAGGAGGAGGAACAGCCATGGGCAGGCATGACGATGTCGTTCGGTCCAACAGCCGCAAGCTGCCGGGCCGGTTCTCGTATAGCGCCTTCTCGAAGGATCTCGAACTGGCGCCACCGCGCAAGCTTGCGGAAGTGATCGAGATGACGCCGGAGGAGATGGCGATGGCATCGCGCCTGGTGACATCCGCCTATAACGAGCTTCTCTCGGTCGCTGCGAGCCTCGAAGACGCAGAGTATCGCCGCTTGATGACCGAATGTGTGGCGCGACCGAGAATCACTTTCCTTGAAATGTATCCGAGCGATCAGGATCGCCGCCGTCTGTTCGGCGAGATGGTCAAGCTCGGCTTCTTCAACAAGAACGACTCGCCCGATCATGTCTGGCCGAAGGGCCATATGACGCCGCAGACCTATCTGACCGCCGCCTCAAGTCACAACCATTTCTACAACGCTCATCCCGGAGGCCTCGCGGTCACGGTCGCCTACAATATTCGTATGGCCGAGGCCTACACCGCCAACTACCGGCAGATGATGGCCCTGCCGATCAACCGCGATCTGCCGTCGGCGGCCTTGTGCGTACACGAATATCCGAAGGTTTGGCTCTATCAGTGGCTTGAGGACGGCAGTTGGCTGGAGGAACCGCGAACCGTCTATGACGACACCTGGCACGCCCACTGCATCTATGTAACGGCCGAGCTGATGCACCGGCGCTTTGATTCCCGCATCGTCATGGCCATGGCGGCTGCCCACCAGCTCGGCCTGCTCGATGCGCACATGGAAGGCCATGACGTGATCTGCAACTGGATGGGGCTGGACCGGGTTGCCCACTTCATCAAGGCGGCGGCGGTGATGGCGCAGGTCGATCCCGTTGATTACGGGCTTCTGGCGCGCAAGAACGGCAAGGTGGTTCTAGAGCCGGTTCCCGCCGAGCAGTGGGTCACGCACCTTGCCGACATGAATTGGCCCTACACCATGGGGGCGGCGCACCTCTATACCTACCCCATGCTGCGCGAGTTCGCGGCCGAGCAGTATGGACTCAAGGGCAAATCCCTCAACGGCAAGCCGTTCAACCAATTCAAGAACTATGTCTGGTCGCAGCTCGGACAGATCCCGCTCTACGAGATCATGGTTCGCGAGGGCAGGGATGCGGCGCTGAAGACGGTCAAGCGTCTCGTCGCCAAGTAGCGGCTAGTCCTGGGCCCCCCGGGCTCATGCAAACCCGGCTATTGCCGTGTGGCTGGCGCAGGATCCAAAGCCCGCTCACGAGCGCCGCTGCAGGCGCAGGATATGCCGCTCGATCTCCTGCTCCACCTCGCGGCGGTTTCCCCTTGCCAATACGTCGCGCAGCACGCGGTGATGACCTGGAATCTCCCCTGGGGAGCCGGTGTCCTGATGGATTTCAAGGTTGAATGAGATGCGCATGTGACGGGCAATCGTTTCCCATAGCGTCAGAAGGATCTGGTTGTTCGACGCCATGCATACGGCGCGGTGAAACGCAAGGTCCGCCTTGGTGATTCCGCTGAGATCTCCGTTGCGAGCGGACTGCTCCATCCGGTCGATGATGTGGTCGAGTTCCATGAGCAGTTCGGGACGTTGGGCATAGACGCCCACGGCCTCTGCGAATGCGATCTTTTCGATTGCGACGCGCGCCCGGGCAATCTGCTCGACTTTCTTCTGGTCGAAATCGACCACATGGATGCTGCGGTGCGGGCTGCTGATGATGATCCCCTGCGCCTCCAGGGTCTTCATCGCCTCGCGAACCGGATTGCGGCTCACTCCAAGGCGATTGGCGATATCGGAATCGGTGAGCCTTTCGCCGGGCTGGATTGCACCGCCTGCGATCGCATCGACGATCGCATCCGCCACCTGCTGGGCCAGAGTAGGGCGGGCGATCGGGTTCAGTCCGGATACGGCAGGAGCCGTCAGTGCTTCGTAGCTCATGTCTCTGCCCCTTCTGGAGGATTGTATACAATTCCTTTGAGGACAATCCAACTTTTTGTTATTTTACACTGATCGGCGAGTGACCCCCAAACACCAGCCATCAGGTGTCGCAAGCTCGCTCGATACCGGATCCCCGAGCACCTGGCTCCACAGAGAAGCTGAGGCGTATCGAAGAAGTCCGGAGCGACACCAGGGAGGAATGTCAAAGGGAGAGGCAGGCCATGCACAGGCCACGCTCAGCTCTTCTTTCATTCGTGCTTTTCCTTTGCGCGGCCATCGTTCCTGCAACAGCCGCCGAAGTGACCTTTCGCGTAACCCACGAGATGGCTCCGCAGGACGCCATCAACATTGCCGCTGAACGGTTCGCCGAACGCGTAGCCGAGCGAACGGGCTCGGTGATCGAGGTCAAGGTCTTCCCGTCGGCGCAGCTCGGCCACGACAACGACACGCTCGAGCAGACCAAGCTTGGCGCCGATTTCATCGTGATCACCAATCCCGGAGCCGCGGCGCCGGGCGAGGTCCCGGACCTCTCGGTGCTCGACGGGCCATACCTCTATGACTCGCTCGAGGATTATCGGAGGCTGATCAAGTCCGACTGGTTCAAGTCGGTTTCCCAGCAGCTCGAGGAGAAGGCCGGGCTTAAGCTGTTGGCAGCCAATTGGCTGTTCGGCGTTCGGCATATCATCACAGACAAGCCCATTCGCACCCCCGATGACATGAAAGGGCTGAAGATCCGAATTCCGCCGATCGAGATGTGGGTGGAAACGTTCAAGGCCCTTGAGGCCAACGCCCAGACCATCAATTTCGGCGAGGCGTATTCGGCGCTCACTTCGGGCGTTGTCGACGCCGTCGAATCGCCGCTCGAATCCATCTATGCGGCGAAGTTCTACGAGCCGAAGAAGGTCCTGTCGACGACCGGCCATTTCACCAACTGGATTGCGCCGATCATGAGCGCCAAGGTCTTCAACTCCCTCTCGCCGGAGCACCAACAGATCCTGCTCGAAGAGGCCGAGATCGGCGGCGAGATCATCACCGCGCTTGCCCTTGATCGCGAACAGGGTTTTCGCGAGAAGCTTGAGGCGGCTGGCGTTACTTTCGTGACCGATGTCGATCGCGAGGCGTTTCGTGAGAAGAGCAAGTCGACCTACACGCAAATCAAGCAGTGGTCGCCGGGCCTCTACGACACTGTCCGCAATGCGATGGGCAGATAGCATTCGGAGATTCGTCGTCGTGCCGGCTCGGTTCTCGTCCGGCACGGCGACGAGATCATTCCCGGAATCCTGCGGATAGTGGATCGCCGCGCGTTGTCGCAGTTTTGGGTGATTATGACCTGGGCTCGGGCCAATCTCGAAGAGGTGGTCGCCGGCGCCGGGCTGGTTCTGGTGGTCGGCCTCACCACCTACAACATCGTCAACCGCTATGTGCTGCAGCGTTCCGGGGTCTGGGCGCCGGAGCTCGCCGAAATGATCTTCGCCTGGGTCGTTTTCCTCGGCGCGAGCGCGGCCTGGAAGCGCAACATGCATATCAGCATCGGCGTAGTCGTGCGCTATCTGGGTCGACGCACGCGAGCTGTCGTCGGAGTGCTGGGCGATATCGTCCTGATCGCTTTCCTCGCCTACGTCACATATCTCGCCATCAAGATCACCATCTCCGGACATTCGCGGGTCTCGCCGGTCCTGAGAATCCCCTTCAGCTACGTCTATGCGGGCGCCGCCCTGTCCTTCGGCCTCATGCTGGTCCGGCGATCGGTGGCCCTGGCGCGGATCCTCCGGTCCGGCCTGCGCCCGGAGCCTTGAGATGGACTGGATCCCGATCGTCGTCCTCCTTGGCCTTTTCGCAGCCAACCTGCCGGTAGCCTACGCCATCGCCATCGCCGGCCTGTCTTTCTTCATGATGGTGCAAGGAACGCAGACGGAAGCGTTCGTGCAGCGCATGGTCGCCGCCACGCAATCCTTCCCGTTCCTGGCCATTCCCTTCTTCATTTATCTGGGAGTGATCGTCCACCACGGCGGCATGGGTCGAAGGATCATGAATCTCGCGGACGCCCTCGTCGGGCACATGGTCGGCGGGCTCGCACAGGTGAACGTGCTTTTGGCGACGATGATGGCGGGCATGACCGGCTCCTCGACGGCCGAGGCCGCGATGCAGAGCAGGATGCT
>DASPGI010000026.1:0-77543 GCA_035620695.1 Alphaproteobacteria bacterium
CATTTTGCACGAATTGACGGCCTGCCCGCTGACAAGGCCATGCAATGTGCCAGCGAGGCACAGCTTTAACGCTCGGGCACGCGCTGTGGGGCGGCGGATCGGCGAGCGAGCGCACGGCGCACCAGTTCGGCGCTCACCAGCGTAAGGATCGCGATCAGCACCAGCATGGTCGAAATTGCGGTCAGCGTGGGATCGATCTCGAACCGGATGCTGTCCCACATGCGTTTTGGCAGAGTGGTGGCGGCCGGTCCACCGACGAAGATGGCGATCACCAGCTCATCGAAGGAGACAAGAAAGGCGAATGCCGCACCGCCGAAGAGGGCGGGCCTGATGACCGGGATCGTGATATGCCAAAGCGTTCGCAGATAGCTCGCGCCGAGGCTGCGCGCGGCAAGCTCCAGCGTCGGATCGGCGGTCCTGAGCGCAGCCGATACGATTATGATTACAAGCGGCGTCGCAAGCACGGTATGTCCAAGATATAGGCTTATCGGCCGCCCAACGATCTGGAACGCCGCGAACAGAAAATAGAGGCCGACGGCCAGCACGATGATCGGCATCACCATCGGCGAAACGAGGAAGAACTCGAGCGCGCGGCGTCCCGGAAAGCGCCCCCGCACAATGCCGATCGCCGCCAAGGTGCCCAAGATCGTGGCCGAGACGGTCGTGATCAAGGCGACCCTCAGGCTGAGCAGGGCCGGCTCGATCCAGTGTGGCGAAGTGAAGAATCGCTCATAGAGGTGCAGCGACCAGCTCTGCGGCGGAAACTCCATCCGGCTCGATCCGCTGAAAGACGCAATCACGATGATCAGAATCGGCGCAATGAGGAAGACCGCCACAGCCCCGGAGAATATCCAGAGCAGCAATCGCGCAACGGTGAATTTTTCCTCCTCCATGGGCTAGACCGCCCGGCTGCCGGTAAGCCGGTCCAGCCCCATGAGCGAGCTGAACACGATGAACAGCGCGCCCACCACCGTCAGCAGCACGACCGCAAGCGTGGCGCCAAATCCCCAGTTGAGCAAGTCGCTCACCATCATCTCGATAAGAGTGGCGATCGTGATCTGGCCGGGGCCGCCAAGCAGCGCCGGGGTGATGTAGAATCCCACCGCCATGAGGAAGACGAGGGCACAGCCGGCAAAGACCCCGGGAAGGCTGAGCGGCAGGAAGACCTGAAGAAAGGCGTGGCGAGGCCGCGCTCCGAGACTGCGAGCCGCACGGATGAGCGATCGGTCTATCCGCGACATCACCCCGTAGATCGGCAGGATCATGAACGGCAGCAGGACATGCACCATCCCGATCTGGACTCCGACCATGTTGTAGATGAGCGCCACCGGCCGGTCGATCAGCCCAACCTGAATCATCGCCTGGTTGATCAGACCGTTGCGACCCAAGATCACGACCCAGGCGAAGGTTCTGACGAGAATGCTGGTCCAGAACGGGATCAACACAATCGCGATCAGGACTGCACGCATGCGCGGCCCGACGATGACCATGAGATAGGCAAGCGGGTAGCCCAGCAGCAGCGAGAAGAAAGTTACGCCGAAGCTGGTCTCCAGAGTGTTGCGCAGGGCCTTGAGGTAGGTGGGGTCGTCAAGCAGCTTGCCGTAATGTTGAAAGGTCAGCTCGGGATCGAACAGGCTCCACATGATCAGGCGCGACAGCGGATAGACATAGAGCGCCAACAGGAATACCAGGACCGGAATGACGAGCGCGCCCTGGCGCGAACGCCAATAACGGGCGCCGCCGACCGCTTCTCGCCGCGACAAGCTCAGATCGACAGGGCTCGACGCACTGCCCAACATCATCGGCCCCCGGCGAAGCTGTCGGTGTCCGGGACGCGCGGCGCCTCCCGGACACCAGACCGCATCATTGGCCCTTCACCATCCAGGCGGCATACTCCTCCGCCAGCCGTTCGCGCGGTGTCTTGCCGTCAGGACCGACCTCACCCCACCATTCGACATTCCACCAGAACTGTTTCTTCAGATTCTCCGGCGAGCTGCAAAGGTCGGCCGCCTCCTCCGGCGCCATATGATTTGCCGCTTCGGAGTTGGAAAAGCCGTAGGGCACATATTTCGACATGCCCGCCTGGCGGTCTCCGGCAAGTGCGAAGTCGATGAACTGGTGCGCCGCATCAGGGTTCTGGGTTCCCTTGACGATCGACCAGTAATCGGAGGAAAGCTTGCCCTCATTGTATTCGACATCGACCGGCGCGCCCTGGCGCTTGGCCGTAATCGTTTCCGCCCCGATCGTGCACCCGACCGCCACCTCTCCGTTGCTCAGAAGCTGAATCGCCTCCGAGTGCGAGCCGTACCACTTGGTGACCAGGGGCCGCAGGCGATCGAAGCTCTTCCAGCCCCGCTCGACGTCGAGCGGATAGAGCTGATCCATCGGCACTCCGTCGGCGAGGAGCGCGACCTCAAGCTGCGGGCTGACGCCGCCGCGGAAGTTGAAAGTGCGTCCTCCTGGAAACTTCTCGCCGTCCCAGACATCGGCCCAGCTCTGGGGATGTTTTCCCTTGGGGAGCAGGTCCGTGTTGTAGCAGATATTGAAGGAGTAGATCTTGTGTCCGATCGCGTAAGGATGGTGCAGCTCCTTCGGAATGTTGTTGAGCTTCTTCTGATCGAGCTTGGAGTAGTCGATCGGCTCAAGAAGGTTGTCGTCAACAAGGCTGAGAATTGCCGGCATGTCGGTGTCGATGACGTCCCAGGTGACATTGCCGCTCTCGACCATAGCCTTGATCTTGGCGTTCTCCGGCGGCGCGTCGTCGCGCACGCGTACGCCGGTTTGCGCCTCGAAGTCCTTGAACATCACGTTTCGCAGTGCTTCGTTCCACGGACCGCCCCAGCTTACGACGACCAGCTCCCCCTTGTCGGCTTTGGCGGGCCTGACGTGAAAGAACGGGCCGACGGCGAGTCCAGCGCCCGTCACCGCCAGAAAATCACGTCGCTTGATCTTGCTTCCATGTCCGGCCATGCACTACCTCCCGTCTGTAAGCCGGCAACCAGCCGGCACTGCTTGAACGCAGTCGATTACGCAGACAGTACGCACGTATCCTCGGGGTGCCATATCAGCTGCACCGTCTCTCCCGCGCCGGCGCGAACCACCTCCTTGCTGTTTGGCCGCTTCGCCGTAATCACCGCTCCGTCGTCAAGTTCGACGCGGTAGCGAGTGAAGTCGCCGACATAGGTAAGCTCGCGCACGGTTCCGCGCACCGCCCCGCGGCAAGGGTTGGCGATCGGCAGCAAAGCGATCTTCTCAGGCCGCAGCACCAGGAGCGCCCGGCCGCTGGACTGGCTGGGCGGCAGGCCTGCGGCCGGAAGGCGTATGCCGCTATCGGTGACGAGGACATCGTATCCATCGCTGTTTCCACGATCGATCCTGCCCTCGACGAGGTTCGACTCGCCAATGAATTCGGCGACGAAGCGGCTGGCCGGCCGCTCATAGAGCTCCTCCGCCCTGCCGAGCTGCTCGATGCGTCCCTGGTTAATAAGGGCGACGCGGTCGGACATGGTGAGCGCTTCTTCCTGATCGTGCGTCACATAGATGACGGTCACCGAAAGCTCGCTGTGAATGCGCTTCAACTCGAACTGCATCTGCTCGCGCAGCTTCTTGTCGAGGGCGCCCAATGGCTCGTCCATAAGCAAGATGCCCGGATTGAAGACAAGCGCGCGCGCCAGCGCGACGCGCTGCTGCTGGCCGCCGGACAGCTCGCGCGGCAGACGCGCGCCGAGGCCGCTCAGCTGCACCAGGTCCAGCGCCGCACCGACCCGCTCGCGTATCTCCTCGCGTGCAAGCCCTCTCATCTTCAACGGAAAGCCGACATTCCTTTCCACCGTCATGTGCGGGAACAGCGCGTAATTCTGGAACACCACGCCGATATTGCGTCGTTCCGGCGGCATGCCGGTGATCGGCTGGTCGTCGATCAGGATTTCGCCGGAAGATGGCGGCGTGAAGCCGGCGATCATCATCAATGTCGACGTCTTGCCGGATCCGCTTGGCCCAAGCAGTGTGATGAACTCTCCGCTCTCGACCTCGAGATCCATGCCGTCCACCGCGACCATGCCTGGATAGCGCTTGGTCAGCGACTGAAGGATCAGACGGCCGCCACGCGCCCGCGCGCTCACAGCCACAGAATCCCGACAGCCAAAACCGATTTCGAACAGGCCGGCGCCTTTTCGATGCGCCGGCCAGGCATGAGAATGTGGTGCGGAGGGTGGCGCGGCCTCGCCGCCACCATCGTCGTCATCGCAACGAATCCTCCCGCCGGATCGGGTCCTTTTGCGCGCCCCGCCCGTGATCTCGCAACGATTTAACGCTCTGCGGCTCCGTAGAGTCAATTCTACAAATAGAGTCGACTCAACGAATGCGCCCCGATACTGTGACCTCTCACCGGCATATTGGATCGCGGCGCATGGCCAGGCTTCGCGAGCGTCAGCGGCGGCAGCGGACGGAGCAGGTGCTGGAAGCGGCGGCAACCTTGTTTGCCGAACGTGGATACAACGGCACGCATGTGGAGGCGATCGCCGAGCGCGCTGCGCTTGCCCCGGCCACCGTCTACAAATATTTTTCGACCAAGCCGAATATCTTGCTGGCACTGGCGGTGCGGCATGTGCGCAGCGCGCTGCCTGAGCGTCGCCGGTTGCTGCGCAATCCGCCCGAAGATCCGCGCGCGGCGGTGCAGGCCTATGAGGAACTTCTGGCGGACCAGGCCCTGCGACACATACCCAAGGATTGCTGGCGGATCATCCTTTCGGCTCCCTTCATCGAGCCGGGCGGCGCGGCGGCGCGCACCGCGCTGCGGCTCGGCAGTCTGATCCGGCGCCACTATTTGCATCTCTTCGCTTTCTATCAGCAGCGGGGATTGCTGAGGAAGAATGTCGACGCGGCTGCGCTTGCGGATCTGATGTTGGTCATCGGCACCGAGCACCTCGCCCGTCTGGTCACATCGGACACCCTCACCCTGGCCGATCAGAAACGCGCCGCCGCACGTCATATCGACATCGTTTTCAACGGGCTTATCGCGGGCAAGAAGCGAAATCGCAGGCAAGATCGCCATGCAATGAAAGAGAGGAGCAGATGATCCGAGATCCGATCCCGTGGCCCAACGGCGCTAGGTGCGCCGCGGCGATTACCTTCGATATGGACGCGGACAGCTCGGTGCACCTCAACCATCCCGACACGGCCGACACCAAGCTCTGCGCGACGACCATGATGCGCTACGATGCCGATGTGGCGATGCCTCGGCTGATCGAGGTGTTCAAACGATTTGGCCTACGTCAGACTTTCTTCATACCGGGCTGGTGCGTGGAGCGCTACGCCGAAGCGGTCAAGGCGGCCGTGGACGACGGGCACGAAATCGCCCACCATGGATATTTGCACGAGAAACCGAATCTCCTGAGCGATTCGGAGGAGCTGCGCGTGCTTCGCCTCGGCATCGAGGCGATCCGCAACGCCACCGGCCGCAGACCGCGCGGCTACCGCGCCCCGTCCTATGCCTTTTCCAAGCGCAGCCTCTCCTATCTCGTTGATGAGGGCTTCGACTATGACTCCTCGCTGCTCGGCTCCGATATCCCTTATCTGGTCGCCAACGACAAAGGATCGCTCGTCGAGATCCCGATCGACACCACAATGGACGACTGGACGCAGTATATGTGTTTCCGCGAGCTCGGGTACATGTTGCCGATCGCCTCGCCGGCGCGGGCGATGGAGGTGTTCCGCGCGGAGTTCGATGCCGCTTGGAAGTATGGCGGCATGTGGATGCCGGTCTGGCACCCGTTCGTGAGCGGCCGGCTTGCCAGATGCGATGCCATGATCGAACTGATCGAGTACATGCTGGACAAAGGCGGCGTCTGGTTCGCGACCACCGAGGAGATTTCGACGCACGCGCGCAAGTGCATCGCCGACAAGACCTGGAAACCGCGCACCGACATTCTGCCGTTGTACAACAGTCCCATCCCGGAGCTTCGTCTGATCAGCGACCAGGCTGCCGAATGACCGGCGGCCGGACCAAAATCCGTTAGGGCCGTCAGCCCCGATGTGCCGATTGCCCTCTCGCCGCCCTCGCACAACCGCCGTCTCCAGCCCGGCCGGATATAGGAGCGTTTCTCCATGCCGATCATGTCAGAGGACGAGTACCGCTATAACCAGTTGATGAAGACCTTCACCTCTGTTCCCGAGCCCGCCTTCGAAAGCGCGGAGATGCAGGAGCTCGTGTGGGGCCGTCAATGGGGCTGCACCAACGATGTCGGCCAAATCCGCGTGATACTCATGCATCGGCCGGGCGAGGAGGTGAACCTGGTCAAGAAGGAGAACTATCTTCCCGAGATCGGCTCCTTCGGCGATCCGATCAGGGGCTGGTACTGGCGCGGGACCCAGCCTCCGGATCTCCCGCGGATGCAGGCGCATCACGACGGGCTCGCCGATGCTTTGCGCCGCGAAGGAGTGCGCGTGGAGTATCTCGAAGATGTGCCGGTGCGCCAGCACAAGTCTGTTTCCACCCGGGATTCGGTCATCGCCGTGAAGGGCGGCGCCATCGTCTGTCGTCTGGCAACGCCCTATCGTCGCGGGGAGGAGTTGGCGGTGACCCGCAAGCTCGCCAAGCTCGGCATGCCGATCCTGCGCACCGTCCACGGCACCGGGATTTTCGAGGGAGGCAGCTTCGCTTGGCTGAACGAACGTACGGCCGTTGTCGGCCTCAGCGTCCGGGTCAACGAGGAGGGCACCAGGCAGGTCGAGGAGGTGCTGCGCACGCAAGGAGTTGAGCTGCTGCAAGTGCAGCTGACCGGCTACCGACAGCACATAGACGGCGTGATCGTCATGGTCGATGTCGACAAGGTTCTGATCAACCCGACCATAACGCCCTACTGGTTTATCGAGAAGCTGCGGGAAATGAAGATCAAGGCGATCGAGCTACATCCGGAGGATCATCCCTTCACCATCAACTGCTTGGCGATTCGGCCGGGCAAGGTGTTGATGAGCGAGGCCTCAAACTGGACGATCGATCGCCTGCACAAGGAAGGAATCGAGATTGTGACGATCGACTATGAGGCGGTGTATCGCGGCGGGGGCGGCATCCACTGCTCAACGGCGCCGCTGGTGCGCGATCCGGTGTGATCTTGGGCGTGCGGAGCGCTGAGCCGAGGAGAAGCGGATGACAGATCCCAGAAAGACCTTGCTCGAATGGATCGAACGGGACCGTGACAAGTTGATCGAATTCTACCGGCGGTTCATCCAGGCGAAGAGCCCAAACCCACCGGGCGACACTCGCGAGGCGGTTGCGCACATTTGCAGCTTTCTCGAGGCCGAGAAGCTGCCCTACCGGATCATAGCGCCGCAAGCCGAGATGCCCAATGTCGTCGGAACGTTCGAGTGCGCCGGGCCGGGGCGGCATCTGGTGCTGAACGGCCATATCGACGTTTTCCCGGTCGGTAGCGGAGAAGGATGGACGCAGGGACCCTGGAGTGGCGCCTTGGTCGACGGCAACATCTACGGCCGCGGCGCCTGCGACATGAAGTGCGGCACCAGCGCCTCCATCTTCACCTACCGCTACATCCATCGGGTTCGCGACCAGCTCAAGGGCCGCCTGACGCTGACTTGCGTGTCCGACGAGGAGACGATGGGGCCATGGGGCGCACGCTATCTGATGGAGCACCACCCCGAGGTTCATGGCGACTGCCTGCTCAACGGCGAGCCGAGCAGCCCCTTCTCGATACGGTTCGGCGAAAAGGGACCGCTGTGGATCGAGGTAACCGTGCGAACGAAGGGCGCCCACGGCGCCTACACGCATGTCAGCCCGAGCGCCACAAAGATCGCCGCCCGGTTGATCGGCGATCTGGAGGCGCTGACCGAGCTTCCCGTTTCCGCCCCCGACAATGTCGTACGCGCGCTCGATCAGGCTGCGGAGACCATCGATCGTGCGCAAGGCAAGGGCGCCGCGAAGATCGTTCCAAAGGTGACGGTTAATATCGGCATCATTCGCGCCGGCCTTAAGGTGAACATGGTTCCGGGCGAATGTATATTGGAAGTCGACATTCGCTTGCCGGTGGGAATCACCTCCGATCGCGTTTTGGCCGAGGTCGAGAACATACTGCGCCGCTATCCGGAGGCCAGCTACAGACTTATCAATCATCAGCCGCCAAGCTGGTGCGATCCATTCGGCGAGATGGTCGAGATCGTGCGGCAAAACGCCAAGCAACTTGGCGGCTATGAGCCCGAACCGATCGTCAGTCTGGGCGGCACCGATGCCCGGCTCTGGCGATATCTGAACATACCGGCTTATGTCTACGGACCGGCGCCGCGCAACATGGGCGCCGCCGACGAGTATGTGCCGGTGGAGGAATTCCTGCACATCGTTCGGACGCACGCCCTGTCCGCGTACGACTATCTCAGTCGGACGCAAGCGCCGCGCATGTAGGAGCCGCCTTACGTCTCTGGGAGGCCCGGGCGAGACGGAATCATTGCCCCGTCCCGACAGGAAACCGCGATCTCCCTAGTCTAGCGTGGGAGCCTTTGGCCAGGCGCCATTGTAATCAGGAAGACAGGCTGACCGCCATTTTCTCCGCACGCCACCCGGTATGTCCTTCGGCCATCGAGCCTGACAACCGTGCGTTTCAGCGTGGTTGCGCGCAAGCAAAGAAACCCCTCGGACCGCAAGAAAGCGGCGATCTGCTCGCCTCTCTTCACGCTCAGCCTTTCAGGATCGTCCGCGTTCACATCGGCCGACGCCATCCAGAAAGCCAGAACACACCCTGTCATGCCCATCCATTGTTTTCGCATGCTGCAATTGACGCAGGTGGGCCGCAACGAGGAAATTGCGCAAGCGTAGGGCTACACTTCAGAGGAAGAGTGATCAGGCCGACGGGCATCTGGCCCGGCGGTAAAGTTCGCTCCCTATGCCTCCGTATGGTAGGTGGGCCTACTTCCAATGGCGTTGACCCTGCGGCGGGTGACGCCCGGATCGTAATCGCGCCAGCTTCGCCTCATCGAGCATCGCGCGCAAGGCATCCCATGAGGTTCAGCCAGACCCCCCTCGCAGGCGGCGCGTCAAGCCGGCGAGGGGCGGGGTCAAGCCCAGGGCGTGACGCTCACACAACCGACAATACAATCACCCACGCCACGATGGCGAGCCGGGCCATCTGCGCAACCTCTGGCCGAATGCCGGGGCGCGCACTGCTGCGCCAAATTCCCACCAGCAGCACCAAATTCCACGGAATATGGGCGGCGAACCCTGCGAGGGCGAGCCAGCCGGAGCCGCCTCCGGCGAGGATGCCGAGAGCCAGCAAGGTGGAGGCCAAGCTGACGATTCCCCCGCCCAGAATTCCCCAGAGCCAAAAGGCGCGGCCAAGCGGGAGGTCGCCGCGCCAAAAATCGCCCATGGCCTGTATCGCTCTCGCCACGTCCCGACCGGCACGCCATCCAGTTTATCGGCAAGATCGCGCCCGATCACAAGATACTTCGGGCGGCCCTCAAGCCTTCCGCAAGCTCTAGTCGTCGCCGCCATCGTCGCGGTCGCGGTTATCGTTGGAGCTCTTGCTGCCGCTGCCGCTACTGCCGCCCGGGCCGTTGCCGTTGTTGCCTTGCGTGCCTGGGCCGCCACCCGCTCCGGAACTGCCGCTCCCCGGACTGCCGCTCCCCGGACTGCCGCTCCCCGAGCTGCCGCCTCCGGAGCCGCTATCTCCTTGTGCACCACCGCCGCTTCCACCGGATGCACCTTCACCACCGGACGATTGGGAATCACCGGCTCCGAGGTCGCGCTGTCCGCGGTCGGAAGAGTTCCCGGCTACGAGGATCCTCCCGGTCGCATCGACGGGGACCTCATTGCCGAATGGGGCCGACGAACCGGCCAGCGTCACATCCGAACCGATCAAAGCGGAGGCAATCTGAGGGTTGGTCAAGAGGCCGATACTGTTACCTGCCTGGATCGTGGAATCGCCGGAGTAGCGTCCGTTCGGCTCAATCCAGACCAGCCTGCTCGAGCCGTTGCTGGCAAGAAGCCAGCACTGCTCCGTTCCACCGCTCCAATGCCTCCAGGCGCGGCAATAGTGGTTTCCGGAAACCCACCAGCGGCCTATATCCACGTCTCCATCGGAGGCCAGGCCCCAAACCGTATTCAAGGAAGGGTAGTGCATCCAGAACGAGCCTTGCCCATCCTCGCCGACAAGGGTGTTGCTGGTGAGGATCTGCTGGATCTCCGCGCCGGTCAAAGTCCGCAATTCGTGCGTTGCGAGATCGGCATCGATGCGCGGCTCAGAGGTGCATCCGATAACACCGGCGGCCAGCGCTATTGCCATGCGGGGCAGAGGCGGCACTCTTAGCATGAACGCATCCTAGCCTGTCGAGGCGTAACAGCACGCACGCGCAAGTGGATCATCCCTACAACCAAGGTGAGATCGCCCGGACGGGTCATATGGCGAGAGCGAATTTCGTCGTTTACGCTTCGTTAGGCACGATCCTTCAGGGAACGGAAATATAAGTGAACTGATCATCGACCGGTCTCAAGACGGCCGCTGGGGGGCGGAGGACCGGTGCGGGCGATCCGGGTTTGGGCAGCCGCGATGGTGATTGCGTTTGCGCAGGCCGGAGCCGCCACACCGGCCCAGGCGGAGCAGGCTTTTTCGGCCTATTCGGAGATCAAGCTCCCGGCTACACAAAATTTCCCGAAATGGCAGCAAGTTCGCGAGCAGTTGGCAGCGGAAGCGAAGGAAGTCGAAATCTGCCTTCGCGCCGCAGACTGCATCGCAACCGCTGCCGAGATCGCAGGACGGTTGCGAACCGTTACGGAGGAATCTCCACTGGCCCAGGCCGAGGCGGTGCACCTGATGATGAATGCGCGTCCCTATCAGGAGGATCGGCGCCAGTTCGGCCGCAACGATGTCTGGCAATCCGCGTTCGCCTTCTGGGAGCAGGGAGGCGATTGCGAGGATTATGCTATCGCCAAATACATGGTGTTCAGCGCTTTGGGTTTTTCGCAGGCGCAGCTACGCCTGACCGTCATGACCAGCCGCAGCCGCGGCGAAGTCCATGCCGTGCTTCTGATCGAGATCGACGGCGCCTGGTATGTTTCGGATAATCTGAAGCGCGAGCTGCGGCGGCTCGACCGATATAAGGGATGGAATCCGGTCTTCTCCGTCAGCGAAGCCGGAGCATGGCGCTACATATTACGCCCGTCCACGGAAGGCGAGAAACTGGCCATCACCGCTGCCGAGCCGGCTGCTCAACCTACGCCTTCGCGCGCAAGGCTCCTATAAGTGGGCTCCACGGTTCTTGACGGTTGCCCTGGCGCAAGCGTCCTTACCCCCGGGGTCAACGCCGGTTGCACTATCTGTGCCGGCGATGCCGCATCGTAGGCTGGGAGTCGGATGGGCCGCGTTCGTGCCCGCCGGCTTCAGGCGGTTTCCTCCAGCGTTGCCAGAGCGCGGGGATCGTAGCCGGCGCTTGCCCTCAGCAATTGGCGCGTATAGGGATGCAGGGGTGCAGAGGCGCGCAACTGATCGACGGTCAGCTCCTCAACCATTTCCCCGTTCTGCATCACGCCAAGCCGTTCGCACATGTGGGCGACGACTGCCAGATTGTGGCTGACCAGAATTGCGGTCAGGTCGTGCTCTCGTCGTAGGCGGTGGAGCAGATTCAAGATCTCCGCTTGCACCGAGACGTCCAGTGCAGAGGTGGGTTCGTCAAGCAAGAGGATGCGGGGCTCGACGATCAGCGCCCGGGCGATCGCGACCCGTTGACGTTGGCCGCCCGAGAGCTGGTGGGGATAGCGGTAGCGGAAAGAGGGATCGAGCCCGACATCCATAAGAGTGCGCTCGATGCGCCGATCAGCTTCGCCGATGCGGTGGATGGAGAGAGGCTCGGACAGCGCGCGATCGACGGTGTGCCGCGGATGCAGCGAGGCGTAGGGGTCCTGGAACACCATCTGCAGCAGCTTGTGAAACGCGCGGCTCCTGTGTGGCTGCTGGCGCCGGCCCGAGACGGCAATTTCTCCCGTCCAGTCGAGCAGAAGTCCGCTTACGGCGCGCAGCACGGTCGATTTGCCCGAGCCGGATTCCCCCACCAGCCCGTACCACGCCCCTTCGGCAATGTCGAAGTTCAGCCCCCGTACCGCCTCCACCGTGTTGCGGCCGCGGCCGAAGGAGACCCTGAGGTCGCGCACGGATAGCATGGGTTGCGCAGGGTCGATGGTGGGCGTCATCTGGCCCATGCGGGATCGCGTTCGAGCACCGGCAGATCAGAGGCCGGCTGGTCGATTCGCGGCAGCGAGGCAAGCAAACCGCGGGTATAGGGGTGGCGCGCCTGATGGAGCTCCTCGGCACGACAGGTCTCGACGACACGCCCTCGATACATGATCAGGACACGGTCGCAGAACGATGCCACCAGGTTGAGGTCGTGGCTGATGAAAATGAGGCCCATGCCGCGGCTGGTCACCAGATCGTCGATGATGGCGAGCACTTGCATCTGGACCGTCACATCGAGGGCAGAGGTCGGCTCGTCGGCGATCAGGAGGTCGGGATCGGGGGCAAGCATCATTGCGATCATCGCCCGCTGGCCCATGCCGCCCGAGAGTTCGTGCGGATAGGCTCCGTAGACGCGCTCGGGGTCGCGAATGCGCACCGCCTCCAGCATCTCCAAGGCTCTCTGCCGCGCCGCCGCCAAGCTCGCTCCGGTGTGGATGCGATAGGCCTCGACGATCTGCGCGCCGATCGTCATCACTGGATTGAGAGAGAATTTCGGATCCTGGAGGACCATGGAGATGCGCTTGCCGCGGATGCGGCGCATCTGCCGCTCGGTCAGGCCGAGAAGGTCGGTCCCCTCGAAGCGAATCCACCGCGCCCGTGTCTCTCCGGGGGCCGGAACGAGCCGCAGGATCGCCCGGCCGGTCACCGACTTGCCGGAGCCCGATTCGCCGACGATTCCGAGCTTTTCGCGCCCGAGGGCGAAGGTCACGCCGCGCACCGCCTCGACCACTTCCTGGCGTGTGTGGAACCGGACCTCGAGCTCCTCGACCTCGAGGATGGGTGAAAGCTCTCCGGTCATCGGCGCTTGGGATCAAGCACGTCGCGAAGCCCGTCGCCCAGAAGGTTGAAGCCGAGGCTGACGACGAAGATGGCGATCCCAGGGATGGTTGCCACCCACCACTGATCGAGCAGGAACTCGCGGCCCGAGGAAACCATGGCGCCCCATTCGGGAATCGGCGGCTGTGCGCCGAGGCCGAGAAAGCCCAGGCCCGCCGCCGTGAGGATGATCCCCGCCATGTCCAAGGCCACCCGGATGATAACGGAGGAGAGGCAAAGCGGCATCACGTGCCGCAGAAGGATGCGCAGGGCCGAGGCGCCCTGGAGCCGCACGGCGCTGATGAAGTCGCTTTCGCGCAAGGTCAGAGTTTCCGCCCGCGCCACGCGCGCATAGGGCGGCCAGGCGGTGAGCGCGATTGCGATCACCGCGTTCTCGATGCCCGGACCCAAGGCCGCGACGAAGGCCAGCGCCAGGATCAGGCGCGGGAAGGCCAGGAAGATGTCGGTGATCCGCATCAAGACCGTATCGGCAAGGCCGCCGAAATATCCCGCCGCGGTGCCGATCGCCAAGCCCAAGGGTGCCACGATGATCGCGACCAGAAGAACGATGGTAAGCGTCACCCGACCTCCGTGGATCACGCGCGTGTAAATGTCACGGCCGAGCTCGTCGGTGCCGAACCAATGTTCCGCCGAGGGTGGCAGCAGGCGTTGCGTCAGGTCCTGGGCATAGGGCGAGCCCGGTGCCAACAGAGGGGCGAGCAGCGCCGTCGCTAGGAGGGCAAGAACGATCGCCATGCCCGCAAGCGCCAGGGGGTTGGCGAGAAAGGCCAGCCAGCCGAGATAGAGCGCACCGAGGCGGGCTTGAAGCCGCGAACGGGGCGAGGCGGTGAGGAGCCAAGCGCGCCAGCCGGCGCCGGGAGCTTCGAGGGCGGTCATCGCGCCCTCGGATCCAAGATGCGGTAGAGCATGTCGGAGAGGAGATTGAGGCCGATGAAGACCGAACCGACCATGATGGTGCCGCCGAGCACCGCGTTCATGTCGACGTTGAACAGGGAATCGGTGATATAGCGGCCAAGCCCCGGCCAGGCGAAGACCGTCTCGGTCAGAACCGCCCCTTCGAGCAGCGAGGCATAGCTGAGCGCGATCACGGTGACCAACGGCACCATTACGTTGCCCAACGCATGCCGCCAGACGACGCGCGCCTCGGACAGGCCCTTGGCCCGCGCCGTGGTCACATATTCCTGGCGCAGCTGCTCGAGCATGAAGCTGCGCGTCATGCGGCTGATATAGGCGAGGGAAAAATAGCCCAGAATCGAGGCCGGAAGCAGGATGTGGCTGAAGGCATTGGCGAAGACGTCCCATTCACCTGCGAGTGCCGCATCGATGAGGAGCAGCCGGGTGACCGGTTCGACGATATCTTCGTAATAGACGTCGAGCCGTCCGGGCCCCCCCACCCAATCGAGCTTGGCGTAGAACAGGAGCAGGCCGACAAGGCCAAGCCAGAAGATGGGGACCGAATAGCCGATAAGGCCGACGACGCGGATCAGATGGTCGGGCCAGCGACCATGCTGGGTCGCGCCGATCACGCCCATCGGCACGCCGACGGCGACGCCGATGATCGTGGCCAGGGTCGCCAGCTCGATGGTGGCTGGAAAGAACCGCAAGATGTCCTCGAGCACCGGGCGCGAGGTGATGACTGAGGTGCCGAAGTCGCCTTGCAGGACCTTCGACAGATAGATCCAGAACTGAACGTAGAGCGGCTCGTCGAGGGCCAGCTCCTGGCGCACGCGGGCATAGACGGCCGGTAACGCCCGATCGCCGACGATGGCCAGCACCGGATCGATCGGCACCACGCGGCCGATGACAAAGGTGATCGCCAGAAGACCGAAGAAGGTCAAGAGGACCGAGCCCAGAAGGCCGGCCGCGCGCAGCGACCAGCCGCCACGGCCGGCCGGTCTTGTCGGGCCGGCGCGGGGGCCGGCTGTGTCGGAGGTTGCTCCGCTTGCCATGCCGCCCGCCCCTAAAGGGCCGCCCCCCGCGCCAGATCGAAGGGGCGGCCCCGACGGGACTTGAGCCTAGGACTTTTCAACCAGGCGATAATAGACCGTGTCGTAGGTCGGGCCTGAGACGAAGCCGCTGACATTGCCGCGCCGGGCCACCAGTTCCGTGCTCTGGAACATGATCACGAAGGGCCCGTCCTCCTGTAGCTTCTTCTGCAAGTCGAGATACATGCCTTTGCGCTTGTCCGGATCGCGCTCGCGTGCGGCCGCGTCGGTCTCCTTGGTGATCTCGGGGATGTCCCAGGCATTACGCCAGGCCAAGGGCTTGGACTTGGCCTCGTCCGAATTATCCGGGTTGCGCGCGAAACTGTCCGCATTGGAGTGCGGATCCATGTAATCCGGCGACCAGTAGAGCAGCACGATTTCGTGGTTGCGGGCCCGGTACTTGGTGATCACCTGCTTCTGTTCACCCGGGACGATCTCGACCTTGATCCCGGCCTTGCCAAAGGTCTCCTGAACCGACTGGGCGATGTCGGTGTAGGGCGTCACGTTCGAGGAATCGAGCTTGACCGAGAAGCCGTCGGGATAGCCCGCCTCGGCCAGCAGCGCCTTGGCCTTGTCGATGTCGAGCTTATAGGGGGTGTCGGTCAGCGAGGCGTAGAAGCCGGCCGGCCAGAAGGACTGATGGACCTGGAAACGGCCCTTAAGGAAGGTGTCGGCCATGCCTTGATAGTCGACCAGCAATCGGATCGCTTGGCGCACCTGTGGCTTAGACAAGGCCTCGTTCTTCTGGTTGAGTCCGAGATAGTAGAGGTCGGCCTTGGGGAAGGGCTCGACCTTGATGTCCGGATTGCCGGAGATGCCCTGGATCTGGTCGGCGGTCAGGTTGCGGGCGATGTCGATATCGCCCTTCTCGAGCTGCAGGCGCTGGGCCGAGGCTTCCGGCACATGGCGGAGGACGACGCGCTTGACCTTGGGCGCCCCGTGCCGGTAGTCGGGGTTGGCCTCGAGGGTGACGCTCTCGTTGGCCTTCCACGATTTGAGGACGAACGGGCCCGATCCGGCCGAGTTCGCCTTCATCCATTCATAGCCGAGATCGCCGTCCTTCTCATGCTCGAGCACGGTCTTCTTGTCGACTACAGAGCCGACGCCGGCCGAAAGCGTGTTAAGCACGAAGGAGGGGCCGAAATCCTCGGTGATGGTGAGCGTGACGGTGCTCTCATCGGTCGCCTTGACCAGGTCCTTGACATTGTCCTTGGTCCAGCCGAGCTGGGAGAAGATGAAGGCCGGCGTCTTGTCAAGGATGATGACCCGCTGCAGCGAGAAGGCGACGTCCTCGGCGGTCACCGGATTGCCGGAATGGAACTTCTGGCCCGGGCGGATCTTGATGGTAAGGGTCTTGCCGTCGTCGCTGACCGTGTAGCTCTCGGCCACGCCGGGAACCAGGGTTGCCGTATCCTCGGCCTCGAAGGTGAAGACACGGTCATAGACGTTGGCGATGACCTCGCCGCCGGTGAATTCGAACACCTCGGCCGGATCGAGGGTGATGATGTCGTCGATCTGCTTGGCGATGACCAGCGTATCCTTCGGCGTCTCCGCCCGGGCGGGGCCGGAGGAGAGCCAGAAAGGCGTCGCGGCGGCCAGCGCGAACGCCGCCGCCCCAATCCAAAAGCTCAACCGTCGCATGGGTGTGTGTTCCTTCTCCCTGTGGCTTCTTGGCGAGGCACCCGAAATCGGCCGATGGGGCCGACAGGGCAAGAGGGCGCGCTCTGTTTGGTTATCAGCGGGATATGATGAATAGCGGCGGGCGATGAAGTCAACCGGCCCTGCGGGGCTAGCGCGGGGAGGAGGCTTGGCCCCTCACCTGGCCCGTGCCGGCCCGGCGTGCTGCCGCCGAGGCGTTTTCTCGTCCGCCAAGGAGGTGAGGGACGAGGTCATCGCCCCCGACCGTGGTGGACTGACGAGATCATTGACATACAAGGCGCTCCGGGAATGCCCTTCTCGCAAAGGACGCATCGCGCCTGCGCACCATGTACACGTACTTCATTCTTGCCCCCCGGGGTCTCAAGCGCATGCATGCGCTCTGGCGCCGGTCATCCGTCGAAAAAGGCGAACGTGCGCACCTCGATGCTTTCGCGCGGTGGCGCGTCAGCGGGAGCGCTCGGGTCCTCAAACGCCGCGTGCAGCGAGAAGCGCGTGCGTCCATCCTTTGCGGAATCGTAGCACTTCACCAGGATGGCTTCGTCGGCCGCCATCTCAGGGAAGTAGTACCAGCGATGGGCGGGATTGTGGGCACCGTAGTAGATTTCACCCGTGCGGTCCGAATAGATGAGCTTCGCGGTCACCAAGTCGCCGGCTGCGATCGAACGCCCGTCGATCAGCCCGAGTGGGTCGCGTCGGACGGGTCCACGGATCGGCCGCCAGACATTGATCTCGACGAAGCGACGCCGAAGCCGCGTCAGTGCCTCCTGGGCAGGTAGGAAATCTCGTGCGCGTTGCGGTCCGGACGTCTCCGTGTAGTCGTTGTGGACCACGCGTGCAGGGCCCCGCGAACCTGTCTGATCAGCTCCGTCACTGGTTCGCAAAGTGTGGTCGAAGATCACGACCATTTCGGCACCCGTCGACTCGCGCACCAGCCGCTCGACCTCTGGGTAGTAGATCGCTCGGACCTCGGCCTCGTCATAAAAATTTTTCACGGAGGTGGCGTATCGCGCAAGGACGAATCCTGCTCCGTCCAGCGTCAGATCGCCCTCCTGATTGCGAGCGTTCTTGATGCGTACTGGGAGGGTGGCGAAACGGCCGGAACGGGTCGGCATGCCGTACGACTGGGGTAGATTGTAGGCAATGGGCGTCTGGTTGGCATCCTCCAGATAAAGAACATTGCCGATCACGAAATCGCCCGCTCTAGAGACGGGCTCGATCGCGGGTTGCAGAGATGTATCGGTTATGCGGTTGGAGATCATGGCCGAGGAACCTCATGGGTATGGGCGCGGGTGCGCTCCCCTCAAAACTCGCCATGATCGGACGGTTTCACAATGGATGATTCCTCATGTGTCTGATTAGATTCTGTAAGCCAGCTCTCGAGGGCGCTCATGACAAGCGCACCGGCCCTGGGGGAAGGGGCGGACCGGCGTGGCCCTTTTTAGCCGTTACTGTTCCATTCAGAGGAAAATTGCCGGGCCAAGTGTGGCGCTTCGTGACTACGGGCCATGGCAGGGCCCGAAGCACTGGCGGGGTTGCGCCAGCCTCCGTTTATCGCCTCCCGGACGGTCTTGAGAGAAGTCGAAGGAGAAGATCGAAGAAGCCGGCGACATCGATTGCATTGATAACTTTGATGCGGTCTCCGCCATTGTTCACGGGAATGGTGGCTCCGATTCGTTCCTCATCTCTCAGTTCAATTCGTACTTGGCGCCACTCGGCTGTAAACAATTCTGGTTGAAGCAAATACGCGATTACGCAGGCGTCGTTCATGTACGCAGTCGGGTCGCTCCATAGTCCAGCAACGACCCGGGCGGATGGTGTGCCCGTGGCCTTCAGCCGCGCACACCAGTCGGGCGAAGGCATGGTCTGCCGAGTGATCTCCAACCCTATCATCGCCACCGGCGAGCCGCACCCGAATACGATGCTGGCCGCGTGCGGGTCGCTATAGAGATTGAAGCTCGCATAGGGGGTGATGTTTCCTCGGCCGAACGTGCCGCCCATCACCACGATCTCGGCGATGTTGGTCAAGATATCCGGGGCCATCACGAGCGCCAAGGCAATGTTGGTCAGAGGAGCGATGCAGGCAAGCGTCATCGGATCGGGTGATCGCCGAACCGCTTCGATGATCGCCGGAACGGCATGCCCGTCGGCCGACGTCATTTGCGGCGGGGGCAAATCGGCGCCGGCAAGGCCATCTTCACCGTGAATCTCCGGCACGGATGTCAGCCGGCGCAGTAAGGGGCCCGGGCAGCCGGCATGAACGGCGATATCCGAGCGTCCGGCGGCTTCGCAGAGCCGCCGTGCGTTGGCTTCGGTCTTCCGGATCGCGACATTGCCGCCGACGGTGGAAAGCATCCGGACATCAAGTCTGTCCCATGCCGCCAAAGCCAACAGAATAGCGACCGCATCGTCTTTGCCGGGATCGGTGTCGATGATCAAGGGCAGCATCAAGGCCCAACCTCGGGGTGGGAATGCGAGAACATCGGCAAGCCCGCAACCGGCAGCTCGGCGATCAGCACTTGGCTCGAATCGGACTCTGTGATGTAGAGGTGGCGCCGTTCTGGCCCGCCAAATGCGATGTTGGTTGTGGCCGATCCGGCGCAGGATCGAATACGCGCAGTCGGCTCGCCTTGTGCATTGAACAGCCAGACGCTGCCAAGGCCCAGATGCGCCACCGCCAGCCCACCATTTTGATCCAGCGCCAGCCCGTCCGGGCCCACTCCGCCCGAGAGCCGCAGAAACGCGCCCACCTTGAACGCCTTCCCATCCTTGCCCAACGGTGCGCGCCAGACGGCATTGTCCCTAGTAACGCTTACATAGAGCGTCGCCTGGTCACGAGAGATCGCGATGCCGTTTGGGCTGGGGATGCCGCTTATGAGCATGTCAAGGCCGCCGTCGGTTCTCAGCCGGCACACACGTCCGGCCGGATCATGCAGGCCGGTCGATCCTTGGTCGGTAAAATAGAGATCGCCGTTCTCGGCGAACACCAGATCGTTCGGACCCTTGAAACCCGGGATCTGCGCTCGGTCGAGAACGGCGGAGAGGGCGCCCGAGCGAGGATCGAGGCTGAGGATGCCGTGCCGGAAATCGGCAATGAAGATGCGGCCGTCTCTGTGGATCTTTAGACCGTTCGGCTCGCCATCATACTCAATCAGAAGATCGACCTCGCCTGCGGGCGAGATCCGGAAGACGCGGCCCCAAGCCACATCCACCAGATGGAGATTGCCGGCACGATCGAAGGAAGGACCCTCGAGAAAACACTCGGTGGCTTGCCCGCCGCGATGCACGTCGATCCAATGCGAACTGCGGCCGCGGATGCGGTAGCGATCGGGGATCCGTGCGAAGACCCTGGTCTCGATAACGAGCGGCGTCGGATACATCATTCCGAGCCATTCACCCCCGGCATGCCGAAGCCCCTGTCGTCAAGCGCTTCTGCAAGTCGATGCCGCTGCTCTGCCGAGAGCGCGACCAGGGGCGGACGCACGGTCACCCAGTCCGGATCGCCGACATGATGAGCGATGATCGCCTTCAGCGCGGGGATCATCGAAAAGGACTGAATCACGGCACGGGTCGCGCTCAGCGCAGCTTGCTTGTCGTCGGCGTCCTGCGCGCGCCAGTTGACATAAAGGTCGTGGATCGCCTTTGGGTTCACATTGACGGTGGCGCTGACGCAGCCGATGCCGCCGTTGCGCATCCCCGCCAATAGGAATTGCTCGCTGCCGACGAACACTCCAAAATTCGGCAGGTTGTTGAGCACGCTTTGGGTATAGGACCAATCGCCGCCGCTGTCCTTCATGCCGACGACGCTTCTCGGGTGCTTGCTCAGGAGCCGTTCGAGCAAGGGAAGGCTCAAAGGAACCTGAGCGACCGGCGGTATATGGTACAGATAGATCCTCAAGCGGCTGTCGCCGACGCGCTGGATGACTTCGCTGAAGTAGCCGAACAGCCCGTCGTCGCTCACCTTCTTGTAGTAGAAGGGCGGCAGCATCAACACCCCCGCGCACCCCAGCTCGATCGCATGCCGGGTCAGGGCGACGGTCTCGGGCAGGGAACAGCATCCCGTCCCCGGCATCATCCTGGCCGGTGGAAGACCTGCCTCGACGACCGCGTCCAGCAGGGAAATGCGCTCTTCCAGCGACAGCGAATTGGCTTCGCTGTTGGTGCCCAGCAGGGCAAGGCCGCACTCCTGCGAGAGCAGCCAGCGGCAATGCGAGACGAGCCGCCCATGGTCGACGGACAGGTCTCTGTCAAATGGCGTGACGACTGGCGCGAGGACGCCTGTCAGCTTGGCGGCGGCCATGTGGTTTCAGTGTACGTCCCAAGGTTCGTGAAAGATTGGCGAGAGCCTCGCACGGCCGGAGGGGGAGCCGTGCTTTCCCGGATGGTCAGATTCTGAACATGCGACGAGGCCAGGGCCCGGGCGGCGCCATGCGGCACATAGCCGAGATTCTCTGCGGCCTTGCGGACCCGCTGCAGGGTCTCGGCGCTGAGACGGCCGGTCCGGTTTAAGGCGCGCGACACTGTCGCAACCGAGACACCCGCGACCAGGGCCACAACCCTTACCCGGTTCGAGGGCCGGCGCGGGTCGCGCTTACGCTTGGGTCTGTGCTCTCCGTCAGGCATTAGATTGTGCCACTTGGTCAATCGATCTTCGCCGGGTCGCTCGTCAGTCCCATGACACAGTAGGAGCCGCCATGAAACTGCTCCGCGACCGGGTCCTCGGGCGGGAACTCGGTCTCGGCATCGATCCCAAGACGCTCTACGGAGTCCTCAGGCTCATAGCCAATCATGTCCGCGTCCTCATTCCTCCAGAAATTGCGAAGGTTCCCTGAAACTCCGTAGAGCACGAGGAAGCGAAAGTACGGCGCATCAATGCAGCGCCTCACCAGTTGCACACCATCGCGGGGGCTGAGCCAAGTCGCCGCTTGTCGCCGGTCCTCCGGCCGTTCACGAAACGATCCGATCCGCAAGCAGGCCACGCTGAGCCCGTGCTTGTCCGCGTAAAGTCGGCCCAGCGCTTCGCCGAAGCACTTGCTCAGCGCATAGACGCCGTCCGGTCGGATCGGTTCCTGCGTGCCAATTGCACGGTCCCGGCGATAAAACCCCACGACGTGATTCGAGGACGCATAGACGAGACGGTGAACGCCGGCGCGCCGCGCGGCCTCGAAGACATGATAGGTCCCGACGATGTTGGCGGGAAGCACCTGCTCCCAACTGGCGGGCTCCTCGGAAATCCCAGCGAGGTGAACGACGCAGTCAATTCCCGAGCAGAGCCGTTCCATTGAGGAGCGGTCGCAAATATCCGCTGTCACACATTCCTCGCCTGGTCCCGCAGGGGTCATCGGCGCTATGTCGGTCAGGCGCATCAGCTGGTATCGCCCCGCGAGACCCGCGCGCAAGGCGCGTCCGATCCGCCCCGCGGCGCCGGTGATCAGGAGTCTCAAACGCCCCTCCGGAGACTAGAATCCCGTCCTACCCATTGCCATGGTTCGATAAGGAACGATGAAACCGCATCTTCGTCGAAGTCGAAGCCCAGCCCCGGGGCCTCCGGCAGGACCAGCTCGCCGTTTACTGTCTGTAGCTGTCGATCGATCAGTCTGCGGAAATTCAGCACGTCGCTGTTGGGAAAAAATTCTACGAAATCCCCGTTTGGAATCGATGCCACCAGATGGACGTGTAGATCGTGGAACCAATGGGGGCACAGCTTGATTCCGTAACTTGCCGCGGTCGAGGCGATACGGCGGAACTCGGTGATACCGCCGCAGACGGCTGCATCAGGCTGGAGGATGGCGGCCGCTCCTTGGTCCAAGAGCCGCTTGAACCGCCAACGCCCGACCTCTATTTCGCCGGTAGCAACCGGCACGCGCGTCGCACGCGCTAGCCTTTCGTGATTGTCGATATCGTCTGGTCCGAACGGTTCCTCGATCCAATAAGGATCGTATGGCTCGTATCGCCTCATGAAACGCAACGCGGTCGGCAGGTCCTTCCACGCGTTATTGGCGTCAAGCATCAGCAGCACATCGGGCCCGATCGCCTCGCGCGCGGCGCGGACACGTTCCTCTTCCTCGCGCTCGTTCAGCAGGCCGACCTTCATCTTGACCGCACGGAATCCCATCGCAACATAGGCCGCCAACTCCTCGCCGAGCCGCTGCGGGGTCTTACCCTCGATGTAGTAGCCGCCACTGGCATAGGCCGGCACCGATCCGGTCCGATAGGCTCCGAGATACTTGTAAAGAGGCAGACCGGCAGAGCGCGCGTTGCAGTCCCATAGGGCCATGTCGACGATCGACAGCGCACGGATGACGGCACCCGCGCGTCCCTGCAGAAGCGCATCCTGGTACATTCTCTCCCAGAGCAGTTCGACCGCATGCGGGTCATGGCCGATCAACAGCGGGCCGAACAACTCGCGAACGACGTGAGAGACCAGAGCTCCGGCACTGCTGCCGCCATAGCAGAAACCAATTCCGCCCGCGCCGGTGTCGGTCTCGACGCGCACCAGACTGTACTCGCGAGCCACAACCTGACGCGTGGCGAAAGCGGTTGAAACGTCGAGCGGAACCTTGACCGTGCAGACACAGACACCCTCGATCCTGGCCACTTCGCCCGTCTCCCGACAGCGACATGAACGTGAAGCATCGTGAGCGCTTTGGACAGTGTCAAGCCTGGCGCGCAAAACATGAGCACGCTCAACAGGCTGATCTGAAACCGGTATTCTCAAGCGCTTAAAGAAGGATTCCGGCGGATCGGCGGCGAAAACAGGTTCCGCGGAACTCGTAACCTCACTGTGTTGACTGAATTGACTAGGAAAACGTAGTGTAAACGCTTAACTCGCCTCTCCAAACATGTCCGGCCCGAGAAGTCGGGACAACGCCCTCAATGGCCACAACACATCGAGGAGGCAGGAACCATGGGTGAATGGAATCGGCATCTCAGTTGGGCGGGAAAGGCGATGGTCGGCGCTGCGATGATCGTTGCGATCGGATTGCAGGGCGGCGCGGCGGCAGAGGAAGTGCGGGTCATCAACTGGAAGGGCTGGGGGACCGATGAGCCCTGGGCGCTGGAGGAGTTCGAGAAGCAGACAGGCATCAAAGTCGTGCACGACTACATAACGTCCTTTCCCGAGACCTTCACCAAGCTACGCACCAACCCCGGCTACTACGACGTGGTGGTCCTGAATGCGGCCTTCACCCAGAAGGCGGCGGATGAGGGCTTGATCCAGCCGCTGGACGCCTCGCTTCTCAAGAACTTCGCCGATCTCTATCCCGACATGCGCGATTCCCCGCAGCTCAACAGCGACGGCAAGGTGCTGGGCGCTGCCTGGGTGTGGGGCGGGACCTCCGTTACCTACGACACCGAGAAATTCGCAAGTCCGCCCACCTCGCTCGAGGTGCTATGGGACCCGGCTCATGCCGGGCGGGTCTGCTGGCGCGACGATCCGGAGGATTCGGTACGGTTTGCGGCGATGGCCACCGGCCAGAATCCGGACACACCGGAGGACATGGACAAGATCCGTGAGAAGCTGCGTGCACTGAAGCCGCAGATCAAGGCCTTCTGGAAGTCGGGAGACGAGTGGCTGAAACTCGTCGCGGCGAAGGAATGCGACCTATCGATCGTTTGGACGAACAACACTGAGGCTGCCGCGCTGCAGGACAAGCTGCCGGTCAGCTTCATCGTTGCGGAGGAGGGGGCGATCGCCTTTCGCGATGGAATTTCGGTCGCGACCAACGCGCCCAATCCCGTAGGGGCGCACGCCTTCATCGACTACATGATAAGCAAGGACTTCTATGCCGGTTGGGTGAAGGTCGGCGGCGCCCCGGTGTCGGCCAACGCCAAGGCGGTGGAGGGGTTGCCGGAGAGCTCGCTTACGCGGAAGATCCTGGCTACGCCGGAGGCGATCGCGCGGTTGAACTTCAAAGGTCCTCTCAGCGACGAGCAGCGGCAGGCTTATCTCGACTTGTGGCAAGAGACCAAGGCCTACTTCGCCGAATAGCGCGCCCTGCAGCTGGAGCGGATGGTGTCCGCCTCGTTTAGACGCCATCCGCGACGGATGGGAATAGAGCATTGGCAGAACATAGGCGCGCCTGGATTGGTTACGGCCTAGCCGCTCCCTCCTATCTCTGGCTCGCCATCACGGTCTTCCTGCCGCTCGTGGTGATGCTCTATTTCAGTTTCTTGTCGCAGATGCCCTTCGGCAAGGCCGAACCGGCGCTGTCACTGAAGCAGTACGCAACCTTCTTCGAACGGGACTTCTACCGATTTCTGGCTTGGCGATCGATCAAGCTCGGTCTCTATGTCACCTTCTTCTGCGTTCTGTTCGGATATCCCGCCGCCTTGATTCTTGCGCGCGTTGTCAGGGGAAGATGGCGCGAAGCGGTGCTGTTGCTGATCGTGCTGCCATTCTGGAGCAACGCGCTCATCCGCATCTTCGCCTGGACCATGGTGCTGCGCAGCGACGGAATCGTCGATCAAACCATCGAGTTGGCGCTGCCCGGTGCGCCGTCGATTGGCATTCTGTACAGCTACCCGGCGATAGTGATCGGGCTGATCCATTCCTTCCTGCCGTACATGATCTTGACCTGCTACATCTCGTTGCAGGCGATCGATTCGTCGCTGATCGAGGCGGCGCGCACCCTTGGCGCCTCCTACCTCAAGATCTTCCGCCGCATCGTCCTGCCGCTCAGCCTGCCGGGGCTTGCGGTGGGGGTCGTCCTCACATTCGTCCCGGTGGTTGGCGCCTTCATGGAGCCGCGTATCCTGGGCGGCAAGGACGGCATCATGATGGGCACCGTGATCGAGGACCAGTTCACTGAAGTATTCAACTGGCCGCTTGGCGCAGCATTGTCCTTTACCTTGCTCGGGCTCGTATTGTTGATCTTCGCCGTCAGCTTCCCTCTCATCAAGGATCGCTTGCAGTTGGCATGAACGGGATGCCACGCATATCGACCGTTCTCATCTACGGCTATCTGGCCCTGCTATTGGCATTCATCTATCTGCCGATCCTGATCATGATGGCCATGGGACTCAACCAGTCCAGCCATTATGAGCTGCCGTTTCGGTTCAGCCTGCATTGGTATGCCCGGCTCTCCGATAACGAGACGCTGCTGCGCGCCGGCGCAAACAGCCTGATCCTCGCCTTAGCCAATACGATGGTTGCGACCGCCCTCGGCACCATGACGGCGCTGGCCTTCGCTCGCTATCGCATCCGCGGTCACATCATCCTGAAGCTTCTGCTCTTCCCGCCGATCGCCATCCCCTGGCTGATCCTAGCGACGGCGATGCTCGTATTCTTTTTCTACACGGGCATCGGGCGCGGCCTGCATGCCATGCTGCTGGCCCATGTGGCTTTGTCCTTGCCATATGTGATCGTGGTCGTGGGCGCGCGGCTGCAGAGTTTCGGCGCCGATTTGGAGGAGGCGGCGGCAACCTTGGGCGCGGCTCCCATTCAGGTGTTCTTCCGTGTGACCTTGCCGATCATCGCGCCCGGCGTCGCTGCGGCTGCCCTATTCGCCTTCGGCATCTCTTTCGATCAGTTCGTCACGTCCTATTTCCTGTCGCCGCCGGGTACCACCACCCTGCCGGTGGAGATATACGCTTCGATCCGCAAAGGCTTTACACCCGAGATCAATGCGATCTCGACGATCATCATCATCATTTCGATGCTGCTCTTGCTGCTGGTCTCGCGATTCTATCGCTTCGGCGGCACGCAATAAAAAGCGACTGCTGCCTCCTCGGAGATGACGCTGCCGGGCCGCAGATGTCCGAAAACTGCGGTCTGTATCGAGGGGCAGATCGACCAACAATCAACCCCGGTTCTCCAAAGCTCCTCTTCCGTGGTCCTAAGCTAGGTCAGCCAGCGATGAAGATTCTGCCGTACAAACTCATTATCGCTGAGATCCGCATGCTCGATGCAAACGCGCTCGATCTCCGCCATCTGTCCAGGACTGAGACCTTCCTCAGGATCGAGGCACCAAACCCCTTCCAGCAAGCCCTGTCGGCGCAGCACCTCGTGGCAGCCGGCGATGCAGCCGCGGAAGTCGTTGGCGACGTCGAAGAATGCGGCGTTGCAGTCCGTCACTCGGGAGTCCAGGCCCAGCAGTTCCGACCCCACTCGACCGTCGGCGATGCTGTCTTGGATGCGCGCCAGCAGCTCGACGGCGCTGCGCACCCACACGCACCAATGGCCGAGAAGGCCACCGATGATGCGGATTTTCACCTCCTCCGTGCCTCGTCGTACAACAAACGGCGTCAGCAAATCGAGTACGATGTGGTCGTCATTGCCGGTGTAGAGAGCGATCCGCCCCTCCGCACGCGCAGCCGCCACGCCGCGAATGACGTCGAGCGTGCGATAGCGGTTGAAGGGCGCGATCTTGATGGCGACGACGTTGTCGATCTCGCTGAAACGCCGCCAGAACCGGGCCGGCAGCACGACGCCGCCGACCGCCGGCTGCAGGTAGAAGCCGATTATGGGAAACTCGCGAGCGAGGGTGGCGCAGTGCGCGATCATGTCGTCCTCGCTTCTGCCATTCATGGCCGCGAGACTGAGCAGTCCGGCGTGATAGCCGAGATCGCGCGCGATCGCCGCCTCGCGCAACGCCTGCGGTGTCGGGCCGACCAGACCGGCGACGCGGACGAGCGGACGTGCCGTCCAGCTCTCCATGGTCTCGGCCGCGAGCCTCAATACGGGTTCGTAGAGTCCGGCCTCGCGGATTGCGAACTGGGTCGTGTGCACGCCGACGGCCAGCCCGCCCGCGCCGGCGTCTATATAGTAGCGGGAGAGTGCGGTTTGGCGGCGATGATCGAGTCGGCGTGCGGCGTCGAGGGCCAGCGGATGGGCCGGTATCACCGCGCCCTTGCACAAGATCTCAAGCACGTCGGCGGGAATGTCCGTCCAATGCAACGGCATGAGCTCACCCCAATTCCGGGCCGGCTATTACATAGACCCGGCGCGGATCGTCGAACGGTTCCGCTCGACCTTCGATCATACGGATAAACGGCGTCACCGGAATGAAGCCGTTGGCGTCCAGCCAGGCGCGCATCTGCAAGTGATGATCGCCGACATCGAGGCAGACCGGTCCGTCGATTGCGGCGAGCGCGCGCTGAAGGAGGACGAGCGCGGTTTCGGGATCATCGGCGGCCAATGGACCAATCTGGGCACATCTCCGTCCGTCCCGCGCCAGAACGAAGCCGCAGATACGCCCCTCGCGACAGGCGATCGCCGCAGCGCCCTTGCAGCGGCCGAACAGATGCCGCAAGAGCTCGCTGCGGTCGGTACCCGACACCGCCCGATCATAGGTGAGGATCGACTGGAGGCTGGTTTCGCCCATCGGCGCGATGGCGACCTTGGCCGGGCTAGGCGCGTTTATCGTCGGCGGTTGCGGGGCGAACAGGCGGGTCGTCCGATAGACATCGCGAAAGCCTAGCGGCAGGTAAACCTGCCGTCCTTCGGGACTGGCATCCAGTGCTGGCACCAGGTTCTGCTGGTGCAGGACCTCGATGCAGGATTGCATGAGACGGGTCGCCAAGCCACGCCGCCGGTAAGCCTCGGTCACCAGGATCATGCTGATCCAGGCAAACGTGCCATTGAACCGGACGGTCAGGCCGCTGGCGACCAACTGGCCGTCGGAGGTGGAAAATCCGAAGCTGTCACCGTGTTCGATCATCCAACACCAGTCCGCCGCCACCTGATTCCAGCCCGGCTCCTCGGAGAGGCGCAGCGCGTCGGGAATCAGGTCAATGGTTAGCCGGTGCCGGCGCAGCTCCTCGGGGATCATTTCTTGGCCGCGGTGAAGACGCCCGTGCGCACCTGGAACTGTGTCGGCTTGCCGAGACTGGGCATGTCGCGGGCTACCCAATCGGTCTCCCAATCGATCATGCGGCCGAGCGGCACCGTCGGATAGCCGAACAGATTCGTTGCAAGCGCAGAGTTGACCAGCCAGTTAGCCTCGGCTTCCTGACCCGTGAAGCGAGGCTTGTGGCCCAGACGCTCGCCAAACGCCGTGGCCAGCGCGCGGATACTGATGGTTTCCGGACCGGACACGTTGATGGGTGAGGTCGGCGTCGTGCAGTGGCGCAAGGCGCGGAGCGCATGGCTGTTGGCGTCACCCTGCCAGATGACGTTGACATGACCGGTGGTCAGGTCGATCGGCTCTTCCGCCAGGACCTTGCGTGCGACGTCATGGAGCACGCCATAGCGCATATCGATTGCGTAGTTGAGACGGATCAGGCGGCCTGGTGTGCCATGGCGGCGCGAGAAGTATTCGAACATGCGCTCGCGCCCGACGCAGGAATTGGCATAGTCTCCAGGCGGCGGCGTCGCCGGCGTCTCCTCGGTCGCGCCCTGATGAAGCACATTGACGAACGGGTAGACGCAGCCCGTTGAGAACACGACAATGCGCGACTTCGCCCAATTCTCCGCCACGAGCGCAGGCACGTAGGTGTTCATCGCCCAGGTCAGGTCGAGCGAGCCGGCCTCGCCGAACTTGCGGCCGGCCATGTAGACGAGATTGGCGGCCCGCGGAAGCGCAGCCAGTTGGGTGCGATCCAATAGATCGCAGACCAGCGTCTGGATGCTCCATGACTGCAGTTTTTCGCGCAGCCCCGGCTCGGAGAAGCGGGCGACGCCAATGACAGTTTTCTTGGGCGCAGCCCGCTTGGCCAGGCGCGCCAGCGTCGGCCCCATCTTGCCGCCGACGCCCAACACCAAAATGTCGCCCTCGACGGCCGCGAGATCCTCGACCAACGCTTGACTCGGAGTGGTCATGAAGGACTCGAGGTCGTCAACGTCGGCGAAGCGGTCCGGTAGCAAGGGCATGGATCGGATCAGCGATAGAGCTCGGGACGCCGGTCCATGCGGTAGGTGGCGATGCTGCGCCAGCGATCGAGATCGGCATCGGGAATGTCGACATGCGCGACGGCGATGCCTTCGCCGTCGACGACGCGCGCCAGCAGCTTGCCGGATGGCGAGACGACGCAAGAAGGGCCGAAGCTGTCGAATTCCACGTTCGGCGCCGCGACCTCATGGCCGACACGGCACGACATGGCCACGAAGGTAACGTTCTCGAGCGCGCGCGTTGAGACCAGCGACTGGGTTCGCTCCGCCGACCAGCCCCACATATCCCGCTGATAGGGATCGTTGATCCAGTTCGTGCTGTTGATGATGACGTCGGCGCCGAGCTCGACCAAGTGTCGAACATACTCGGGAAAGATCAGGTCGTAGCAGATGGTCATGCCGAGCTTGCCCAGCTTGGTGTCAACGACCACCGCCTTGTCGCCGGCGCGGTACCAGTGGCGCTCGGCCGCGAACAGATGGGCTTTGTGATAGGTCGCTAGGCACTTGCCTTCGGGCGAGAACAGCTGCTGGGAGTTGCAGGTGGCGTTGCCGTCCTTCGTGTAGAGCCCGCAAGCCAGGTACATGCGGTTGCTGCGGGCGATGTCACCCAGTGCCTTCGCGGTCGGACCGTCCGGCGGCTCCGCCAGAGTCGCTATTTTGTCGCCGACGAAGTAGCCGGTGGTGGCACACTCCGGGAAGATGACGAGCTCGGCGCCGAGCTTTGCGGCCAGCCCGGCAAAATGCGAGATCTTGTTCAGGTTCGGCTCGGTTACGCCGACCGTGCAATCCATCTGCACGGCGGCGACGGTGAACTTGGCACCCGACATTGTGTCCTCCCGCCGGTGGCGCAATCTTGGATCGTGGCGCGCGCGTCGCATCTGAGGTGTGCAGCGAGTCTCCGGACTTGCGGCGATATCGTCAAGCGTCTAGCGAGCAGATCACATTGGCGGCGAGGGGCGTCTTCGTAGCCCTTCGGGGGTGGTCCTGGGGGGATAGCGCCGGCTACCCGGACTTCTGTTCCGTCGACAATCTCGTCAATGGCTGAACGCAACATCGATGAATGCTGCCTTGCACACTTCAAGCACGCATCGGATAGTCGATGGATAATTGCAATGCCTGCTCCAGGCGTGTCGCGAAAGCCAGGACGTCGGCGTCGCGGTGACGGCGACCGACGACCTGGATACTGGTTGTCAGACCGTCCGCCACGATTGTAGCGGGCATGGCGACGACGGGATGGCCTGTGTGGTCGAAGAGGCAGGTGTAGCGGACCATGGCGAAAGTGTAGTCGTAGCTTTTGTTCGCAAGCGTGATCGTCTGCGTATCGACCATGGGAGGTAGCACCGGAATCGTTGGCGTCAGTACGAAATCGACCTCGTGGAACAGCGCATCCACTTGCTCAGTGATGGC
Organism: Alphaproteobacteria bacterium; assembly: GCA_035620695.1. Classification (GTDB taxonomy): domain Bacteria; phylum Pseudomonadota; class Alphaproteobacteria; order JAREAF01; family JAREAF01; genus JAREAF01. The sequence goes on from DASPGI010000026.1 coordinate 30,945, forward strand.
ATCGCGCCTGCGCATGGCCTGGACATAGTCGACGCCGCTCGATCGTTCGGCCATGCCAAAGATCTGGCGGATCAGCGGCGGATAGCGGTCGAGCATGTCCGGAAACTCGGTGCGGTGATATGCGGCGCTCTCGGCGCAGAAGATGATGCCGTGAATATGCAGGGCCTCGTCGGGGGTCGGCAGCGCGACTGGCCGCAGATATGCGCCTAGGTCGCGGCACGCCGACAGAGCCGTTTCGAGGCCGGCCTGCACCTGCGGGTCGGCGTCGGCGCTGTAGGTGGGATCGTAGCCGATGGCAGGACGGCGCTTTTGCGACCCGCGAGTGCGCGCGTAGTGCGGGTCGAGCGCCGCTTGAAACAGCGCCAGGTCGGCGACGCGGCGCGCCATGGGGCCCACGTGATCGAGCGACCAGACCAGCGGTCGGATGCCTTGCAGGCTGACGCGGCCGCGCGTCGGCTTGAGGCCAACGGTCGCGCAGCAGGCCGAGGGGATGCGGATGCTGCCGCCGGTGTCGGTGCCGAGGGACCCAAGGCAGAAGCCGGCAGCGAGCGCGGCGGCCGACCCGCCGCTGGAGCCGCCGACGGTGCGGCCCGGCGCCTGCGGATGGGTCACCGCGGGGGTGCGGACACCAAAGGCGCCGGGATCGGTGGCGGTGATGCCGACGACCACGCCGCCGGCACGACGCAGGCGCCGTACCACGTCGGCATCCGCTGCGGGACGGTAGTCCTCAAGAAACGAAAGTCCCGATGAGCAGACTGCCGGGGTCGTATCGATGATGTCTTTGATGGCCAGCGGGATTCCGGCGAGCGGGCCGAGCTTCGCGCCGGACCGTCGTCGGCGATCGATCCGCGCAGCCTCTCGCAACGCCGATTCCGCCGTGATTTCAGTCATGGCGGCGATGCGGGAGTTCAGGGCTTTCGCGCGATCGAGTGCGGATCGGGTCAGCTCGACCGACGATATTCTATGGCGACGCAGTGCTGTCGCCGCGGTGGCGAGAGTTGGAAACGCAAGATCGGGTGTTTGCATCGCGCTTAAGGCGCCGCCCTTGCCTATCTCTGCCGCGAAGCGGGAGAGGGGGCTACCTTTGTAACCCTCCCTCTCCCAAGGGGGCGGGAAGGAGTCAGGCTGAGGGTTAGGCACAAGCCGGCTTCGACCCTAGGCCCTACATCAGTTTGCAGCCAGGGACGACAGGGTCGATCTGGCCGTAGTTCTCCAGGATCTCGAACGTCGCCTTGTCGGTTACGCGAGCCATGATGCTGTTGCAGCGCATGTGGTTGTTCCCACCCGAAATGTTCACATGGCCCTGCGGCGCGTCATGCTCGACCTGGCTCATGGCCGGGATGACCTTTTCAGGATCGACGGAGTCGGCCTTGGCGACCGCCTTGGCGTAGAGCCAGACCGCCGCGTAAGTGGCTTCGCCGATGGCGTTTATGGGCTTGTCGGCGCCCCACTTGGCCGCGAAGCGCGCCTTGAAGTCGTTGTTGACAGGATTGTCGAGCTGCTGGAAGTAGGCCTGGCTGGCGATGATGCCGGCCTGCTCGGCCGGCGACACCGCCGGCAGGAACGCCTCGTCCCAACCGTGATAGATCAGCGGCGGTTTCATCTCGAAGCTGCGATATTGCTTGGTCGAGGTGATGGCATCGGAGCCTGCGAACATGAACCATACGATGTCGGGATTCGCCGTCTTCACCTTCTCGAAGGCCGGGCCGAAGTCCTGGGTGCCGAAGGGGAAATAGTCGGCGCCCGCCAAGCTTCCGCCGTTTTTCTCCAGCGCCGCCTTGAGCGTGTCCGTGCTGCCGCGCGGCCAGATATAGTCGGAGCCCAGCACATAGATCGACTTGCCCAGGTTATTCATTACCCAGGGGATCATCGGGTCGATCTGCTGGTTGGGCACCTGGCCCGTGCAGACCAGGTACTTGTCGCACTCGCCGCCCTCGTAATAAGTGGTGTAGATCAGCAGCTTCTTCGCCGGGCTGGTGACGCTCTTCGCGGCGACCCGCTCCAGGCTGGCGATCATGCCGATGATGACGTCGACATTGTCCTGGCCGATGAGCTTGCGCGCCTTGTCGATGGCGCCCTTGGTGGTGGTCTGGTCGTCCTCGACGATGAATTCGAGCTTGCGGCCGCCGGCGCCGCCCGCCGCATTGACGTCATCGACGCCAAGCTCAAAGCAGTGCTGCTGGGTCTCGCCGAGGATCGTCTCCAACCCCGTCAGCGCGGTCAGGAATCCGATCTTCACCGTGTCCTGCGCCTTCAGGATGGCGGGGAAGCCCAATCCGGATGCGGCCGCCGCGCCGGCGGCACTCAGTCCCCTCAGCGTTCTACGCCTGGATATGCTCATCTTCGTCACGGTTGCCTCCATCTGCGCGCCACGGAAGCCGGAACCCGCGGGCGGCGGTTTTCAGATGGCTAACAACTTCCGCAACGTCGTGTCGTCGCGGAAGTCATCCGGCTTGCCTTCATGAACGATACGCCCTTTCTCCATGACCAGTGTGCGATGGGCGACTTGCAGCGCCAAATCGATGTTCTGCTCGACCAGCAGGACTGCCATGCCGGCGCCGGCCGCGATCCTGCCGATGATCCGCCCGAGCTCGGCCACGATGTTCGGTTGAATGCCCTCGGACGGTTCGTCCAGAAGCATGATCCGCGGCGCGCCGCAAAGCGCCCGGGCGAAGGCCAGCATTTGCTGCTCGCCACCCGACAAGGTGCCGCCCGCCTGGCTCAACCTCTCCCTCAGGATCGGAAAATACTCATATATCTCGTCGGGGATCGTCTCCTTGCCGTCGCTTCGCGCGCGCGTGCCGGCCAGCAGGTTCTCATGGACGGTCAGCTTGGCAAAGATGCCGCGGCCTTGCGGCACGAAGGCGACGCCGCGCCGCGCGATGGCATGAGGCTGCAGGCCCGCCACGGCGGCGCCGTCGAGCTCGATGTTCCCCGCTGTTGGCTTGAGCAGGCCGATGATAGTCCGCATCAGCGTCGTCTTGCCGACGCCGTTCCGGCCGAGCAGGGTCAGTATCTCGCCCGCCGCCAGCGAGAGCGAGACGCCGTTGAGCACGGGCACGGCACCATAGGCGGCATGAATGTCTGTGACCCGCAGCATCGCTATTGCCGCCCGAGATAAACGTCGCGCACGAGTTCGCTGCGCTCGATCTCCTCGAAGCCGCCCTCGGCGATGATCTTGCCCTGATGCATCACCAGCGTTGGACAGGCCAGGGCGCGTACGAAATTCATGTCGTGCTCGATGACGATAATCGTCTGGCCTTTGAGTCCGAGCAGAAGGCGTGCCGTGCGCTGCGTTTCCTCGGGGCCCATGCCGGCCGTCGGCTCGTCCAGCAGCAAGAGTCGCGGCTGCGTCATCAGGGCCATGCCGATCTCCAGCCATTGCTTCTGGCCGTGGGCGAGGTCGCCGGCGCGCATGTCCTGGCGATCGACAAGCTCCAGCATCTCCAGCGCGCGATCGATGCGCTCGCCGCGTTCGCGCCCTTGGGGGCCGCGCTGCATGGCGACATCCAGGTTCTCTCGTACCGTCAAGCTGCCGAACAGGCTGGGGACCTGGAACTTGCGGGCGATCCCGAGGCGGGCGAATTCCTGGATCGCGCGGCCGACGATGCTGCGGCCCTGAAACAGGATATCGCCGGAAGTTGGCCGGATCGATCCGGCCAGCATATTGAAGACGGTGCTCTTTCCGGCGCCGTTCGGCCCGATGATGCAGCGCAGATCGCCTGGGTCCACGCGCAGGCTGACCCCGCGCACTGCCGCGACGCCGCCGAAGGACTTCGCGAGCTCGTTGGCCTGGAGCAAGCCAGTGGTCACGTGCGACGCTCCCGCCCAATGAGGCCGATCAGCCGGCGCGCGCCCCGGCGCAGGATCGGCAGGACGCCGTCGGGGAAGAGGAAGACCAGCGCCACGAAGAAGATGCCGATGATCATCGGCCACAGCCGCGGATTAATGGTGCTGACCTCCTGCTGCAGACGGATGATCAGGAAGGCGCCGATCATCGGGCCCACAAGCGTGCCACGGCCGCCGACGGCGACCCACACGATGATCTCGGTCGACAGCAGCAGGCCGACAAGATCGGGCGCCACATATCCGGACACGACCGCGTATAGGGACCCTGCGAGTGCCGCCATGGCCGCCGACAGCACGAACACGATCAGCAGGTGCAGCGAGGTGTTGTAGCCGAGGCTGCGCGCGCGCATTTCATTGTCCTGGATCGCCGCCAACACCCGCCCATAGTGGCCGCGGCAGGCGAGCCACAGGGATCCCAGGCACAGGGCGGCGATGGCGAGGACGAGGAAATACTGCTCGACCGGATCGGTCATCGAGTAGGAGATGCCGAACAGCTCCAGGCCGGGCGGTGGCGCGCCGATCAGTCCGGCATCGCCGCCGGTCACCCGCGACCAGCCGATGGCGATGTGCTGCGCCACCAGCGTGATGGCCAGGGTGACGATGGTGAAATAGGGACCGCGCACGCCGCCGAATATCAGGAAATAGCCGACCAAGCCGGCCACGGCGATCGCCGTCGCTTCGCCGACCAGGAGCCCGGCAAGGGCGGCGTTCGCACCGGCGACCTTGGGTCCGATGATGGCGACGCCGTAGGCGCCGATGCCGAAGAACGCCGCATGGCCGAAGCTGAGCAGACCGGACTTGCCCCAGAGATAATCGAGGCTGAGCGCCAGTAGACCGAAAATCAGGGCGTCGCGGACCACCGTGAGGCTGTAGGCGTCGATCGCGGCCGGCGTCAAAGCAAGGCCCGCCACCAGGATGAACGACGCCACGACCCAGATCTGGCTGGGCCGTCCGCGCTGTTCACGATTCATGGCGCTGTCGACGGACGCCATGGCGGCTAGGTGGGAATGAGACCGCGTGGGCGGAAACGCACGATCACGACAGCCACGATCAGCACCAAGGCCTGTGACACGGTCACCGGCACCTGATAGTTGAGGATGGTCTCGAGCCCACCGACGACCGTGCTGCCGGCCGCGACGCCGGCCACGCTGCCTGCGCCGCCGACGATGACCACGAAGAAGGACGGCGCCAGATAGTTGGCGCCCATGAGGGCGATGACCTTGGTGAGCGGTGCGATCAGCACCCCGGCGATCGCCGCCAACGCCGCGCCGGCGCTGAAGGCGATCGCGTAGACGCGGCCGGTATTGATGCCGAGCGCTTCCGCCATGTCGCGGTCCTGGATAACCGTGCGCAGGTCGAGGCCAAATCGGGTCCGCCGGAAGACGTAGATGATGGTCGCCACGATGGCGACGGCAAAGGCGATCAGCAGCAGGCGATAGGCCGGATAGGAGGTGCCGAGGATGCGCACAGCCCCCTCGATCGGCCCGCTCGCCTGCTGCGGGCCCGAGCCGAAGATCAGTTGAAGCAGCTGCTGCAGGATGAGGCTGACGCCCCAGGTCGCCAGAATGGTCGCCAGCGGCCGCGTGTAGAGCCACTGAACGATGCTGCGCTCCAGCAGCAACCCCGCCGCGGCGCCGACCAGGGGCGCCAGGGCCAGGGCCAGCCAGTAGTTGCCCCCCACGCTCTGCACGAACGACAGCGTGAAAGCGCCGAGCGTGACGAATTCGCCATGCGCCATGTTGATGACGTTCATCAGCCCGAAAATGATGGCCAGCCCGAGGCCGACCAGCATCAAAATGCAGATGAGCGTCGCCGCGTTGAGGACGAGCCCGACAAGGCCGCCGAGGTCAAGCATTGGCCGGCCCCTCGGCGTCGCCGGTCGCGACCGCCGGTCTCAGAGCCAGACAACGGAATGCAGAACCGCCACCCTGCATTATCTTCCCGGCTTCGGCGTCGTTCCACGATTGTTGGCCGTCGCCATGAATGTTGCCACGCAGCATGCCGTTGGTTTGTATAAGCTGGCAACCGGAATCGATGGAGCAGGAAATGCCGCGGCCGCAGGAGCTGGCGATCGAGACAAATGCCGGGGCCGATCTGCTGGAGATGGACTTTCCCTCGCTCCGAATCGGCACTGCCGACTATCCGGCGGGACCGACGGGTGCGACGGTGTTCTGGTTTCCCGAGCGGGCGGTGGGCGCCGTCGATGTGCGCGGCGGCGCGCCCGGTACCTACAATCTGGACTGGCTGCGCCAGGGGCACGAGTTCCCCAATCTGGATGCTATCGCCATATCGGGAGGCTCATGGTACGGGCTGGGCGTAGCGGCCGGGGTTTCCGCGGCGCTGAAGGAGAAGGGCCACCGCAGCGGCCACTGGGCCAATCTCGCTACGGTCGTCGGCGCGATCGTCTACGACTTCGGGACGCGGCGTCTGACGAGCTGCCATCCCGATGAGCGGCTCGGCGCGGCGGCACTCGCCGCCGCGCTGCCCGGGCGGTTTCCGCAAGGCGCCTATGGCGCCGGCCGCAACACCATGCAGGGCTCCTATTTCGGGCTGTGGCTGCATTCCGGCCAAGGCGGGGCCTTTCAGCAGATCGGTCCCACCAAGATCGCGGCCTTTGCCGTCGTCAACGCGGTCGGCGTGGTGGTGAACCGTGAGGGCGCCATACACCGCGGCAACCAGCGCATCCCCGGCGGCGAACGACATGTGCGCGAGCTTCTGGCGCAGGTTCCCGAGACTATTCGGACCCAGGACGGCAGCATCTTTGGCCTCCGGCGCAAGGAGGTCATCAGTCCCGCGAACACGACCATCAGCATCGTCGCCACGAATCAGAAAATCACCTACGCGCAGCTGCAGCGCCTGGCGACGCAGGTGCATATGTCCATGAGCCGGGCCATTCAGCCCTTCGCGACGGCCAACGACGGCGATGTGCTCTTCGCCGTATCGACGGCGGAGGTCGACCATCCCGAGCTGCATCCGACCGACTTGGGCGTGGTCGCCTCCGAGGTCATGTGGTCCGCGATCCTCAACAGCGTGCCGGCCGTGACCATGCCGACCGACCCTGGGCCGCCCCTATCCATCGAGGCGATCGGGGGCATGTACGCCCTTGCGCCGGGCGTGAACATGGAGGTGCATGTTCGCGATCCCGAGCTCGTGCTCACCGTTCGAGGATCCCGCGACGTCTTCGATATTCAACCGGGCGCCTCGGTTCGAGCCGCCGGACGCGCCGTCAACACCTTTGCGGTCGATCACCCGTTCCTCGAGAGCATACGTTTCGTCAAGAGCCCACAGGGCGCCGTGGACCTTCTGTTGAACCCCGGCCATTGGCAGCAGCAGGGAACGAGACTGTAGCGATCGGCGGCTGGCGACAGGGCCGTCCAACCGGCGTCACGATCGCGAACTCGGCAAGATGTGTACGAATCCGCCTTCAAAGGCCGAGATAGGCTGCGCGGATTCGCGGATCCATCGCCAGGGTAGGCGCGGCTCCCTCCAGCGCAATGTAGCCGTTTTCGAGCACGAATCCGCGGTCGGCGAGCGTGAGGCTCGCCTGCACCTCCTGCTCCGCCAGCAGGACGGTCAAGCCGCCCTCCCGCAGTTGCGCCACCAACTTGAAGACGAACCGCGCCATCTGAGGCGCCAAGCCAAGGGTCGGCTCGTCGAGGAGAAGGAGTCGTGGCCGCGCCATCAAGGCGCGGGCGATCGCCAGCATCTGTTGCTCGCCGCCCGAGAGGGACCCGGCCGCCTGGCGCCGCCGCTCGGCCAGGCGAGGGAACAGCTCGTACAGCCGCTCCGTTTCCTCGGCGCGGTGCTGGCGTGCCCATCGCCCATGGGCCCCGACCTTCAAGGTTTCTTCGACCGTGAGATCGGGAAAGACCATCCGCCCCTCGGGCACCAACGCGATGCCGAGCCTGACCCGCTCATGTGTGGGAACCGCCTGGATCGGCACGCCAGCAAAACGCATGCGCCCTCGATGCGGCCTCAGCACGCCCGCCAAGCTCCGCATCAGGGTAGTCTTACCCGCTCCGTTGCTGCCGAGTAGCACGGTGATCGATCTTTCCTCGACCGAGAACGAGACGCCGTGCAGAATTTCGGCGGTCCCGTAGCCGGCGACCAGATCCTCGACCTCAAGGATTTTCACGAAGGCCTCCCAAGATAGGCTTCGAGGACGCGTGGGTCGCGGGCGACCGTCTCGGGCGGTCCTTCCGCGATCTTGCGGCCGTGATGCAGCACGATGATGCGCTCGCACAGCGTCATCATCGCCGAGAGCACATGCTCGACGAGAAGGATCGTCAGCCGGTGCTTGGTCTTTATGCGCCGAATCATGGCGATGGCGTCAGCCACCTCCTTTGGGGTCAGTCCCGCCATGACCTCGTCGAGCAACAGCAGTCTTGGCCGCTGCGCCAGCGCTCGCGCAATCTCCAATCGCTTCTGGCCGGACAAGGTCAAGCTGCCTGCAAAAATCCCGGCCTGTTGCTCGAGCCCGACCTCCGCCAACACTTCCCGCGCGAATGCATCGCCGTCGTCCGGTCGCCCGGTATCCGACCCGAACAAGGCGCCGATGCGAACATTCTCGCCGACCGTCAAGTTGCGAAACGGCCGCACGATCTGAAAAGTCCGGGCGATGCCACGCCTCGCGACCTGATCAGGCCTGAGAAGATCCACGCGGCGCCCTTCGAAATGGATGGCGCCCGCGCTCGGGCGCTCGCTGCAAGCGATGAGGTTGAACAATGTGGTCTTGCCCGCGCCGTTCGCGCCCATGAGCCCGACCATCTCACCGGTCTCAATCTCAAGCGACACCTCGTTAAGGGCCGCCACACCGCCGAAGCGCTTGCCAACCCTCTCGACCGTGAGCAGCCTCATCGGGGCATGCTCCGGCGCAGCAGCCCATCCAGTCCTGCGGGCGCGAACAGCACGAAGCCGATCAGCATGAGCCCAAGCAGGATCATGTAGAGTTCCGGCAGGTTTGCCCAGAGAAGCTCGGAGAGCAGCACCAGGAATGCCGCGCCCATCGCAGCGCCGCGCACGGTATCGCTGCCCCCGATCATGGCCATCGCCACCACGGTGAAGGAGATGGTTGGGCTGAAGATCTGCTGCGGCTCGAAATAGCCGCTGCGCAGTGCAGCGAGCCCGCCGACCATCCCGGGTACCAGGGCGGACAGTGCGAAGGCCGTAAGCTTGTAGCGCGCGGCCGGCACCCCTGCCGTCTCGGCGGCCGGCTCGTCTTCGCGGATCGCTCGCAGGCCTGCGCCGAAACGGGATCGGCCGACAAGCAGCACCATAAGGCTTGCGGCCGCGGCAAGGCCCAGCATCGACCAATAGAGAGCCGGAAGTCCCGGCGCGCCCAGCATCAGCCGCCCGAATTTCCCGAGCGCCGCCTCGATATTGATGACGGTGTATTTGACCAGCTCGGCAAGGCCGAAGGTCAGGATGACGAAATAGGGCCCGCGCACACGCAGGACAGGATAGCCGATGCTTAGTGCGAAGAGCGCTGCGACGACACCGCCCAGCACGACGGCGGCGGGCAAGGGCAACGCCTGCCAGGTCAGAACGGTCACATAGCCGCCAATTCCATAGAACACGGCATGACCCAGCGATACATAACCAGTCAGACCCGATAGCAATACCCAGCTCTGTGTCAGCGCGATCCACATTAGGAGCTGAAACCCGATGCCTAGAAAATAGCTGCCGGCGGCAAGAGGCGCGGCGGCGAGAAGGAGAAAGAAGCCGATCCCAACGGCCAGATGAGACGTCCTCATCGCACGACCGACGCACGGCCGAGCAGGCCCTGTGGGCGGATCAGCAAAACCAGGATAAAGACGCCATAGACCAACATCGACCGGTAGTTCGGCGAGGTCAGCGCAACCCCGTAGGTCTCCAGCACGCCGAGCACGAACCCGCCCAGGAGGCTGCCGGTGAGGTTCCCGAGCCCGCCCAGGATGATGATGACGAAGGCGGCGATCGTGAAGGGGAAACCCATAAAAGGCGAGATCTGCTCGATCATGCTGACCAGTGCTCCGGCCAAGCCGGCGACGGCGAAGCCGGCCACGAAGCTCCACATTTCGAGCCGCTCGGTATCAACTCCGGCGAGCGCAGCCGCAGACCGGTTTTGAATCAAGGCTCTGATTGCGAGGCCGACGGGTGTGAAGCGCAAGACCAGGGCTGCCATCGCCGCCACGGCGAGGGCGATGGTCAGTGCGAGCAGACGGCCGCCGGTCACGCTGGCGAAGCCAAGATCGACCACACCGGGGAACGGCCGGTAGCCGCGGAAATTCGCAGTGAAGATCAGGGCGGTCAGATTCTGCAGAACGACAGAGACGCCGAAGAAGAGCAGCAGAGAGTTCGCCTCAATCCGATGGGCGACCGCTGCATGCGCGAGCAGACGGCGGAAGAGGCCACGATAGAGCGCAAGGCCGAGCAACCCGGTGAGGATCGGAGCCAGGATCAGGGCCGGCAAGGGCCCCAGCCCCAGCAGCACAAAGGACCAGAAGGCGGCATAAGCGCCGACCATGACGATTTCGCCATGGCCGACATTGAGCAGCCGCATGGTGCCGTAAATCAGGTTCAGCCCCAGAGCCACCAAGGCGTAGAGCGCGCCGAGGATCAGCGCGGCAATGAAGAGTTGGGGCGACAGCAGGACCTGCACCGACTCCGGATCTCCCCCCGAGAGAATGCGAGGCGGCGCCGGAAACCTGTCGATTTCCCGGCGCCGCCCGAACAGTATCGGTTCAGCCGCGCGGCTTGTAGGGGGCTGTCGCGCTCTCCGGCGGCCAGACAAGCTGCGCCTGGCCGTCCTGGAATTGCAGGAAGGAGGTTGGCGTTGTCACATTCTGCACACCCTCGAACTTTACGGGACCATTGATCGTGTCGAAGGTCGTGGACGCGATCGCCTGGCGGATCTTGTCCTTGTCGAGCCCGGCTTTCGCCACCGCCTGCTGCAGAATCTCGCAGGACATGTAGGCCAGAGCGGAATCGAGATAATCCGGATTGGCGTTGAACTTCGCCACATAGGCATCGAAAAAGGGCTTCGCCTTCGGCCAGTCGACCTTGGCCGGAGTCCAATGGCCGATGGTGACGATGCCGTCGAGATCCTTGCCAAACATCTTGCCGAAAAAGTCGATGGTCGGTCCGACCAGCACGAATTGGAACGGCACGGTAAAGCCTGCCTCCTTCGCCTGGTTCATATAGAGAATCGAATCGTTGGGATAGGACAGCACGAGCACCGCGTCGGGAGCAGCGGCCTTTACCTTGCCGAGCAGAGCCGTCATATCCTTGACGTCGGGTGGATACTCATCGTTCACCGGCGTCGAGATGCCTGCCTGCTCCAGAGCGGGCATGAGGAACTGTTTGATCTCTAGTGAGAACGGGAGCTGGTTGGTCAGCACCGCCGCGCTCTTGGCGCCGTTCGCATGCAGCATTTTGGCGAGCTCCTCGGCCATGCGGTCGGGAATGGCCGAGGTCGGAAACCAGATATTCCCGGGCTTCAGCTCACGCAGTTGCACCGAAGCGGCCGAGTTTCCGACCATCGGAAACTGATGCTTCTCCAGAACGCCTGCGATGGCGAAGTGCATCGGCGTGCCCCAGGGCGCCAGAAGCAGATCGACCCGATCCTCCGTGACCAGTTTCTCGTAAATGCGCACCGTCTGCTCGGGATTGGACTGGTCGTCATACATCACGAACTCGATCGGGCGCTTCTCATCACCGACATCCAGTCCGCCCGCTGCGTTCACTTGCTCTTTCCACAGCTCATAGGCATTGAGCTGAGAAGGTGCCGCTGCCGCGAAGAGCCCGGTCTGCGCGATCGAGAATCCGATGCGAACCGGCTCGGCCGCCAGCGATGCTCCGGCCACGAGGGCGATCGTCACGACCGCGGCCGCGCTCATCATTCTCTTCAGCATTTCACATGCCTCCCTTTACGTTTCTCAGTGCCCAGCCATCCAGGCTAGCGCCTTGGGAACCCAGGGCCCATTCGCCTCGCCGCCGGCATAGCTGGCCGAGAAATGATCGCGGTCGGCCAGAACCAGTCGGGTGACGTCGCCGCCAGCGCCTCTGAGCGCCACCTCCATCGCTTCCGCCTGGCGGATGAGATGGGGGAAATCCTTGTCTCCATGCGCTAGCAGAAAAGGCCGTGGCCTCGCTCCGATCCGAAGGAGGGGGCTGGCAGCCCTTTCGGTGCCTTCCGAACCGAGGAAACGGGGCCGCATCGTCAGCCCGCCGCCCGGCGTGAAATCGTAGACGCCGGAGATCGGCAGGCAGCCGCGGATGGCGCCCCCGCGCAGCCCGAGGCTTTCTTGCCAATCTGAGGTGACCGCGAGCAGGCTTGCATAATGGCCGCCGGAGGAATGGCCGCCGACGAAGATCGGCTCTCTTCCGTTCAAGCGCCACAGCCAGGCGAGCGCCCGAGCGCAGTCCTCATATCCTGTCGGGAATATATGCTGCGGCGCCAGCCGATAGCCCATGGCCACGAACAGCACGCCGGCCGCGGTGAAGGCCGGCGCCATGAAGGCCATCCATTCCTTGTAGCCGCTGGTCCAGCCGCCGCCGTGAAAAAAGGCGAGGACGCGTCCGTCGGGCTTCTCGGGCCGGTAGAGGATCGCGCCCTGGTAGGGGTCGGGCCCATAGGCATGCTCCTCGCCGACGATATTCGCACCGCGGCGGATGACCTCGTCCTGGTAGCGCCGGCCGGCTTCCGAGAGCGGCTCCTGCGCGGGATAGTCCTCAATCCGCATTGCTTGTTTCTTCGGCAAGGCGTGCGCGCAGTACCCCTTCGGCCGTCATCGGCAGGCGGCGTAAACGGACACCCGCCGCCTCGTGGATGGCGTTGGCAATAGCCGGCGCGACGGGCACCAATCCGATCTCGCCCACGCCCTTGGCGCCGAACGGGCCGTCGGGCTGAGGATGCTCAACGATGATCGACTGGAGCTCGTAGGGAACGTCCATGATACCTGGAGCCTTGTAGTCCATGAGGCTCGGGTTGGCGAGCCGTGCGCCGTCCCACACCACTTCCTCGACGAGCGCGTAGCCGAGGCCCTGAACCAGGCCACCCTCGATCTGGCCCTCCACGAGCTGCGGGTTGATGGCCTTGCCGACATCGACCGCCGACCAGGCGCGCCGAAGCAGGGTCTGGCCGGTCGCCTCGTCGACCTCTACCTCGACGATCAGGGCGCAGAAGCTGTAAACGCCGATCTGCTGGAACGGCAAGCCCAGCGCCGTCGCGCGCTTCGGATCCAGGGTGGGGGTGTCGTAGACGAAGCTGTTGGCACCCACGATCGGGCCGCCCTTGCGCCAGTGCGCCCGCGCCGAAACCGCGAGGAAGGGCAGCTCTTTGTCGGGGACTCCGATGATCCCCACGCGGCCACCGGCCCTCAGCTCCAGATCGACCGGGCTGCATTCGAAGATCTCGGCCGCATGCTCCTTGATCTGCCGTTCGACCTCTCGCGCCGCGCCGAGCACGCTGCGGCCGGTCGTGTAGGTGACCCGGCTGGCGGTGGTACCCCAATTGTAGGGAGAGCCATCGGTGTCGGGCGATGCCAACGACACGCGATCGATCGGGATGCGGAGCGCTTCGGCGCAGATCTGCGTCAGCACCGTGTCGGAGCCCTGGCCAATATCGACCGCGCCAGTATTGAGGACCACCGATCCATCCTCCAAGAGACGCACAATGGCGCCGGTGCCGAGCAAGCCGCTGATATGTGCAGCCAGCGCTATTCCGAAGCCTCGCTGCTTCCCGTCCGGCGCGGCAGGCAATGTCTTGCGGGCGTCCCAGCCCGACGCCTTGCGCACGGCGGAGACGCACTCCGCCAAGCCGTTGGACTCCACGGGCTGCCCTCCGAACCACTGCTCGCCAGGGCGCAGGATGTTCTTCAGGCGCAGCTCGATCGGATCCAGGGCAAGCTGCTCTGCGATCTCGTCGAGTTGGGTCTCGCCGGCGAAAGCGACCTGGGGGTTGCCGAAGCCGCGGAAGGCGCCCGAGCGCAGCTTGTTGGTGTAGACGACCTGACCGTGGGAGCGGGTATGAGGGATGCGGTAGGGCCCACGCGACATCAGCAGCGCATAGCCGAGCACGCCCGGGCTGTCGTCGCCGTAGGCGCCGCCGTCCAGATAGAGCTCGCATTCGCGGGCGATGAGGGTGCCGTCCCGCTTGGCGCCGGTCCGGACGCGCAGCTTCGCCGGGTGGCGGACCCGCACGATCTGGAAATCCTCCTCGCGGGTCAGGATCAGCTTGACTGGCCGGCCGGTGGTCAGCGCCAACTGGACCACGATCGGCTGGACATGCGCCTCCATCTTATTTCCGAAGCCGCCGCCGATGCGTGGGGTGAGGCAGCGCAGTCGGGCCATCGACAGCCCCAAGGATTCGCAGACATTGGCCTGCACCCGGAAAACGGATTGATTGGCCGACCACAGGGTGATGCGTCCCTGCGCATCGACCTCGGCGAGCGCTCCGCACGGTTCAATGGCGATATGGGCCTGGGCAGGGGTCTCGAATTCGCCTTCGATGATGACATCACAGGCGCGCCAGCCTTGGGCGATGTCCCCTTCGACGATCTCCGTATAGGAGAGGGAGTTTCCCTTCGAGATCGCCGGAAAGACTTTGAAGTAGTCGGCCAGCCGCTCATGGATCAGAGGGGCATCCGGGGCCAAGGCCTCCTCGATCGTCAGGACCGCGGGCAACTCCTCATAGTCGATCTCGATCAGCCGGCAGGCTTGCCGCGCCGTCGCCTCGTCCATGGCCGCGACCGCCGCGACCGGCTCGCCGACATAGCGCACCTTGCCGATGGCGATCGCGGTTTCGTCCTTGACGAAGGCGCCCATGCGGTGATCGTCGAAATCCGCACCGGTCAGTACGGCATGCACACCCGGCAGGGCCCGCGCCGCGGACGTGTGGTAGCGCAGGATGCGGGCATGGGCGTAGGGGCTCTGCAGGATCGCGCCATACAGCATGCCAGGGCGCGCGAGATCGGCGATGTACTCAGCGCGCCCGGTGACTTTCTCGACCGCTTCGAGCCTTGGCGCGCTGCGGCCGACAGCGATGGCGGGCTCGCTCATGGACCTCTCCCGGTTGCAACCGCCAACACCGCATCGATAATCTTTCGGTAGCCGGTGCAGCGGCAGATATTGCCGGCAAGCCCGGCGCGAATCTCCTCGACCGAGGCCGCCGGCTTCTCCGCCAGAAGCGCCGTCGCCGCCAGCAGCATGCCCGAGGTGCAGAAGCCGCATTGCACCGCGCCGGCTGCGACGAAGGCCTGCTGCAGCAAGCTGAGCGACCGGCCCTCGCCGAGCCCTTCGATGGTGGTGATGGCGGCACCCTCGCAGTTGATGGAGAGGGCAAGGCAACCGCGCACGGGCCGCCCGTCGACCAGAACCGTGCAGGCCCCGCAGACCCCCTGATTGCAACCGAGCTTGGCGCCGGTAAGGCCCAACCGCTCGCGCAAAGTGACAAGCAGCGTCTCATCCACGGGCACGGCGATAATCCGGTCGCGGCCATTGACCGTCAGGGTCACCGTTGCGCCGATCATCTGAACTCGGTCGCCGCCGACCGCACCGCCCGCCGGACAAGGCGCGGGATCACTAGGCGGCGGTAGTCGGCACTCGCGCGGACATCGTCGACCGGATCGGCTGCGTCCGCGAGCAAGCCTCCTGCAATGGCCAGCGCGTCCTCGTCGAGCCGACCGCCTACAAGGGCCCGCTCGGATTCGGACAAGCGAATGGGTTTTGGTCCGCAGGCGCCGACGGCAAGCGCGATCCGGCTACAGATCCCGCGCTCCATCTCCAACACCACCGCCACCGAGGCGGTGGCGTAATCCCCTTCCACGCGCGAGAGCTTGTTGTAGCGTCCGACCGCCCGCGGTGGACCCGGCGGCAGATGCACGGCCACGATCAGTTCGCCCGGCTCCAGAGCAGTCTGATACCAATCGAGAAAGAATGCTTCGGCCACCAGCCGGCGTGGCCCGTTGGATCCAACGATCTCGATCTCGGCGTCGGCGGCAACCAATGCCGGCAGATAGTCGGCGGCGGGATCGGCAAAGGCGACGGCGCCGCCGATCGTCCCCATGTTGCGAACCGGCGGGCTGGCAATGACGGAGGCCGCGTGCCGCACAACGCGATGGCCGCCCTCCAGCAGCCCGGAGGCCGCGGTCTGGCAATGGCGCGTCATGGCGCCGATCCGAACCCAGCCGTCGGCGGAACGCTCGATCCCGTGGAGTGCTGCGACGCGCCGCAGGCTGATCAGTCCCGAGGGCTGCATCAGCCCGGCATTCATCATTGCAACCAACGTCGCGCCACCGGCCAGGCACCTTGACTCCGGATCGGCAACCAATAGGCCGACCGCCTCTTCGATGGTATCCGGCAAATGAAAGGCGATGCCGGTCATGCTCCGGCTTCGATCCGGTCGCGGACGGCCCTTGCAAATTCGGCGCCGAGCGCCTCGGCCTTCTTTTTCATGACGCCGAGCCCGAACTTGCCGAGACGGCCCACAACCGAGATGTCGGAGCTGTAGCGCACCGCGGTCGCGCCAGGCTCGATCTCCTCGAGCGCCAGAAGGCTCCTCGCCAAGAGGGTAGAGGCTCGCGTGCCCTCCTCGCCTCGGGTCACCGACCGCGCCAGGCTTGGTGGGACTTCCTCCTCCACCTCCACCTCGAGCCGGAACTCCGCCTTGATCGGACCGATCGCCACCCGCACACTCGCCCGGTAGGAATTGGGTCCGACGATCTGGATTTCCCCACAGCCCGGAATGCAAGGCGCCATTTTGGCCGGATCGGTGAGAAAGGCCCAGACGCGCTCGCGCGGAGCGCGCACGGTGAACCCCTCCTCGATCTTCATGCCGGGCCCAGCTCGGTCGCCGCTTTGCGCACGCGCCTCGGCGTCCTCAGCGCTGCTCGCGGGCGACGATCATCGCGGGGTCGACGATCCGGCCGCGCTCGATCACGGCCGCATTGTCGATGAGCACCGTGCAATCGCGCATCGGCACGTCGTAATGGCCCTTGGTGGCGCGCTTGCCGCCGCCTTGGGTGTTGGGGCCGGTGGAGAACAGGAAGTTTCCCGGAAATGTGCGCGCCGCGGCATGGCTGCGTTCGGGCGCATCGCCGTTCAGCGCGATGTTGTACCAGCGCGCCTGCGGGTTCAGGCCCCAGCCCAGATGCGAGACCGCGTGGCCGTCCATGTCGCCCTCGAACCGCCGATTATCCTCGAGCCAGTCATTCATCAGCTTGGCGTCCAGCCCGCCCTCGATCTTGCGGATGAAGCCTTCGCGAATCTCGATTCGGATTGGGTCCTGCACATAGCGGCAGAACGGCAGCACGACAATGTCGCCCGGCTGCACTACCACCGTGCCGTTGGCGCTGCCCTCGTTGGGGAAGGTGTGGACGTGGCCGGCACCCCAATGGTCGAAATGGCCGCGCTCGTCGGCATAGCCCCACTGGCTCATCACCGGGTATTCGCCGCATTTAACGGTCAGGTCGGTTCCCGCATCGCTGAGAATGCGCATCTCGCGCGTTCTGGCGAGCCGTCCATGGGCATGCTTGACGGCCTCCTTCAGGCCGGGCGGCGCCGTCAACTGCTCAAGATCGTCGGGCGCATCGATGATCATCAGCACGCGCGTGCCGCCGTCCATCACCTCCTTGAGCCAAGCCGTGAATAAGGGAATGTGCAGGCAAACCAGCAGGTCGGCCTGACGGAGCGCCTCGAGCGTGCCCTTGCATTTGCCGACCGTCGGCACCCCGACTTTCGTCCAGGACGGAACAGCGTTGACGCAGAGCTGATAGATATCGGCCTCGAGATCGCCGGCCGCGGCGAAGGCGGCCTCGACATATTCGTGCCGCGATGCAAGATCGGTCAGCACCGCGACGGTCTCGCCCCGCTTCACCTGGCAGAGCTGGAACTCCTTTCGATAGAGAGCCGTCAACCGGGCGGGATTGATTTCCTGGGGTCGTGAGGCGGCGGTAGTGCGCATGGGGTGATCCGTTGCGATATCTGGCTTGTGCGCTGCTTAGAATCGCCATGATGTGCAGGGCCGAGACCGTTGTCGAGGTTTCTTCACTAGGAATACACGCGCCCCAAACTCTTCGGCCAAAGGATGCCCGCGCTATCGTCTATCAGAGTTCCGTGATACTTATGTGCGGAACGCCACACGGAACTGCTCGGGTTCGTTTTTCAAGAACTAGTATCTTAGTTGCTTTCGTATCATTTTACTACTACACGTTGTTGTGGCTCATTATCAGCTTCAGCGGCATGATTCTGACCCTCTCCTATCTCGAGGGCTGGTATCCATCGCCGAGGCCAGCCGGCTGTTCGGCTATCCTTGCTGGGACCGCGAGACGGTCAAATTGCGCTGCATCCGGAAGGGCTCACGGCAGGGACGGTCCGCTTGCGCCTATGTCGCCCGGGTGCGGATCCGGATGCGAGCGGGCGAGACCCTATCTGCGATTTCCATGGTAGCCGCATCGGGATCGGTCCGAGGCTCATGAGATTGCGGTCAGGTCAAAGAGGCGGAGACCGACGCCATTCACTCCGGCGAACCAAGCCCGAGGCCTGACGGTCGAGGTAGCCAACGTCCTGAGCGGCTTTCCAGGCTCAACTGGCTCGGCGTGTTTCTCATCACTGCGGGAGCGGCGCTGGTGGCCTACAGGGGGAAAATATAGGAGCGAGAATGCCTCAAGCCTCCTCCTTACCCTCGGCGACGAGCGCCCTATGCCAGCTTGCAAGCGTATTGGCCCGATGCCGCATCATGGCCCGTGCAGCCGCCTCGGCGTCGCCTGCACGCACAGCCTGCAGAATGGTGCGGTGTTCGCCCTGCGCCGCTTCCATCCGTGACGGGTCCAGCGCAAAGATCGAGCGGGGACGCGCGCGCCAGACACGGTCCCACAGCATCTGGATTTCGTCGTTGAGGGTGAGGTTCGGACCGACGGCATAGAGGGCGGTGTGGAACCGACGATTGCCCTCGGAGAAGCGCTGCGGCTGGCGCGCCAGAGCCTGCCGATCCATGCGCTCGAGGATCTCCGAAAATTCGGCGAGGCTGTCCTGGCTGTGACGGGGTACGGCTTCGGATATTGCCAGTACCTCCAGGTGCATACGGACGGCCACGATCTCCGCAGCGCGGTGCAGTGAGAGCTTGATTACGGTGGCGCCGCGATGGCTCTCGAAGGAAACCAACCCGTCGCGCTGCAACATGCGCAGCGCCTCGCGCACCGGCATCTCACTGGTCTGGAATTGGCGCGCCAAAGAGGTAAGCCGCAGCCGGTCCTCGGGCTTGAGTGCGCCGTCAAGGATCGCCGCGCGCAGGCGACTGTAAACCCAGTCGGTCTTGGTGGTGAATGGACGGTCGATTGTCATGTACCGTCATCTCGCGATGGTTATCCCGGAGCCACCTGCACATTTGCGGTACCCGGCATAGTAGTCGCCCATCGCCATATCGGCGCCCTCCCTTCCCACGAACCGATTGGGATCGAACGGCGCCAGCAGTTCAGGGCGGCGTCCCTCGTCCAGCCATTGGGCGAGCAATTCGGCCAGAACCGGAAAAAGCGCGAAGCCGCGACCGTTGCAGCCGTTAAGCTGCACGAAGCCCGGAAGGCTCGCCACCGGCCCTACGAGGGGCTTGCGGTCGGGCGTCACATCGTAAAGGCCCGCCCACTGTCGAACAACGCGGAGGCCTCCCAGACGCGGCGCCTTGGCGAGAATGCCGCGGGCCGTTCGGCCAAGCGATTTCGCGCTCGCCGCAAGCTCGGTTCCGAACGGTTCGTTCGGCGGCGCCACACCCATCACCACCTCGCCGCGCAAGGTCTGGTGGAACCAACCCTCAACCGGCCGATAGAAACTCACCATGGTGCGCATGAAGGGGCGTGACGGCTCGGTCACCAGAGCCTCCCGCCGCAGGGGCATGTTCGGCACCGTGAGCCCTGCCTTCGCCGAAAGAGCGCCGGACCAGGCACCTGCCGCGTTGACCACCAACGCGGTCGAGATCTCATTCGTCCCGGCCGCCACGCCGACAGCCGCGCCGCCTGCCCTCAGGATTGCGGTCGCCTCGACCCCTTCGCGAATCACGATCCCGGCTGCCAGACAGGCTCGCCGATAGGCGAACATCACGGCGTCGTGGTGGACCAACGCGTCGGACCGGATCAGAGCGCCGACGGGGGTGGCGCCTCCTTCAAGGACAGGCAGTCGCTCAACGGTCCGGCGGCCTTCGACCAGATCGACATCGAGTCGCAGATCGTAGAGCATCTTGCGCACGCCGCGCGCGAGCTCCAGCTCGTCCTCATCATAGAGCACGAGCGCGTAGCCCGCGCGCCAGAAGAGGGTACTGCGCCCGAGCTCCCACGACAAACGTGCATGTTTTGCTTGTG
Organism: Alphaproteobacteria bacterium; assembly: GCA_035620695.1. Lineage (GTDB taxonomy): Bacteria > Pseudomonadota > Alphaproteobacteria > JAREAF01 > JAREAF01 > JAREAF01. The sequence continues at coordinate 51,122 of DASPGI010000026.1, forward strand.
CAGCGATGGCGATGCGCGTCAGTTCAGGCGTCAGTTGCATGGCGCGCACACGCCCGATATTGCGCATCGAGCTGCCATAGCCGCTGAAGCGGCGCTCCAATACGATGATGCGCCACGGCGCACGCTTGTGCAGCTCCCAAGCGAGCGCCAGGCCGGCGATGCCGGCGCCGATGATCACCATGTCGGCTCGATCATGCGCCATCATCGGCTCCCGCCAGCTGATCGAGTCGAACGGGGCGCAACAAGGGCCGCTGGGTCGGCAGCGCGGGCGAGCGAGCTGCACGTGCGAGACAGGCCATCAGATCGGGATGGCAAAGCTTGCCTTGGCACGGCCCGGTGCCGGCGCCGGTGTGGCGCTTCAAGAGCTCGATATCGGCAAATCCGTCCTTAATGGCGCCAGTGCAATCGGCGACCCGGACATCCTCGCAATGGCACAGAATGGATCGAGGATCGGGCTCGTCCAACCGCGGCGGATCAAGGATCATGCCCGCCGTCTCCTGGGGATCGGCGATCCACGCCGTAAGCGCCGCCTCGACACGCTGAGCGAAGTCGGAACCGCCAGCGGTTCCGTCCGCTTCGCCAACCTCCAGGAGAGGCAGTAGCGCTGGACCGATCGTGCGCACGCACGGCGGATCGCCCGCAAGCACGGCGCGCCTGCCCGCCTGCATTTGCAGTTCGTAGGCCGGCTGGCTTAGACTCATAATCAGCAATTCGCAGGCGAGACGGCCTCCCGGCGCTATTTCGAGCGCGGTGATGCGTCCACGGCCACAGGCGCGGCGTAGGCGGGCATTCGGATAAGTCGGACTTGCCGTGACCGGGAGCGCGCCAGGACCCGCGATCCAGTTCAGTTTTATCCCGCGAGCCGCAGCCGTCGCAACCAGTCGCGGCGCAGAGGCTGCGTCGCTATAGAGCCCGATACGATTGCGACCGGTGAACACGCCCGCCCCCGCAAGCCTAAGGAAGGCGCGGCCGCCGATGATGCCGGGAAGGTCGTTGCCGAGAAAAGCAGGAAGGCGGTCATAGGCGCCTGCCGCCACCACGAGTGCGGATAACTCGATCATCTGCGGCCCCTTGGGTGCGAGCGCAAGCGCGATCGTCGCGCCGTCATAAAGGCCGAGACAGACGGTATTCTCCTGCAAGACCGCGCCGGCGCGGTGGGCGGCCGCCTTCAGCTCCTCGACCTTGCCGGAATCCTCAGGCAGGAAGCGCGCGACACCACCGAAACGCTCCGCCTCGAGAAGCACCACCTTCTGGCCAAGTTCGGCCAGGCGGCGCGCGGCAATCAATCCCGCTCGCCCGCCGCCGACCACGAGCGTGTCACAGCGCTCCCTGGTCCAGGCACCGCTGGCGGCCGCGGTGGATTTCGGCGGCAGCGGCAGGGCGGAGGAAAGACGCCTCATCACCTCAAGGCAGAGCTGACGCCAAGCTTCCGGCCGAAGCTGGTGACGCTCCCAGAACCAGGGCGGCAGATATTCCGCAATCCACCCGACAGACCGCCGGGGATCCCGCGGCATCTGCGGAACCCACCCCATGCTCGGAATTTGGCAGGCAAGCGCTCGCACGCCGTCGGGCAGAACCAGTTGGCACTGCTGGCACCATCCGGCGTGGCAGAAGGCGCCGCGCGGCCGGTGCAGGCGGAAGCTGCGGGCAAGGGCAAGCCTGCCCGAGGCCAGCGCGGCGGCGGCAAGAGTTTGTCGCGGATCATCGACATCGACCAAGGGAAACCCGCGGCCACACCGTCCAAAGCGGCGTTGAAATCAGATATTTGATATGATCTATAATCAGCCAATAGGCAAGAGCAAGGTTGAGCATCCGAGCCGGCTTCATCGGCCGCCGGGCTTTTGCGAAAGGAGGGCCTGCGTGACATCTGCAATCGAGGTGGCCCGCACCGCACATCGGGTCGTTGCGGACTATATGGCGGTTAAGCCGGGCGAGACGGTTCTCATCGTGGTCGACGACCGGACCAGCCCTTCCATCTGGCAAGCCCTTGCTGCCCAGACCTTGGCGATCGGGGGTGACCCGGTCGTCACTATGATGGCGCCGCGCGACAAAAGTGGGATGGAGCCGCCCGAACCAATCGCCGCGGCGATGCGTACCGCCAATGTAGTAATCGCCGCCGCCAGCCGCTCGATGTACCACATCGAGGCGAAGAATGCGGCCAAGAAGGCGGGCGCGCGCGGTGTATTCAATGCGCCCTGCAACGAGGATGGCTGGATCAACGGCGCCATGACCGCCGACTTTCTGGAGATCCGCAAGACCGCCGAACGGCTACGCGACCGTTTGGCACGCGGCAAGCTCGCGCAGGTCACCTCGCCGGCGGGAACAGACGTCAGGATGGTGATCGAAGGGCGAAGGCCGGTTGGCTGGCTCACGGGCGTGTGCCGCAATCCGGGCGAGGTCTCGGCCTTCCCCGGCGGCGAGGTGTCGCTGCCGCCGCTCGAGGGCACGACCCAGGGCCGTATCGTCATCGAGCACATCATGACCGATATCGGGCGTCTCGGGCAGCCGATGACCTGGGTTGTCGAAAACGGTCAGGCGGTGCGTTTTGAGGGTGGAACGGAGGCGAGGGCCCTGGAGCAGCACATCGCCGGAGTCGAAAACGCCACCAACATTGCGGAGCTCGGTATCGGCCTCAATCCGAAGTCGCGCCTCGACGGCGAGATCACCGAAGTCAAGAAGCGACTCGGAACCGCGCATATGGCCCTAGGCGATTCGGCGGCGGGCTACGGAGGTTCCGTCACCAGCCAGGTGCATCTCGACGGCATGATCATGGATGTGCGCGTCGAGATCGATGGCGAGGTGATCGTGGAAAATGGCAGGGTGTTGGTGTGAGAACCTCCCGGGGCGGCCTCGAAGAGGTGGTCGCGGAGATCATCGAGCGCTGCCGCCGTCACGAAGGCGGGGGGTTGCGCAGCTTCGCCGAAGACCCGCCCCTAGCATGGGAACGCGCCGAGGGCGCGACAATCCTCGATGCCGCCGGTCGCAGCTATACCGACCTCTACGCCGGCTTTGCGGTAGCCGCGATCGGCCACAGCCACCCCAAGGTGGTCGCGGCGGTACGCGAACAGGCCGGAATCCTGATGCACTGCCCCTCGGCGCATCCCTCGCGGGTCCGCGCCGAGTTCCTTGAGGCGCTGGCCTCGGTCGCACCCAAGGAACTTGACCGCATTCTGCCGGCGATCACCGGAGCGATGGCGAACGAGGTCGCGATCGCCATCGCCCGTACCCGAAAACCCGAGGGCGAGTTCATCACTTTTTCCGGCAGCTATTTCGGACGCTCCGCCGGCACCGTCGGCTTCGCCGGCAAGGCGCGGTATCGCCAAGCGCTGGGGGTGCCGTCCCAGGCGCATGTCGTGCCCTTTCCCTATCCTCTACGGATGGGCGAGCACGCAAGCGAGGTGGCAATCGAAGCCATCGAGCGGCTCGTCGCCCCGGCCGGTGGAGCGGGTCCCATCGCCGCGATCCTCATTGAACCCATCCAGGGCAATGGCGGAGTGGTGATTCCTCCGGCGGATTTCCTGCCGCGCCTGCGCAAACTCTGCGACCGGCTCGATGCGCTTCTGATCGTGGACGAGATTCAGTCCGGATGCGGGCGCACCGGGCGCATCTGGGCGATTGAGCATAGCGACGTCACGCCGGACCTGATGACGGTCGGCAAGGGCATCGGCGGCGGCATGGCAGTAGCCGCCGTACTCGGCCGACCGGAACTCATGACTTGGCCGGCCGACTCCTTCACCTCGACATTCCTCACCAACAATCTGAACCTGGTCGCGGCGTCTGCCGCGATCGGGGTGATGAAGGAGGAACGACTGGCTGAGCGCGCAGGCCGGCTTGGCGAGATCGCCCTCAAGCGGCTGCGCCAGTCCTTGGGTAACTTGCGCTCGGTGGCCGAACTGCGAGGCATCGGATTGTGGTTCGGCATTGAGTTGATGGATCGCTTCGGCCGTCCGAGCGCCGATCTGGCGAAGGACGTCCAACGCCGATTGCGTGAGCGGAGCGTCATCGTCGGCCGGGGCGGCCATCAGGACAATGTGGTGAAGCTGTCTCCACCGCTTGTCATCGAGGCCGGCCAGTTGATGGAGGCGCTGGACCAGGTGGCGGAGACAATTCGCGAGGCGACGCAGTGAACCCAAAGACGCAGTGAAAGCAAAAGAGGAGGCCGGCGTGCCTCTGGCTATCCGCAATTACATTGACGGCAGGTGGCTCGAGGGCCCCGGCGCCCGCTTCGAGAGCATCAATCCCGCGACAGGCGCGGTGCTCGCCACCGCCCCGGTGAGCGGGCCAGAGGAGGTCGCGGCAGCGGTGGCAGCGGCGCGTCGCGCCTTCGATGACGGCGACTGGCGCTGGCGGAAGGGCGCCGATCGGGCGCGGGCGCTCCTGGCGCTGTCTGACCTCCTCGAACGCCGAACCGACCTCGTGAGCGAGCTGATCGCGCGCGAGATGGGCAAGCCCGTGCGCGTCAATCGTGCACGCGAGGTCGAAGGCGCGGTGGACAAGCTGCGCTACTACGCGGGCGCCGCTCGCATGCTCGAAGGGCGCGTGACCGGAGCCACGCTGCCCGAGCTTTGGGACATGGAGCTGCCCGAGCCCATCGGAGTGGCCGCTCTGATCATCCCCTGGAACGATCCGGTGGACCTCGGCGTGCGCAAGCTGGGGGCGGCGCTGGCCGCTGGATGCGCGGTGGTGGTGAAGTCCTCCGAGATCACCCCGGCCTCGACCGCGGCCCTCATCGAAGCAGTGCATGATTGCGGAGCCTTTCCGTCGGGTGTGGTCAATCTCGTGCATGGGGCGGGTGCGACCGGCGAGGCGCTCGTGGCTTCGCCAGGCTTGGACCAGATCTCCTTCACCGGCTCGACCGCGACCGGAATCGCCATCATGCGTCGCGCCGCCGATCGGCTCGTCAAGGTCTCGCTGGAATGCGGCGGCAAGCTGCCCGCGCTCATCTTTCCCGACGCCGATCTCGAGCGCTGTCTCGATGCGGTGACTTTCGGCGCTTTCATGTATGCGGGACAGTCCTGCACCGCCTGCACGCGTCTGATCGTCCATCGCTCGATTCACAGCGCCGTCGTCGAGGGCGTGGTTCGGCGTTCGAAGCGGCTGACCATTGGCGATCCGCTTGATCCCTCGGTGCTGGTCGGGCCGATGGCCTCGCGCCGCCAATACGACAAGACCATCCAATACATTCGGTGGGGTCTGGAAGAAGGCGCCCGGCCGGTGATTGGTGGGCTGCCGGCCGAACCCGGCCGGTCGCTCTACCTCGAGCCGACGGTCTTGACCGATCTGCCGCCCGCGGGGCGCGTGGCGCGCGAGGAGGTCTTCGGACCGGTGCTGGCGGTGCACTGCTTCGACGGGGAGGAAGAGGCCTTGGCTCTCGCCAACAACACGCGTTATGGCCTCGGCGGCTCGATCTGGACGCAAGACATCTCGCGCGCGCTGCGGCTGGCCCGACGCCTCGACGTCGCCGACATTTGGATCAACACCCATTACATCCGTCATGTCGAGACCTCCTTCGGCGGCCGTCACCTTTCGGGCATCGGACGGGAGCTGGGCATGGCGGGGGTCGAAGAGTATCTGAGCTGGAAACGGGTCTGCATCGATACCCGCAGTTCATTTCATCTGAAGGACTGGCTCGAGCCTGACCCGGGAGGAAGCAGGTGACGAAGGCCGTCGACGCCATCGTCGTTGGCGGCGGCATCGTCGGCGCAGCAACCGCCTATTTTCTGGCACGACGGGGCGTCAAGCCGGTGCTCTTGGAAGGACGGGCCTGGGCCTGGGGTGCATCGGGCCGCAATCCCGGCTTCCAATGGCTGCACACGCGCAAGGCCGGACTGCAGATGGCGCTGGCCATGGCAGGGCGCAGGCTTTCCGATCGGCTGGACGAGGAGTTAGGTGACTTCGGACTGCGGCGTTGCGGCGGAATGATCTGCTATTTCGACGAGGGGCAAAGGCCGCTCATGGAAAGCTTTGTCGCCGAGCGGCGGGCGGCGGGATTGCCAATGCAGCTGATCGACGCCACCGAGGCGCGGGAGCGGTGTTCGGGTCTTGTACCCCACGTGCTTGGCGCGACCTTCAACCCCCTCGACGCACATCAGGACACCAGGGCCGTGGTCGAGGCGTTGGTGCGCGGGGCCGAACAGGCCGGCGCAATCCTGCGGCAGGGAGTTCAGGTCGATCGCCTGCTGGTGGATAAGGGACGGGTGATCGGTGTCGGCGCCGGGACCGAGACGTTCCAGGGCGGAACCGTGGTGCTGGCCACCGGGGTGTGGACAGCGAAACTCCTGGAGCCGCTTGGACTGCGAGTGCCTATCGCCGCGATGCGGCTGCAGGTGGCCGAAACCGAGCCCGCTCCGTTCCGTTTCGAGCCGCTGCTGTACGGCCCGACCGCGCTAAAGCAATATGCCTTCATCCGTGATCTTCCCGGCTATAGCGAGGCAGGTACGACGCACCCACTTGAGGCGCGCCTTCGTGGGATTGAGTTTCTCGAACTCGTGGCGCAGCGCAAGGATGGCCGGATCCTGCTTGGCTGCCCCATGGACTTCCCAGGCCTTGACGATCGGCCGACCGTGGCCGGCATCGCGCTTACGCTGGCGGTCTTGACGGAGCGAATGCCCGCGATCAGCGATCTCGCCATCGAGCGGGTCTGGGCCGGGCTGTTGCCGCAGACGCCCGATGCGCTGCCGATCATCGGTCCGGTGCCGGGGCTGAATGGGCTTGTGCTGAATACTGGGCATGTTTTCGGCAACGTCGCAGGTCCGATCTCGGGTCTTATGATCGCCGAAAGCCTGGCCGGTGAGAAAACTGAATTCGATCTCGATCTTTTTGCGTTCGACCGACCCGGCCTCAAGGCCAACAACGAGCAGCATCGCCGCTGGTGAGGTGAGCCATGACGCGACGCATTGACTTCATCAACCCGTTCGGCACCTCGGCCTATGACGGTCTGATCGACGAGACCCTCAATGCCTATGCCGGCGAAGGTACGCAGCTCACAATCAGTCATCTGCGCGGCTGTCCGCCCGACATCGACTATTACTACAACAAGCATCTGATGGAGACGGCGCTGTTCGAGCATGTGATGCAGTCTGAAGCGGCGGGTTTCGGGGCGGCCATAATCGGCTGCTGCTACGATCCCGGCGTACGCATCGCCCGCGAGCTGGTCGACATCCCCGTCGTCGGCCCCTTGGAGGCCTCGATGCAAATGGCCGCCTATTTCGGCCACAGCTATGTGATCTTGACCGACCATCACAAAGCAGTTCCGTATCTCGAGGACCTGGTGCGGGTCTCTGGCCTCGGCGGCAACTGCAAGGGAGTGCGCTGCATCAACTGGTGGGTGAAGGACATGGTCCACGACACCGAAGCGGTTGCCCGCGACACCATCGAGCTGTCGCGCAAGATCCTGGAGGAGACCCGCGCCGAAACCATCATCATGGGTTGCACCATCGTAGCCGGCTGCTACCAGCGTCATTTGATGAAGACGGGCGATACCGGCGGGGTCACCATCGTCAATCCGAATCTCCTGGCGCTAAAAATGGCGGAAGGGCTTGCCGACCTGCACCAGAGGGGCGCTTACACGCTCGCGCGGACCGGCTTCTACGAGCAACCCAAAGGGCACTACCGGGAACAGTTTCTGGCGGAACGGCGCAAGGCCGCCGTTGCGCTTGGGCTCGGACATTCAGGCAAAGCCGCCGAGTAGGGCGGCCAGCGGGGCTCCTCCGCCTCTTGTACCGGCGGCTCTAGACTCACTGCAGTGAAATACTTATTGGGAATCCCACTACAGCCTGCAATGCGTGCACCGGCAGAGGGTCGATGAGGAGGCTGGGATTACGAGAACAGCGGATATGTCGAAAGCTCTCGGTGCATGACCTTCCGAGGTTGATTGTCGTATGAAATCACGGGATGGCGATCGGCAGCGCTGGCCGGCCCATCCACAAGTCGGGCAGGGGAATAGCCGTTACTTGACCTTCGGCCGTGTCGCCGCGAGGGGAATGCGGCCCAGTAACAGGTCGCTGGCGCGCTCGGCCAGTGCGATCACGGCCGCGTTCACCGGTCCCGTGGTGATGGCCGGAAAGACCGACGCATCGACCACATGTAGATTAGCCACTCCGGATACCCTGAGGGCAGGATCTACAACCGCTTCGCCATCCGTCCCCATACGGCAAGTGCCCACGGGATGATGGTGGGTGTAGGCCGCCCTGCCGAGAAATGCCAGACGTCGCTTCCGAGTGGTGCATTCGCCACCGGGGAGGATCTCTTCGGCGCGCCAAGTGTCGAAGCCGCGGGAGCTGCCCAGGGTCTGCGCCCAATCCATCGCCGCCAGATACAGTTCCCGGTCCCGCGCCTCGTTCAAATACCGCGGATCGATCTGGGGCGGCATCCTCGGGTCGGCACTGGCAACTGACACCGCTCCGCGGCTTGCCGGATGGGTGAAGCCGAACATCAAAGTGTATCCCTCGCCGAAGCGCGGCAGCGCTACGTCCAGGGAATCAAACACCTCTGTTGTCACCGGAGCGGCTACGCAAGCTACGATCAGTTCCGGCGCAATGCCCGCGCCATGCTCGAGATAGAGCAGCGATTCCGAGTGCTGATAGCGCGACGCCGGCACCGGTCGGCGAGCTCGATACAGATTGCCGCCCGACAGCAGATGGTCCTGGAGATTGCGCCCGACATCAGGCAAGTCGAGGCGTGGCTTGATCCCGATCGCCTCCAATTCCTCGGCGGCGCCGATCCCACTGCGGAGGAGCAGAACCGGCGAGCCGATCGCCCCGGCAGCCAGGATGACTCGCTCGGCGCGAAGGCATTCCCCTCCGATGAGCCTCACACCGCAACACCGCGATCCCTCGAAGTCGAGATGCCGCACCTCGGCATTCAGACGCACGATAAGATTCGTGCGCGCCAGCACTTCCGGCGTGAGATAGGCGTCCGCTGTCGTCTGGCGCCGCCCGTCCTTGATGGTGAGGGTGTTCACAGTAGCCCCGGCCATCTCTGGGCCGTTGTGATCGGAAATGGCCGGAAGGCCATGCGCCTGCGCGGCCTCGTGGAAGGCGCAGACAAGAGGATGCGGAGGATCGGGCTGAATTAGATGCACCGGCCCGCCCGTGCCGTGCCAGGCCGAGGGTGCCCCCGTCCAAGTCTCGCTCCTAAGGAAATATGGAAACAGATCGTCGAAGCGCCAGCCGGGAATACCCCATTTGTCGAAGTCACTCGCATGCCCGCGTACATGCGCCATGGCGTTGATCGCCGAGGAGCCTCCGAGCACGCGGCCACGGGGCCATGCATGGCTGCGCCCGGCGGTGCCTGATTGAGGCACTGTCCGATAGCGCCAGTCTATCGAACGTCCCTGCAGCTCCGGCCATTTCAAAGGATCGGCAATATCGGGATCGTCTGTAGCCGCTCCGCCAGCCTCGAGCAGACCGACGCTGCGTCCGCGATCCTCGCTCAATCGGGCCGCGAGGACGGTGCCCGCCGTTCCACCCCCAACTATGAGATCGTCGAAGGCGACTACCATGTTGATTTTCAGCCGGCCTCCTGTGGTTCGCAGTAGTCTTCACTGGTTGCTCTGCGGAATAATGACGATCGTCGACAGCTTAGTCAGGAGGCATTCCATGTCCCCGATCAGCGTCAAGGAGCCCGTCGTTACCCTCTCCGCTGGGCCGGTCGCTTGCTATCCACGCGTCCTGCGCGCCATGTCGCGCCCGGTCTATTACGACTTCGACAGCTACTTTCAGGAGTTCTACGAGACGACAGTCCGCAAAGTCACGGAGGCCCTTCACGCACCCGATCCGGCCTTGGTCCTTCACTGCGAGCCTGCGCCGGGCCTCGAAGCTGCTGCCGCCTCGATGATTGGTCCCGATGACGTAGTGCTGAATCTCGCTTCCGGAGTCTATGGCAAAGGCTTCGGTTACTGGTCCGCGCGCTACAACAAGGAGCTATTGGAAATTGAGGTCCCGTACAACGAGGCGATCGACCCCGCCGCGGTGGAGGCCGCTTTCAGGAAGCGGCCGGACATCGCCATAGTCTCGGTCGTCCATCATGATACACCATCGGGCACCCTCAACCCTGTGGTGGAGATCGGCCGCATCTGCCGCGCGCATAACGCCCTGATGCTGGTCGACGCGGTCTCCTCTTTCGCCGGGATGGACATCCACCCCGAAGACTGCTTGGCGGATGTCTTCGTGACTGGTCCCGGAAAATGCCTCGGCGGACCGCCGGGTCTGACGCTCATCGCCGTTAACAAGCGAGCCTGGGCGCATATGGAAAAGAATCCGAAGGCACCACGAGACTCGATCCTGTCACTGCTGGACTGGCGCGAGGCGTGGCACCGTGAGAAGCCCTTCCCCTTCACGCCCTCGGTTTCCGAGATCAACGGTCTGGACGGCACCATGGACCAGTATCTAGACGAAGGCCCGAAGAAAGTCTGGGCTCGCCATGCGCTCACCTCGGCAGCCTGTCGTGCCGGCATCAAGGCGATGGGCCTGCGGCTTTGGGCAGCGCGCGAATCGATCGCCGCTCCGACCTGCACTGCGGTCAAGGTCCCCGAAGACGTCGACGATAGAGACTGGCTGGCTGCGGCACGACAGCTCTACGGCGTGGTCTTCTCGAGGGGACGCAATGAAACCGCCGGCAAACTGATCCGCATCGGGCACATGGGGCCGGTGGCCGAGCCGATCTATGCGACAGTGGCGCTTACGGCGCTGGGTGGTGCGCTGAGGCGTCTCGGGAAGAAGGTCGATGTGTCGGCGGGTGTGGAAGCGGCGCTGACAGCTATCGCTGCGTCAGAGGGAGGTTAGGATGATCAAGCGGTTCGAGGGCCGCGTCGCGATCGTGTCGGGTGCGGCGCAGGGGATTGGGCGGGCGATCGCCGAGCGCCTCGGCGCGGAAGGTGCGATCGTCGTCGCGGTGGACCAGAACGCAAAAGGAGCCGCAGCTGCGGCCAAAGCCTGTGGCGGTACCTCTTTCGCGGTGACCTGCGACATCGGCGACCCTGAACAGGTGGCCGCCCTGCACAAGGAGGTTACCAGGAAGGCAGATAAGCTCGATGTGCAAGTGAATGCCGCCGCCATCGTACCCTTCGTTAAATGGGATGAACTGACCTTTGCGGAGTGGCGGCGCATCATGCGCGTCAATCTCGACGGGCTCTATCTGATGTGCCGGGCAGGGTCCGATCTGATGCGCCAGAACGGCTATGGGCGAATCGTCAATATCTGCTCGAATTCGATCTTCGCCGGCACGCCGAACATGGCGCACTATGTCGCCTCGAAGGGAGGCGTCATGACCTTCACGCGTGCACTCGCGACCGAACTCGGCGCCTACCGGATCACGGTCAACTGCGTTGCGCCGGGTCTTACCGACACCGAAGGCGTACAGGCCAGTCCGCACAAGGAGGCGTTCGGCTTCGTCGAAATGCTTCAGGCAATCAAGGGCGTCGGCAAGCCGAATGACATTGTCCCGGCCGTGGCCTTCCTGGCGTCGGAAGAAGCGCATTGGATCACCGGGCAGACCCTCGTTTCCGACGCCGGCATGGTGCGCTGGTAGGGCAGGGGCGTGGGCGTGTGATCTGACACTGCGCCCCACCTCGTGCCCGGCCGATCAGGCGTAGAAGCCGGGCGCCTTGACGTAGTCGGTCCAGCTCTCTGGATCGTGGGAGTAGAAGACCTCGGCGTCATGCTTCTCCGCCAACTCCTTTATCCGGTGCATCGATTTCAGGCTCGCCACCGGGTCCAGGTGGAAGGAGGAGATGCAATTCATGTCCATGTTCTTCTTGCTGTAGCAGGCGTCACCGGTAAAGAGCATCGGCCGGCGACCTTTTAACTCGACCAGCATCGAGTAGTGGCCGGCGGTGTGCCCGGGGGTCTCGAACAGCCATAGTCCCTTCGCGATCTCCTGGTCACCAGTCAAGGTTTCGAATTTCGGTGTATACATGTCGAGGGCCGGCTCGGGCGGAAGCGTCTTGCCCGCGGTCCTAGCCCGATCGGGCGCGAAGGTGAGGTCGCTGTAACCCAGATGCTCGAACGGCTGACAGTTGAAGGCCACTTCCAGCTCTTTCGTATGGCAGATCGTGCAGGCGCTGGTGCAGTGCTTGTTCCCGCCGCAGTGATCGAAATGGTAGTGGGAGTTGATGACGTAATCGATGTCGTCTGGCTTTAGCCCGATCTGCGCCAAAGCTCCGGGAATCGTTTGCTCCTTCGACTGGATCGGCTTTTCGAACGGGAGCACGCGCATCACATGATCGTAGTCGTAGCCAGTGTCATAGAGATAGTGGCCGTCCTTGTGCTCCACCAACACCGCGTAGCAGGGAAACCGGTGCTCGCCTCCCGGCCCGCGATTCCAGAAGGCGTGGAAGCCGTCGATCACCAGAGTTCCACCATCGAGCAGAAATATCTTCGTATCCGTCATCTCTGATCCTCCCCGTTCCACTCATCCTACCGCTCGCCGCGTACATAGGGCAGGCCCAATGCGGGCGGCAATACGCTGTGGCGCGCGAATATCACCAGAACCAGCATAACCATGAAGAAGGGCAGCATCTGCACCACGTCCGTGGGTATGTTGAATCCGCCGATCTGCAAGGCGGTGGTCAGCGCCAGGCTGACGCCGAACAGCAACGCGCCGTAAAGTACCCAGAGCGGCCGGCCGCGCGCGAGCATCGCAAGCACGATCCCGATAAATCCGGCGCCTCCGGTCATGAAGGGCACGAACAAGCCCGCGCCGACCTCCGACATGTAGGCGCCTCCGAGGCCCGCAAACGCACCGGTGGCGAGCACCGCTCCGGTCCGGGTCATCGTCACCGAGACTCCGGAAGCGTCGAGGGCTCCGGGCTTGTCGCCGGCGGCCTGAAGGTTGAGCCCGACCGCGCTGTGCTTGAAGAGCCAAGCAAGCGCCGGCACCAGCGCCACGCCCAGATAGACGACCGGGTTGTGTGTGAACAGCGCCGAACCGAGCACCGGTATGTCGCTCAGCAATGGAATGGAAAAATCCGGCGCTTTGCCGAGGCTTGGCCGCGTGCGGGCGAACTGGAAATGATGCAGCAGCGCAGTCAGCCCTTCGGCGCCCAGCGTCAGTGCTATGCCGATGACGATCTGGTTCATGCCGTAACGGATACAGAACAGCGCCATCAGGGATGCTACCGCGGCGCCCGCAAGTGCGCCCGCCATGAAGCCGAGCCAGAGCGAGTGGGCACCGAGGGCCACGGCAAATCCCGCATAGGCGCCGGCCAGCATCATGCCTTCGATGCCGATATTCAGCACGCCCGCCTTCTCGGAAATCTGCTCGCCGAGCCCGGCAAGCAAAAGCGGCAGGCCGGCGGTCACCACCCCATAGAGCAGCGCGGTCAAGAAGGTGGAAGTGAGTAGCGCCTCCATGGCACCGATCCTATGCGGCGACCCTGCGCCTGCTACTCTGCTGGTCTAGATACTCGACGATCGCCAGGAACAGCAGGACCAGCGATACGAGGAGCAGCACGTAATAGTGTGGCACGTCGAGCCTGCGCGCTGCGCTTTCGCCGCCGATCTGCAAGGCGGCGAAGAACAGGACGAAGACAATCGAACCCAGCCCGTTGAACCGCGCAAGGAAGACCAGAGGGATGACCAGCAGCCCGTAAGCCGGATTCCAGTCGGCTCTGACCGTTCCATGCACGCCGAGGATCTCGATCGCGCCGCCCATGCCAATGAGCGCTGCGGAGAGCGCAAAGGTGGCAAAGGTCAGGGGCGCCATGGGCAGGCCCGCATGTACGGCCGCGTGGGGATTGGCTCCCACAATCCGCAGCTTCAGTCCGAATGCGGTTCGAGTCATGACAAAGTGCACGAATAGGATGGCCACGACCGCTATGACGATGCCGAAATGAATCGTCGTGTCGAACAGTCTTGGGAGCCGCGAGGCCACCGGCAGCGTCCGCGTTTGTGGCACGGTTGTAGCCGGATCCCAGAAGGCGGCTTTGATCAGCACATTCGCCAAGGAGATGCCCAGGAACGACATCATCAGCGTGGTGATGATCTCGTTAACCCCATATCGCGCTTTCAGGAGCGCGGGGACCAGCGACCAACTGGCCCCAACCAGCGCAGCGACGATCAGGGACGAGACCAGCGTCAACCAGCGCGGTAGGAACCCGATCAGCCATGGCGCCACGGCCGCGCAAACCACGGCCGCCAGCAGGAATTGCCCGTCCACGCCGAGATTCCAGATGCCCGCCCGAAAGGCAACGATCAGGCCGGCGGCGATCAGCAGCAGCGGCGCGGAGCGGGTGATCGTCTCCTGAAGTCCAGCCCAGCTGAGAAGACCGCGCCGGAAGACGAATGCGTAATAGTCGAGCGGGTTCTTGCCGAGCGCTAAGAGGATCAGCGCCCCCGCCGCGAACGCCAGAAGGATCGGCAGGCCAACGCGCAGTACGGCGGCCGGCAGACCCTCCGCACTCATGCGGCCGCTCCGGTCATCATGCGGCCGATTCGTTCCTCGTCCTCCCCCGAATTCTCGACGATGCCGACCAGGCGGCCCTGGAACATCACCGCGATCCGGTCCGCCAGTTCAAACAGCTCATCGAGCTCGGTGGAGATCACCAGGGTTGCCATGCCGCGCGCGGCGCTTTCCCGGATGCGCTGCCGGGCGAGGTTGGTGTTCTGCAGATCGAGTCCATAGGTCGGCTTGTTGAAGACCGCAATCCGCATCGCCTCTCCCAGCTCGCGCGCCAGCAGCACCTTCTGGATGTTGCCGCCCGACAAGCGGCCAAGCGGAGTGCGCTCGGAGGGCGTGCGAATGTCGTGGCGGACGATCTGCTCGCGCGCGCTTTCATGTATCCGCTCCCAAAGGGTCACGCCGCTCCGCCACAAAGGCGGGCGGCCGACTTCCTTCAGGACCAGGTTCGTAGCCACCGACATGCTGCTGACCGTCCCTTCGCCCAGCCGTTCGTCGGTAATGTAGCTGAGGCCGCGCCTTCGCCTCGCACCTACACCCTCTGTCGTGACGTCTACCTCCTCGATCAGCATCCGGCCGCTTGCCACGGGCCGCTGGCCTGCCAGCACTTCGGCCAGGTGCTTCTGTCCGTTTCCGTCCACCCCCGCGATACCCACGACCTCGCCCGGCCAAAGCGCCAGCGACAGGCTCTTCAGGGCACATTCGCCCATTTCGGCGGCTGTCGAGACGTCGACCAGCTCAAGCAGCGGGCGGCCACTGCGATTCACCGGATTCAAGCGTCCGCGATGACCACGCCCGAGCAGCGTCTCAGCCATGTCGCCATAGGATTTATCCTGGCCGAACATGAGCCGGATGACCTCGTCCGTGACCTCCAATTCGCTCATCCGCTCCAATCGTTCGGGCGGCACTGCGCCGACCAGCCTGCCCAGGCGCAGGACCGAGATACGGTCGCCGAATGCATAGGCTTCCCGCAATTTATGCGTGATAAAGATCACTGCGACCCCGCCTTCCTTCAGACGCCTCATCACACGCCCCAAATCCTCCACCCCCTGGGGCGTCAGCATGGAAGTCGGCTCATCCAGGATAAGGACCTTGGCGTCCCGCCAGAGCGCGCGGATTATCTCGACCTGCTGCTGCTGGCCCAACTCGAGACGGCCGACCGGTGCATCGGGATCGATCGTCACGCCGAGCATTGCGGCGAGCTCACCGAACGTCCTGAGGGCGCCTTCGCGGCCGAGCGGCCGCCACCAACTGCCTCCCAGCATGAGGTTCTCAAGCACCGACAGGCTTGGCACCAGGAGCACGTGCTGAAAAACTGTACCGATCCCCCGATCGAGTGAATCACGCGGGCTTAGGATGCGCGCCGGCCTGCCGAACAACTCAAAGCTCCCCTCGTCGGGTTGCTGCATGCCAGCCAGAAGGCCTATCAGCGTCGACTTGCCGGCTCCGTTCTCGCCGAGCAGCGCGTGAATTTCGCCCGAAAAAAAGTCGAGCGTGATGGCGTCGTTCGCCACCACGCCGGGAAATCGCTTGGTCACGCCCTTCAGCGAGATTGCGGGGGTCGATGCTTCGGACATGAGCTTGAGCCTGAACAAACTGATCCCGGAGCCTGAAGTCGCGGCCCCGGGATCGCTCGTCTCGTCTACAGTCCCGCTATTCCTTCGGCGCTTCTACGGAAGTCATGAGCGGGCGAACCTCCGCGGCGTCCCAGATCGGGGTGACGCTCAGGCTCCCGTCCAGAATCTGCTGGCGCACCGCCATGACCTCGCTCCAGATATCGTCTGGAATGTGCTTGGTCTTCAGCAGCTGCACCGAGTCGTCCTTGAGGCTGATGGCGTAGCCTTTCGTTCCGAACGTGTCCGCCTTTAGATCCTCGATCATCTGGCTATAGACCGGCACCATGTTCCACACGACCGAGGACAGCAAGTGGCCCTTGTCGATGGAGGTCTTGTCGCCGATTACGTCGATGAACCAGACCTCGCCGCCGCCGGGCGCCTTGGAGTTTTCTACCGCCTCAATCATGCCGAAGGACGAACCGTCGCCCTGGCCGAAGATCACGTCGGCCCCAGCCGCAATCACCGATTCCGTAACGCGCTTGCCGCCCGCCGCATCGGCGTAAGCGGCCGGACCGATCACGGCGTATACGATCTTGATGTCTCCCTTGGTTGCCTTGGCACCTTGGGCGAAGGCAGCCGATTGCGAATTCCAGGACGGTGGCTCGCCCGAGACGACAATTCCCACGCTGCCGGTCTTGCTCATCTTTGCGGCGAGCATGCCGGCGAGATAGGCGCCCTCATGTCCTGACAGGGTGTAGTCGGCGATCAGTCCGGGCTTCATGGCGTCCGGCCGATCGACGATCGCCACGGGAACCTTGGTTTCCTCGGCAACTTCGGGCGCAGCGGTATTGTAGCCCGAGGCATGTGCAATCATCAGGCTAGCGCCGTCGGCAGCGAGCTCTCGCAATGTCGGATGCACATCGCCATAGCCCAGACCTTCGGCCGGCATGAACTCGAGATTGTACTTTTTCGCAACCTCGCGGGCGGCTTCCACGCCCTGCTGGTTCCAGCCGTAATCCGTGCCGGCCTCCGGCACCAGTATGGCGATGCTCTTCACCTCGGCGGAATGCCCGGCCGACGCGACGGAGAGCGCGCCGGCAAGAATCATGGCCGCTGGCAGGAGCCTTAGTAGCGATCGACCTTGCATTTGTTTCTTACCTCCCTTGCTTCTGCTCTCATATCCGACGGCCGAGACTGGCCGCCGATCCGGATCCTTCCGTCCGCCGCCGGATTCGACGGCACTCACGATTCAAGCGCTTTGCGCACCGCCACCAGTTTCTTCGCGCGCTGCATGCGCAATTCGTTCACCTGTTCGGGGGTATAACTGAAGATGCCACCGCCGGACTTCATTCCAAGCTTCCCGCCGGCCGTGCGCTCGGTGACGTACTTCGCGACATCCGCGCGATTGCACAAATCTTTGTTCAGATAGCTTCCGACCGCTTGATAGATGTCGAGCCCGGCCATGTCGAGCAAAGCCATCGGCCCAATGACGGACAGCTTATAGCCGATGCCCCAAGAGACGCAGGTATCCAAGCCTTCCGCGTCGATGACCCCCTGCTCGACCAAATCAACGCATTCGCGCAGTAACGCATAGAGAATCCGGTTCTCCACGAACCCGGGCACATCTTTTTGCACAACCACTGGCAACAAATGCAGATCCTTGATTGTCTCGCACATCCACCGGACGGTCTCAGGCGTGGTATCCTTGCCGGCGATAACCTCGATCATCGGGATCACATGCGCCGGATTGGACCAGTGCATGCCGACCACGCGGCCGGGATTCGAGACATTGGCTTGCAGCTTGGTGATCGGAATTCCGGAGGTGTTGGAGGCAATCACGCAATTTTTGGCGACGAGTCCGTCGATTTCCTTAAACACCGCCGCCTTCACGTCAAGCTTCTCGGGAACCGTCTCGACGACAAGTTCGGCGCCCTTGCAACATTCCGCGAGAGTTTCGACGACCTTTGGCGTTTGACCCCTGCTCTTGTCCGGCACGGCGAGCGCGCTGAGCACTCCCATTGCCTGCTGCATCAGCCCAAGTGATTTCGCACGCTGCTCCGCGCTCACATCGAAGGCGTAGATCTCCATTCCGCCGCGCGCGAGCGTGGCGGCCAGGCCCGGGCCCATCGTGCCGAGACCGACGACGGCTGCTTTCATGTCCGTAACCTTTCCTTCCTATTCGCTCCGATTGGCTCAGGCGGCCGTGGCCCTGCGAAATGCTGGGCGCGCCGCGATCCTCTCCCTCCATGCTTTGAGATGTGGTAACGCGGGTAAGTCGACCGGAAAATCGAGGCAGCGCGCGACGATGGGTGCCAAGGCCACATCTGCGATGCTGAATTCGCTGCCCGCCAAATATGGCTGTTTCGCCAGTTGCCCGTCGAGCAGTTGCAGCTGGGTGGCCAGCTCTTTCGCGTCCGCGGTCCAGCTTCCAGCCCGCTCGGCCGGCGCCTTCTTGGCTTCCTTGAAAATGCCTACATAGGGAGCGTTCAAGCTGGCCAACAGCCAGTCCATCCAGCGCTCGACATGGCTGCGCTTCTCTGGATCGGAGGGATAGAGCGGACTGCCGTTCTTGGCGGCGAGATAACGCAGGATCGTATTCGATTCCCAGATCACCGTCTCGCCGTCCACCAGCGTGGGCACCTTACCGCTCGGATTAAGCCTCAGATACTCGCCACCCGTATTGTTGAACTGCCTCCCGTAATCCTCCCGCCGATATGGCAGCCCCATCTCCTCCAGCAGAAAAACAACTTTCTGCACGTTTCCAGAGGTGGCGCGGCCGAGGAGTCGAATCATGTTGCCCTCTCTTGACACTAGCGTGCCAGCGGCTTGTAGGCGATGGCATCGATCTCGATCTTGCAGCTGATCGCGGCGCGTGCTTCAACCGTGGTGCGAGCAAGGCCGCCGTTCGGGAAATACTCGGCGAAGACGCGGTTGTAGCGGCCGAAGTCTCTGGCATCTTCGAGAAAGACGGTCATGCGCACGACGTCGGAAAGATCGGCTCCCGCCTCCTTCAGCACCCGCCGCACTGCCTCAAGAGTCCCGCGGGTCTCCTCCTCGATGTTGCCGATGCACATGTTTCCGCTTTCGTCCTTCGCCACCTGTCCGGAGACGAAGATGTAGTCGCCCGCGCGAACCGCCGGGTGGAAGGGCAGATTAGGGTTCTTCTTTCCGATTGGCCGGATGGCGTCATTCATTGAATTCACCACACCGATGTCTCGACGATGTCCACGCCGCGCTGACGGTCGATCAGGTAAATCAACCCGCGCCCGTCTATCGTAACGTCGTTCGAGGATACGAGTTGAGACCCTTCCGGAGGATCGGGCTCAAAGAACCCGATTTCTCGTGGCGCATAGGGATTCCTGATGTCGAGAATGCGCAGCCCTTTAGCAAACCAGGCAAACGGAATGATCGACCCGCAAAAGCGCTCGGAGGGCTGGTGGCAACCCATCATAGGCGGCTGCGGCTGGCCGTCCGGATCAAGGTCCTCAACCTGCCAGGTGGCGATCGAGACGGGCGCCCGCTCATCGCTAATATCGTAGATCCAGGTGAAGGCCGGCGGAGCGGGCCAGAGCTTCGCGACGTCTTCATCCGCCACGACCATGATCTTGCGACCCTTCATCGGTGCCGCGATCGGCAGACAGGTATGGGTGGGGTGCGGATAGACGGTCGAGGTGTTCACCGCGCTGATCACTCTTGGCCTCGACATCTCCGCGATGTCGAGGATGTAAAATCCGTGATGCCAGTAGCTCACATAAAGACGATCGCCCAGGCGCAGCGGGTGATGGCAGCGCGGTGGCGTCCAGTCGTCCCAGGGATAGGGTTCGCCGCCGGCCTTCCACTGCCCAGGGATCCACCACCGTCCGACCTCTTCCGGTTGTTCCGGATGTTTGAGGTCCAAAATCATCATGATGTTGCCGACATAGCCCTCCGCGGTTGGCGAGATATACGCGTACCGGCCGTCGAAATCATAGCGATGAACGCCCCTGCCGGCGGTGCGCCACTTGGCGATGGCGCGCGGGTTGGCCGGGTTGGAGACGTCGTAGATCCCAACACCACCGCCGAACCCCGGTGTCTCGTCCGCTCCGAGACGCTCATGGTTGACCAGCATGATGTCGTTTGCCACACGCACCTTGTGCGAATGCCAGCCTGGAGGCAGCTCCAGCCGCGACAGCAACCGCGGCTTGCGGGGATCTTGCACATCGTATATCGACGTGCCGCTTGGCTGACGCATATGCCCGATGAATAGCGTCGTCCCCTCGACCCATACCTGACCGCCACCAGGGCAGTCGATATGCGAGACAAGCCTACAATTGCCGGCGCGCGCCACGCCCTACCCCAACCGCACGATCTCGCCTGTGTCGGTTCTGCCGTGCCTCTGGTAGAGGGCCAGCACCTTCAAGGTCGGTTCGTCCGATGCGACGAACAAAACAGCCGGCTCCCGGTCGGACCCGTTGGCGTGCTCACACCAGGTTCCACCCGGCACCGCCAAGGTGTCGAACGGCGCCCAATCGAACCGCTGTCCTCCGACAATTGAAGACCCCTTTCCCTCGAATGGCGCGATTAGAAGGCTCGCATTTTGCCTGAGCGGCAATGTCCGTTCGCCAGGGCGCAACATTTGCATGAAGAACGTCATGGTTTTGAAGATCGGCCCCCCGGTAGTCGGGTCCACATACTCGATGCTCAGCGCCTCATATGGATCGCCATCCCAGTCTCGAAATTGTTCGAGCAGCGCGCGCATCATGTCGTAGCGATAGACGTACATTGGCGACGCGGCGCCCGTGCCGCGCTTATGCGAGAGGAAGCGGGGAACCAGCCCGCCCGCGCCATAGACCAGCTGCGAATAGTCCGGCGGGAAGCGCTCCGACTGGACCTGCTTCTTCATGCGCTCGCCTTTTTCCGCCTCGTGATAGTCGTGCTCGAAGTAGATGGCGTTCAATTGCTCGACGAGCGGCAGGTCGAGGACCGAGAGGTTGATCGCCGGATCGTTCCCCTGGTTGCCGTGATTGTGCCAGGTGTCGTGCGGTGTCAGCACCATGTCGCCCGGCCCGAACACGATGTTCTCGCCTTCAACCCCGGTGAAATTCTGACGGCCTGTCAGCCCGAACCGGATCGCATTCGGAGAATGGCGATGAGGTGGCATGATTTCGCGCGGATCGTTGAGGCGGTAGGCCGTGTACATCGTGGTCACAGTGGCCCGCCGCGGCGCCAAGCCCGGATTCACCAGGATGAGTGATCGGCGCTCAGAGGACTCCGTCGTGATCAGCTCCGCAGACCGATACAAAAGCTGTTCGATATCTTCGGCAAAGCTCCACAAGAACGGCAATGCCTTCTTGTCGTCCCGGACCTGGCGGTCTTCGTCGTTCCTGTTCTTGAGGTCGATAGCCCAGAACGGGGCCATGTTCCGGTTGTGGACATCGGCGTGAAGTTGGTCTAGGGCTGCCTGACGGTTCCCGCCGCTGATCGCTGTCTCTCCGCTCATGCGTGGCGATCCTCTTGCTGGGCCCAATGGTTCCGCTTTAAGCGGGATTGGAGCCGCAAGCTAACTCTCGCCTGCAACAATGGTCAAGCGAAGGAAGCACCATGAATGTGACTACCGAACTGCTCTGTCGATCGACAAGAGTCCTGTCGCTAATACGAAGTATTTGCTTGTTCCGGTCCCAGAGCGCGCTGAACTCGAGGCTCGCCGCCGCCTACAGCGCCCGGCGTAAGGCCGAGCAGAACAGGGCAGGATCGACGAAGTGCTCGCGCAGCTCGTCAGCATGAAGATAAGGTTCAAGAGTAGGCTCCCCTTCCGCGTCATTCCGTGTGTCTTGACGCGGGTCGCTATAGTAGGGCGCCGGTTGGTTCCAACCTGCCGCTGTCGACGGCGAGGTCGAGAAAGGTATACCGCGCTCTGATGTCGCGGGCGTGGCGCAGCGCGCACATGGAGAATGCTTCGGGCCAGCCCGGCTCCCAATGCGCCGTTGGTGCTCCGGCCCGCCGCAGCACGTCCTGGAGAAATCGAGACGAGAGGGTTGCCTGGGCAATTCTTTCCCGGACAGCGCCCCAGCTATCGCCAATGCGTTTGCGCAGCTGCGCCGGCCGATCCCCATCGAGGCGCTTCTGGGAGAACTCACTCCAGCAAGATCTCCCGATCGTTTCCCCATAGCGAGCAATAGACCCGGAGAGTGGCAGCGTGCGGATGAGGCAGGCCATGGCCTCGAGATCGCCGGCGACGAGCGCCTCCGAGCTTGCTAAGAGTTGCGTCTCATCATCGGCCAACCGCGCGAAGGGCATGGTCCGGTAGGGGAGATCGAGCATGCTGCTGGTCGACGGCTAAGATCTTCCGGGGGAATTGCCCGAAGTGGCTGTGCCGTGCACCGCCTGGCGCAGGGCCGCCTGCGCAAGTAGCCGTGTCGAATCGAGCGTCGGCAACGGGGAATTCGAATCGTTGATGATCAGTGGAATTTCGGTGCAGCCGAGGATGACGCCATCGCAGCCCGAATCCTTCATCCGTTCGATAACGCGCTGATGGTAGGCGACCGCCTCGGGCTTGAAGACGCCGCAGACCAACTCATCCATGATAATGCGATTGATTTCATCACGTTCGGCTGTGCTCGGACGCACACACTCCAGTCCACGCGCCTTGAGCTTTTCCGGATAAACCGCGCTTTCGACCAGCCAACGCGTTCCGAGCAGGCCGAGGCAGCGGAAGCCGCGTCGGACTGCCTGTGCGGTGACGGCGTCGGCGATGTGGAGCCATGGCAACGGTGATTGCGGCTCAATATAAGGAAGCGCCTGGTGAAGGGTGTTGTCGGGGCAGATCAGGAAATCCGCACCAATTCTAGCGAGCTTGTCGGCGGAGGAGAGCATCAGATCAGCCACGCCCTGCCAATCGTTACCGTCCAGACATTTCACGTAATCGGCGAAGGAGGGGGTGTGCATCGAGACCTCGGGATGCGCATGCGGGCCGAGAAGCTGTGCGCCTTCCACGCAAATGGTCCGATAGCAGAGAGCTGCACCCTCGGCGGAGCAGGCGGAGATACCGATGTGCTGGTACATGACGATCCTCATAAATCCCGCTGCACCGAGGCTCTAAGACTGCTCCCTGCTCCCTTCACTTCCTGAGCGCCGCCTCAGCCAACTGTGCGGCAAGCTGCAGGTCGCGCTCGGCGGCCTCGACGGTATTTCTGACAGGTTCCCCCTTCGTTACGCTCATCCAGAATCCGTTAAGCTCTCTTACAAATGCTTCCTCGAAGCTGGCGCGATACTCCGTTTTCCGCCAAGTGCTTCCCTCCGAGCGAGCAATGGTGAGGTGCGTCGGAAAGTGATTCAAATAGGGCGAAGGAAACGTCAGCTCAAAGACCGCGTCGTCGAAATAGAGTGAAATTCGTTCTCGGTAGTCGGCGACCTTGGGCACGAAGAGATGAGTCATTTGCCAGATCGCGTCACACCCTTTCAGGCGAATACTGCCATGACCGCCATCGCCACTTGCGAAGAACGCGGCCCCGATTACGCTTCCCGTCTCCAGCCCCATCACATCCAGCAAACCATGGACGGCATTGATGTCATGGATCAAGCTGGAGCAGTAGGAATTCGTGAAACCCCACATTTCGGGACCTGTCAGCACGCGCCCCGTCGCCTGCCGGACCTGTTGTTCGCGACGGGTCCGGGCATCTTCGATCAGCTCGCCCGAAATGTCGTCGGTCTTCACGAAGTTTCCTTGATGCTGATTGAATGGCCAAGAATCCGGATCTTGCACCTCGACGCTAATGAACCGCAGCCCGGTCCCATCCTTTGGCAATAAGTCGCGCAGCATTTCATAGCTGGGATCGAAGCGCTTCATGTAGCCGACTTGAACCACCTTGCCGGTCCGGTCACGTGCCTTGGCTATTTCCTTGGCCTCCTTGACGGAGAAGCAGAGTGGCTTCTCGCAAAACACGTTCAGGCCTCGTTCCAACGCCGCCAAGGTGATGTCCGCATGGTACTGATCGGGCGCTGCGACCAAGATGGCGTCGAGCTCACACTCCAAAAGCCGCCGGTAGTCGGCGAATACCCGGAAGCCACGCCGCTCCAGCTCCGCTCGCATTCGCGCCGACGCATCAGCGATGCCGGTGATCTCATACTGCGCGGATAGGCGTTGCAGATTGGGGATATGCTCGATTTGACCAATCAAGCCGGCGCCGACAACCCCGATTCTCACCCTGGTCATGCCCGATGTCCTGTCATGGTCACTGATGGCCTCACCCGCGGCGCCGGGTAGCGATCGGGGCCTGTCCCGGGCCGCGCCGAACCAATCCCGGCCGCAGTCAGGTTGCGGTGGAACGTGACGGATCAATCATGCTTATCTCGGTCTGAATGCGCTGAAGATCCTCGCCACCGGCCATGACATAAAGGACATGGTCGCGAGAGATCTCACCCTTCCTGTAGGTGCCTTGACTTCTGCCACGATTGAGGAGCGTGAACCGATCGCCGACCGCCCAGGCATGGTGGATGTTGTGCGAAATGAAGACGACTCCCAAACCACGCTGCCGCGCCTGGGCTACGTATTTCAGCACGATCGACGCCTGGTGAACCCCAAGAGCCGAGGTGGGCTCGTCCAGGATCAGCACGCGTGCCCCGAAATGGAGAGCGCGAGCGATTGCGAGACATTGCCGCTCGCCACCGGACAGTGTCCCGACGGCTTGGCCCGGATCGCGCACATCGATGCCAATTTCGAATAGTCGTTCGAGAACGATTTGGTCCGCGGTCGCGACGTCAAAACGGGAGAATGGCCCCCAGCCCTTCGTGATCTCCCGCCCCATGAAGAAATTCCTCGTGATGCTCATGAGCGAAACCATCGCCAAATCCTGGTAGACCGTGGCGATTCCCCTATCGAGTGCGTCTCTTGGTGAACTAATGGAAGCCGGCTGCCCGTCGATCAGATACTCTCCTTTCGTCTGTTGAAAAACACCCGCCATGATCTTGATGAGGGTCGACTTACCCGCACCATTGTCGCCCAAGAGGCAATGCACCTCGCTGGGTTCGACGGCAAAGTCCACTCCATCCACGGCCAGAACCGTGCCAAACGACTTTGCGATGTTTCTCAGTTGAATGATTGGCTGCATGATCCGCCCTCATGTGTCCCGAGTTATCGCGGGGCGGTCGCGCGGCGGCGAACATAGTTGTTGAACAGGACCGCCAGCAACACCATCAAACCCAGGAACACCTTGAACAGATCGGAATCGACGCCGGTGTAGAGAATTCCGATTTGCACCGTGCCATAGATCAAGGCGCCGAGAAGAGCCCCGACCGCCGATCCATAACCGCCGGTTAGCAGCGTGCCGCCAATCACCACCGCAATGATAGCATCGAATTCCTTTTGCGTGCCGCGCAGGACATCGGCAGAGCCCACGTCGAGCACCTGCACCGCGGCAAAGAGGACGGCGGAGGCAGCCGTCAGCATGAATAGAATGATTTTGACACGCTGGACGGGAACACCGACGTTTCGAGCGGAGGTGACCTCGCCGCCGGTGGCGAATATCCAGTTGCCGAAACGCGTCCTGAGTAGGACCCAGGTCGCGAGGGCGGTCAGTCCCACCCACCAGACAATGGATACCGGAAGACCTTCAACAACGGGAAACCCATTTGCCTTGGTCCCAATCCAACCTTGATCTGCCATCCACACAAACAACGAGCGCCCTACGCGACCGCTGAACAGGGATATCATTAGGTTGTCGGGGTCACTCTTGGTGATATTCGAGATCTGCGTGTATCCGTTGATGTACCGCGTGACCGCAATGGTCAAGCCCCGCAGAATGAGCAATGACGCCAAGGTCACGATGAAGGAGGGAAGTCCGGACTTTACGGTAACCCATCCATTGAGGGCCCCGATCGCCACGCAAACCACGAAGGCCAGCAAGATGGAATAGGAAAGCGGCACGTCATATACAGTCGCGCTGAGTCCGATGATGATGCCGGCAAAGCCGATCATGGACCCTATCGACAAGTCGAACTCGCCCGCAATCATCAGCAGGGCGGCGGCGACCGCCAAGATGCCGATCTCTGCCGAGACATGGAGAATATTGACCAGACCCTCCACGGTGAACATGCCGCTGGACCCGGCGACCGCGAAGAAGATTGCGTAGATAAGAATGACGCCGGAAAGCGCTCCCAACTCAGGCCGCCGGAGCAGACGCGCAAACAGGCTCGGCCTTTGAATGCGCGCCCTATCGCTTCCGAGCTCCTTGCGGGGTAGAATTGTTGCTTGTGTGTCGCCCGTCACTTTCCCCACCCCAACCTGACACGCCGTCTTGACGGCGTGTCAGGCACATTCGAGCCCACAGCGTCGTGGTGGGTGGTTCCTATCTGATGCCCTTCTTGCTCAGCACCATGATCTGTTCCACATCCGTTGGCGACAGTGGCATCGGTCCGGTATAGATGTTATTCGTCGGCAGAACGCCGTATTTCGCGTGCAAGGTTAGCATGACGACGGGCAGATAGCCCATAAG
>DASPGI010000027.1:0-4796 GCA_035620695.1 Alphaproteobacteria bacterium
GCGTCACCTTCCACAAGACGGCGGCGGAGATGGTGCCCGGCTGCGATGTCGTCACGATCAACGCACCGCTTCACCCGGAGACGGAAAACCTCTTCGACGAGGCGATGATCGCTAAAATGAAGCGCGGAGCCTATCTGGTGAACACGGCGCGCGGCAAGATCTGCAATCGCGATGCAGTGGCCCGGGCGCTCGAAAGCGGCCAGCTCGCGGGCTATGCGGGCGACGTCTGGTTCCCGCAGCCGGCGCCGAAGGACCATCCGTGGCGGTCGATGCCGCACCACGGCATGACGCCGCATATTTCGGGTTCTTCGCTCTCCGCCCAGACGCGCTATGCGGCCGGCACACGCGAGATTCTCGAATGCTGGTTCGAGGGCAGGCCGATCCGCGAGGAGTATCTGATCGTTGCCGGAGGCAAGCTCGCCGGGGCGGGCGCGCACTCCTACAGCGCCGGAGACGCGACGCGCGGGTCCGAGGAGGCGGCACGCTTCAAGGGATGAACGGGGCGAGCGGCCACACTGGACTTGGCGCGGACCGTATCGCCCACACTCTGGGCAAGCTTGCTGGGGGTGGCCCTCGTCCTTGCCGGCATGGCGCTGTCACAGGGGCGAGGACGAGGCAGACGTTCAGACTGACCCGTTCTCACCCGCTTGAGAAACGAGATCGGCGATCGGGTCCAAATGAACCGGTCGCCAATCGAGTTCGCGGCGTGCCTTCTCGCCGCTCATCGACTGGTCGATGGCATAGCCCCGCGCCCATTCGCCACGAAGCGCTGCCGCTTCGTCGGCGCTGACGATCCGGACCTCGCAATCCGCATCTCCAAAGGACTTCGCAATCGCCAGAGCCAATGGGCTGACGGCGAGCCCGGGCAAGGCGGCACCGTTATAGGATTGCCCTTCCTCTCCGCGCTCCAGGACGAGGGCGTAAAGTCGTGCCAGATCATCGGCATGGACAAGCGGCCAATGGACGTGCACTCCCCCGACGACGAGGACGGGGCCGCCGCCGCGGGCATGCTCGATGAAGGAGGAGAAAACCCCGCCGCTTTGCTCGTAGACCATGGCCGGATGGACAACGAGCCCGCGCACGTCGCTCGCTTCCAGCACCCGCTGCAGGTTCGGCACCATCCAGGCGAATGCGGGCAGCGGATCGAAGGGGCTCGCCTCGGTGGCGGGTTCGGCGCCGGTCGGACCGTAGAGCCAGCACCCGCCTGTATAGACGAAACGGGGCCTGCGCATCTTGCCCAGGACCGGAAGGAGCTTGTCGAGAAGCCGCGTATCGACATCGCCCATATCATCCCCGAAATCGGTCGCCGCATGGGCGACACCATCAACCTCGGGAAGGCCCTCCAGCCAGGCCTGCGGCTCGCGGATATCGCCGGCCAGCGCCGACGCGCCGAGCCGTTGCAGGCTCGTGGCGGACGACTGCGACCGCGCCAGCCCGATGACCTCGTGGCCCCTCTGAACGAGCTCGCGAACGACCGCCCGCCCGATGCTGCCTGTTCCACCCATGACGAATGCGCGCAATGGCCGTCGCTTTCCTGTTGATCTTCAGGTTCCTCGTTCGTCAATAGCGCAAGCCGCGAGAGCCATAAAGCTTTGGGCCGGCGAATGAGCCTCAGGTCGGCTGCGGCAGATCGTGCAATCGCCTATTCGCGACGGCCTAAACATTGGGGAAGCGGGCTGCTCTCTTGACGACTCCATACGCGAAGCTCGTATCGATCGATGCGATGCCTTCAATCATGTGCAGCCGAGACCTGACGAATGTTTCGTAGTCTTGCAGGCTCTCGACGAGCACGCGCAGGAGGTAGTCCGCGTCGCCCGTCATGACATAGCAGTCGATGATTGCGTCGATGTCACGAACCCGCTGCTCGAATGCCCGCACCGCCCGTTCCGTATGTCGCTCCAGCCGTATTCTGACGAATGCGGTGATGGGAAGGCCATAGGCCACCTCGTCGACAAGGGCCGTGTATCCGCGGATGATCCCGGCATCCTCGAGGAGGCGGACGCGCCTGAGACACGGCGAGGGCGACAGGTTCACCCGTTCCGAGAGCTCCTGGTTGGTGAGGCGTCCGTTCTCTTGCAGCGCTGCAATGATCTGCCGGTCCTTGTCATCCATCGCTTCTCTCCGAATTGGCAGATACTGCCATTCTTGATCTCAGCAGAGGCAATATTAGCAAGAAACTGCCGATCCGCTTGTGCCATCCTGCCTTAAACAAAGGATGGCGACATGTCGATGACCGCAGCAACGAAACCAGATGCTGATCCGCTACGGCCGATGGCGTCCAGCAATCTCATCGGATACGCTGCCATTGCGGTGGCCGTAACGATCTGGGCCGGGTTCGCCCTCTCGATCCGTGCGATCGGCGCGTCTGCGCTGGCAACCGCCGACGTTGCCCTCATTCGGTTCGGCGTCCCGGCGTTTCTGCTTTGCGCCTTCCTCCCGTCACGGTGGCGCACGCTCCTCAAGGTCCGCCCGACCGATGCCCTGATGGTTCTTGCCGGCGCAGGTCTCCCGTTTTTCTGGATTGCGGCGGCTGGAGGTGCCGAGACATCGGCTGCCCACGTCGGCGCGCTGATCGCGGGTACGGTGCCAGTCTCCGTCGCGCTGCTTGCCTATGCGCTGAACGGAACGCGCGCTTCGCCCGGTCAATTGCGTGGACTTGCCGTAATCGTCTTCGGCGTCATCGCACTGGTAGCCGCGCAGTCCCATGCCGGCCATGGAAGCATCTGGAAGGGTGCGGCGCTTTTGTTGACGGCCAGCGTTCTCTGGGGCGCCTATACCATCGGCCTGCGCCGGACCGGGCTGGACGCCATCGGTTGCACGCTGCTCCTAACGCTGCCCTCTTTCATGGTCCTCATGGCACTGTTTGCAGGTGGTGCGGTGAAGAGCCATCTGGGGCAGTTCACCTTGGCCGAGGCCATGCCGTTCCTTCTCATCCAAGGATTGGGCGTCGGCGTCGTCGCAAGCCTGACCTATGCGGCCGCCATCGCGCGGCTCGGGCCGTCGCGAAGTGCTGCGATCGGGTCACTCGCTCCGGCGCTGGCCAGCATCGGCGCCGTTCCCCTTCTCGGCGAAGCCCTGCCCACCGCCGTCGCCCTCGGCGTGGGCGCCATCACCGTCGGTGTCATTCTGGCCAACCGTACCTGACAACTGAGGTCAATCAAAAATGCTTTCCTCGCTTTCAATCCTGCCGCCCGATCCTCTGTGGGGCCTGACGACGGCCTTTCGCCAGGACGAACGCCCCGGGAAAATGGACCTCGTCGTCGGCGTTTACCGCGACGAGTTTGGCCGGACTCCCGTTCTTTCCGCCGTCCAGGCGGCGGAACGCCGATTGGCCGAGGGAGGCCTTTCGAAAGCCTACAGATCACTTTCGGGCAATGCCGCGTTCAACGCAGGAATGGCGCGGCTCCTTCTCGGCACCGACGCTGCGCGCCTTGCCCGGCAGCATGCAATGCAGACGGTCGGCGGCACCGGCGCGCTGCGCCTCCTTGCCGATTTCATCGCGCTTGCAAACCCTGAGGCGCAGGTCTGGTCGACCGATCCCGGCTACGTCAACCATCGGCCACTGATGGAAGCGGCCGGCCTCACGGTCTCCACCTACCGGTGGCGGGAAACGGCGCAGGGTCTTGATACCGACGTCATGCTCGCCGATCTCGACGCTGCCAAGCGGGGCGATATCGTCATCGTCCATGGCTGCTGCCACAATCCCACCGGCATCGACATGCCATTCGAAGCATGGGCTGCCGTGACCGGTCTGTGCGCACGAAAAGGTCTCGTGCCGTTGGTGGACATGGCCTACCAGGGCTTCGGCGACGGACTTGAAGCCGATGCGGCGGGCTTGCGGCATATGATCGATCGTCTCGAAACGGTTCTCGTCGCTGCGAGCTGCTCCAAGAACATGGGGCTCTATTGCGAGCGGACAGGGTCTGCGAGCGTGGTCGGTCCCGATACGGCAGCCTTGCGACCGGTCGCGGGCACGCTGGAACGCATCACCCGAAGCAACTACTCGATGCCTCCGGAGCACGGCGCTGCGATTGCGACCCAGCTCTTCGACGATCCCGAGCCATGGCATGCGGAGTTGGAGGCGATGCGCCTGCGTGTCGTGTCGACCCGTATACTCCTGGCCGACGCGCTTTATCGCTTTGGCGCACCAGAACGCTTCCAATCTCTACGTCGCCACAAGGGCATGTTTTCGCTGCTGCCGGTAACGTGCGAGACGATGACCCGCCTGCGCGAGGAGTTCGCCATCTACGGAACCCGGAACGGACGCATCAACATCGCGGGCCTTCGCCCCGATCAGGTCGAAAATCTTGCTCGTGCACTGGTCTGCTTGTCGCGGGACCGCGAGGCGGCTTGATCTGTCTGATGCTCCGTGGGGGCGAGAGGTTGCATCGCGACGGACCACGCGGTTGACGCTCCGCCCGCATCCTGCGACAAAGACGGCATGAGTTCCGCCATCGCGATCGACCCGCAATACCTGGTCACGCGCCTCAAGGCGCTGCTGGCAATCTCGAGTCCCACCGGATTTACGGACGAGGCGGTTCGCCATACTGCCCGCGAACTCGAACGGTTGGGATTGGAAGTCGTGCTGACGCGGCGCGGCGCGATCCGCGCGCGCCGTCCAGGTGCCGCCACGCGGCCGGCGCGCGGCATCGTCTCGCATCTCGACACGCTCGGCGCGCAGGTCAAGCTGCTGCAGGCGAACGGCAGGCTCGAATTGGTCCCGATCGGCCACTGGTCGGCGCGGTTTGCCGAGGGTGCCCGGGGCTCGATCTTCTCCTCCAAAGGCACCTATCGCG
>DASPGI010000028.1:0-58954 GCA_035620695.1 Alphaproteobacteria bacterium
TATTATGCCCGCCGACCCAAACCCTGCATGGGTGGATGGGCCAGGCGGTTCCTGACGGTCACGCCTTCGGGCAAAGTGCTGCCCTGCCATGCCGCGGACTCGATTCCCGGCTTGGTCTTTGATTCAATTCGCGAGCGCCCACTCGCCCAGATTTGGGCGGAATCGGAGGCCTTCCGCCGGTTCCGTGGAACGGCCTGGATGCCGGAACCCTGCCGCTCCTGCGATCGGCGCGAGATCGACTGGGGAGGCTGTCGCTGCCAGGCCTTCGCCCTGACCGGAGACGCCGCGTCGACCGATCCGGCCTGCGAGCTTTCCGGGTATCATGGGCAGATCGTATCGATGGCCGAGGGCGAAAGCTCCCTGGCCGCGGACGAGTTCACCTATCGCTCTTACGCCACTGTCGGGGAGGCGCAGGCGCGCCCGCCCGTGGAGAGGTCTCTCCCACGGCAGGGATCAGGCTGAAGCTCCTCTTCTAGGGCGGCCAACTTCGCTCAGCAAGAGAGCCCAGGCCGATGACGGAAACTCGGGGTTTCAACCTCTCATCATTCGGGCACGCCTGAAGGCGGAGGAAAAAGTCGGACCGCACCTTCGGCAAACCGGTCACCGCCAGGGATAAGACCAAGCTCCGGGATGCTGGTGCCAGCTGTCAGCGCCGCGAAGCCGATATCCTGGACCATAGTGATGCTTGTACCGGCGCACCCCCACGCCCCCGTGAACGAAGGGTCGAGGAGGAAGCAGCAGGATGTATGAGTGAGGCCTTCTGAAATGTCTATCCTGCCGGGAACCGTGGCGATCAAACCTGTACTCGTATCTGCAGCAGCCCTGCCCATGCCATGCATGCCTGTCTGGACGCTTTTTGTGATGGTAGTAGGAATGGTGAGAATCGCGGGACCATCTACGCCCGTCTTCGGCTTTCCACGGATCGGACTGCGCAGGGCTCGACATTGCGATCGTGAACGCAGTCAGCGCACCGAACATGAATTTGAGGCTCGACATTTCCCAACTCCTTGGCACCCGCTTAGGGACCAACGTGCCGATGGCCAGCGCTAGGAATACGCAAGGAGCGCGCGGGATATCCCCGGGCGGTGGCGGCTTTGGCTATTCGTGGTAGCCAGAACTACGAAGGACCCGACCGGACCGCAGAGCTGGAAGGGAATCCACAAGCCGTCGATCGACGGGTCCACGCTTCCGTGGGGCCTGTTCGAGGTGACCGCGATTGCCGATTTGTCGAAATCCAGCCGACAAAGAGCAGCCTTTTCTTCTGTTCAAAGGCCGGCCGGCCCAGGCCGGGTATCCGATCCGATGGATTCCACGGCGGATCGCCAATATAATTCGAGCACGGCTTTCGCCATCATTGCCGAAGAACGCGCCTGCCGCCTCGCCACGCGACGCCGGCCTGGTTGGCATAAGTTGGCGCATGGAGCAGAACGAGGGAGAAAATCGTCATGTCGCTTAGACTCAACTCTGAAGCGCCGAACTTCACCGCGGAAACGACGCAAGGACGCATCAACTTCCACGACTGGATCGGGAGCGGCTGGGCCATCCTGTTCTCGCACCCCAAGGACTTCACACCAGTCTGCACGACAGAGCTCGGCTACCTGGCTGGCCTGAAGTCGGAGTTCGACAAGCGCAACTGCAAGATCATCGGGCTCAGCGTCGATCCGGTCGGCAACCATGAGAAATGGGCCAAGGACATCGAGGAGACGCAAGGGCACAAAGTCAACTATCCGCTCATCGGCGACCCCGAGTTGAAGGTCGCGAAGGCCTACGACATGCTGCCGGCCGAAGCGGGAAACACCTCGGAAGGGCGGACGCCGGCCGATAATGCCACCGTGCGTTCGGTCTTCGTCGTCGGACCCGACAAGAAGATCAAAGCAACCTTGACTTATCCCATGAGCACCGGCCGCAACTTCGACGAGGTGCTGCGCCTTCTCGACTCCTGCCAGCTTACCGCCAAGCACACGGTTGCGACGCCGGTCAACTGGAAGAAGGGTGAGGACGTCATCATCCCGCCATCGGTCTCGGACGAGCAAGCGAAGCAGAAGTTCCCGAAGGGTTGGAAGACGCTGAAACCCTATTTACGCATCGTCGCACAGCCGCGCGATTAAGAGCCGCGTCGTTACAGGACTGGCCGCAAGCGTGGAGCCGTGAGGACTATAGTCCTCACGGCGCTCCCAAATCTCCGGCTGTTGTCGCTCTCTGGCGAACATGGCGTCCTAGGATGCAGACGAGAGGCCGCCCCTCAGTGCATACTTGATTGCCCGCCGCAGACGCCGGCAACCGGCGTTCGGGTGAAACCGGACCGTACCAGCCTCGCCACAAGGCGGTGATGGATGGTCACCGACGGTCCGGTCCGGATAGCCGCCGAAGTAACGCTCGGCCGGCGGGCAAAGAAGCACTGTACCACGCCAGAAAGCCGCGTAAGAGCGGTGCGAGCGCTCGCCGATCGACGGCAGGAACCAACAAAGTGCCCGCCCATCCGCGAGGCGAAGCTGGCGGCGATTGGTCATCAGGGACCGTATTCTCCCGAAGCGAATGACCTGACGCGTTGTGGACACGAGCGTTGCGAGCCAGCCGCTCTGCACGAATAGGGACGATATCATCCCAGCACTACACGACGTGCCAATTGTCAGCCCTGGACGCGCCGCGCCCGGGGTTCGGCGCCCTCAGGAACGGCCTTGGATTGGCGGTTGATACGAAATGATTGTGAAATCCCATTCGTGCATGGGGTGGGTGCTCCAAGGAAGCCTTCATGCGGGTAGGATGTGGCCGTCGGCCGAAACACTCGCTTCTGTCGAAGCTTCACCCGGACAAGAGACGTTTGCGCTCCTCATACTCTTCCTTGTCGACCTCTTCTTTGGCGAAGCGCTCCTGCAGGATCTTGAGGGGCGTCTGGCGGGGCGTCTGGCCCCAGCCCCATCCCGGATGCCACCAGAAATCGCGATCACCGTAGGCATGGGCGAAGCTCGGGTTTGCCCAGACGATCCACATCCCCATCGTGAAAAGCATTGTGAATACACGCGACATGGGGCACCTCCTTTGATTTGCGGGGCCGCTATATGTCTGCCGTTTGAGCAGCCCCTGGCCCGGCTCCCCTGATCATCTTGCGAACGGCATCGGCCAGCAGCTTGGTCACGTCGATCGCGTTGGTCTGATGCGGGATCGTGTTCGACGTCACGACGCGCGACGCCCCGGCCTGCAGCAGCTCCTGGTAGGCATCGCCCGCGAAAAGCCCGTGCACGGCGATGCAGACCGGGGGCCGCATGCCAGCGCGGGCGAGATGGCCGACCGTCTCGATCATCGTGCGCGCCGTCGACACGATGTCGTCTACAAGCACCGGCGTGTGACCCTGCCACTGCTCGACTTCCGGGACTGAAACCTCCACCTCGCGGTCGCCGCGCCGGGTCTTCTGCAGCACCCGGTGCGGCGCGCCAGCCTCCCGCGCAACTGCGGCCACCCATTGCGCACTCTCCGAGTCCGGGCCGACAAGGAGCGGTCGCTCCACGGCTCCCCGGATCCACTCCGCGATCAGCGGCGCCGCATGCAGCGCAATCGCCGGCACGGCGTAGATCTCAGAAAGCGAGCTTCGCCGATGGAGGTGCGGGTCGACGGTCACGAGCCAGTCGATCTGGTGAGCCAGCGCCTCGGCAAAATACGCCGATGTGACGGCCTCGCCCGGCTGGAACCGCCGGTCCTGGCGCATATAGGCGAGGTAGGGGCTGACGAGCCCGACGGACGTTGCGCCGAGGTCGCGCGCCGTCCTGGCCGCGAACAGGAGCGGCAGGAACTTCTCATCCGGCCGGTCCAGCGGGCACAGCAGAATGACGGGCCGCTTCGAGGGGGAGGTGTAGTAGCGCAGGTACGTCTCGCCGTCGGGAAAGCGGCGGATTTCAAGGCGTGCACGCTCGGCCCCGGCCGCGCTCGCCAATGGCTCCGCTAGGGGCTCGCTCTGCCGCAAGACGACGAGGAGGGGCCGCATCACGCCCCCATCATCTCGATGACGTCCGGGTTCGCCGCCGCGTAGTCCAGGCTGTAGGCCAGCTCGCCCGGCGTCTCCGCGTGTACGGTGTAGAGAGGCTCCCCGGAACTAGCCTGTGCGCCGAGGCGCACATGGAGTTCGAGGCCCGCTGCCTTGGCGTCGGGCGCGCCGGCGAGCTTGGCCACCTTGGCCAGGCGGCGATTGTCGATTGCCGAAACCTGTCCCGACCGCGTCGCCACGACCGCGCTGCGATGGGCTGCTGCCGGCGGCTCGCGCATGCCGCCCTGCGCCTCGCAGATTCGTTGAAACTTCCGCCAGGCTCGGCCATCCTCCAGGGTGTCGTCCGCGACCGAATATCCCGCGCCGTCCTTGGCCGCTCCCGCCAACTCGAGCAGGGCCCCCGCCAGGGCGACCGAGCGGTCCCGCAGGTCTCGCGGTGCCTCCGATCCGCCCTGCAGCACGGCCAAGACGTCCCGCGCCTCAAGCGCCGGTCCGATTCCGCGGCCGACCGGCTGGCGCCCATCGGTAATGACGGTGCGTGCTTCGATCCCGAAGGCCCGGGCGACTGCTAGGAGACTTTGCGAGAGCGCGGCGCCGGCCTGTTCGCTTCGGACTTTCGCCGTTGGTCCCACGGGTAGGTCGAGGACGAGGTGGGTTGAGCCGGCCGCGATTTTCTTTGACAGCACGGAGGCCACGAGCTGTCCTTCGCTGTCCAGGTCGAGCGCCCGCTCGACGCGGATCAGCGTATCGTCCGCCGGGCTCAAGCGCACGGCCCCACCCCAGACCACGCAGCCACCCTCGCGTTCGACCACGCGCCGCATCGCCCGGATATCGACGTCCACCGGCGCTAGGGTCTCCATCGTATCCGCCGTCCCGGCGGGCGAAGTGATGGCACGCGAGGAGGTCTTCGGTATGGTGAGACCGCAGGCGGCGATGATCGCCACCACGATGGGCGTGGTCCTGTTGCCCGGGAGGCCGCCTACGCAGTGCTTGTCGGCGATCGGTCGGGCGTCCCAGCGCAGCCGGTCGCCCGCCTCGGTCATCGCTCGGGTGAGGCCGACTATCTCGTCGTAATTGAGCGGCCGTGCTGAGCACGTGGTGACGAAAGACGACAGGTGGATATCCGAGTATCGGCCCGCGACGATATCGCTGACGATCTCCTTGAACGCACTGGCATTGAGCGGTCGCCCGTAGACCTTGCCGCGCACCTTGCTCAGAGAGTCGAGCGGGCACGGGTGGCTGACGGTGATCGTGTCGCCTTCCCAGAGCCCGAGCCTCCGCCAGGCCGACTCCGACAAGGCTGCTTCATCATGCGCAAGCAGATCGCCCGTCACTTGGTAGAGCGTCGCGATAACGGAGCGATCCTCGTGCGTGAGGCGCACCCGCGCGTGTGCGGCGAATCCCTCCGAGCGGCAGACAGAGCAGTCCTTGCGCATGAGCACGACTCCTTCGTACTGCGTGTCGATCCCGATTCGTCGCGCTCGCAGCCTGTTGCTGTCCGGGTCAGACTTAGTCGCGCGCTTCATGCCGTCCGTTGTCATCTAAGCGCGACCTCCTCGCGGTGTTCCGGCACGATGCAAGCCCAGCCGAGCTCTTCTTCGATCCGGTGACGGAGCGCGTCGGAGGCCGCCGGCTCGCCGTGGGTTACAAAGGTCATGCGTGGTGGTGCCGCGAAGTTGCTGAGCCAATCCATAATCTCGTCCGCATCCGCGTGCGCCGACAGCATCTGCAGGGTGGCGACCTCTGCGCGGATCGGCACGTAAGCGCCGTGGATCTTGACGCTCTCCGCACCGGCCGTCATGGCCGCACCACGCGTGCCGCTGGCTTGGAACCCCGTGAACAGGATGGTGTTGCGGGGGTCCGGCGCATAGTGCTTCAGGTGGTGCAGCACCCGGCCGCCGGTCGCCATGCCGCTCGCCGAGAGGATCACCTTGGGCATAGGATGCTGGTCGAGCGCCTTCGACTCTTCCGCCTCGCGTACGTAACGAGCCACGCCACAGGCTGTTCGACACTGGTCCGCGGTCAGCTTGTGCTCCCCGAGGTGCTTGCAGAACAGTTCGCTTGCGTCGATCGCCATTGGGCTGTCAAGGAACACTGGCACGTCCGGGATGCGCTTCGTCGCTTTGAGGCGCTGCAGATGAAAGAGCAGGGTCTGCGCGCGGCCGACGGCGAAGGCAGGAACAAGCACCGTTCCGCCGCGAGCAGCCGTGCGGATGATCACTTCGGCAAG
Organism: Alphaproteobacteria bacterium; assembly: GCA_035620695.1. GTDB lineage: Bacteria > Pseudomonadota > Alphaproteobacteria > JAREAF01 > JAREAF01 > JAREAF01. The sequence continues at coordinate 6,210 of DASPGI010000028.1, forward strand.
GGCCATCTCCGGATCCTGCGCCCCGTGACGTCGATCGCCGTAGGTCGACTCGACCAGCAGGTAATCCGCCCTCCGCATGGGAGTGGGATCGACCATCGTGGCGCTGCCGGGCCGGCCCAGATCACCGGAGAAGATCACCGTCAGCCCTGCACACTTCACCTCCACGATCGCAGCGCCCAGGATGTGGCCCGCAGGGAGGAACCGAACGGACAGTCGGCGCGTGATCTCACGCTCCTGTCGGAATATGACGGGCGTGAACCGATCCAGGGAGAGTTTGGCGTCCTCCAAGGTGTAGAGCGGCAAGGCCGGTTGGTGCTTGGAAAAGCCGTGCCGATTGGCGTATTCGGCATCCTTCTCCTGCAAGTGCCCACTGTCGGGAAGCAGGATCCGGCACAGATCGCTCGTGGCCTCCGTGCAGATGATCGGCCCGGCGAAGCCCTTTTTGACGAATAGGGGGACGTAGCCGGAATGGTCGAGATGGGCATGTGTGAGCACGACCGCATTAATTCCCTTCGGATCGACCGGCATAGCCGCCCAGTTGCGGAGACGAAGCTGCTTGAACCCCTGGAAGAGGCCACAATCGATAAGGATCCGAAGGTCGTCCAACTCGAGGAGGTACTTGGACCCAGTGACGGTCCCCACACCGCCGAGGAAGGAGAGTCTGATGCTCATCACCCCGTTCCTGCCTTGCCAACGTCGATGCGCCGACGCTCCCACGTCCAGAGGTGGCCGATCGCGAGATAGATTAAGGAACCCGACCACGCGATCTGCAGCAAACAGTTCAGCGCCGCCCGTCGCGAGAGCCCGCAGATGCCTGGCGCCCTGGATCGATTGGTGGGTTGATTGAACGCAAACCGCCCCAACAGGCATCTTGTCGCCGAGTGGTACCTAACATTATTATTAGTGACAACTGATTATCTAGTGCAAATCCTCAGCCTGTTAAGGGCCGCATGGCGTAGCACGCCAGATAGCGAAAGTTTCGATTGCCACACTCGGAGTCGACTTTGATCCAAATCAAGGATGGCGGCCGTGTATGAACGTAGGAAAGTAATGAGACGCAGTTAAGATTCGTCGGAAATGTCGGTCGGCAGGAACACGGAAAGCAGGCGAGGGCGACCCACATGGCGCCGTCGTATCGGCGTGTTCGCCTGTGTGCTGGCGCTCCTTACAGCCATGTTTGGGCACACGGATTGGCCAACGGCCGCCGGGATTGGTCCCGAGCCCGTATTGATCGCTCTGGATTACAACGATGTCCACGCCGACGAAAACGGCGGCTTGATCATTTCTCACCACTGCATCCAGTACGGCCAGTGCTCGTTTCAGGCCGTGCTCGCGGGAGTGGCGACGGTCGACCGTCGTGGGGCGGCCAGTGTGAAGGATCTTGCGGACCAGTTCGGCCGGGACCGGACAGTTTCGCCCTGGCACCGCCCACCCATCGTTTGAAGCGCATCATAGCGACTGCCGGAACGGGCAGCGTCAGACAAGCGTCGACGCGGGACAGCTAGGCGTTCCAAACCCTAAGGCCACCATACCGGCACGTCGCAGGGCCTGCGGTCGGCGCGTCAGTGGCGCGTGCAGCCTGATCCCCAACAGAACGCGGCCGACTGCGCAAGACACCCACGGGAGATTTGGATGGCATCGCATTGTTCGCAATTCCCACGCCCCGGGGAACAAGGCACAGGGCATTTGACATGAGACGAGCGGCAGTCCTCACCCAAGACGCCCCATCTGGTAGCGCGCCCTTGTGGGCCCGCCGCAGCTCGTGGACTCCGGGTCGCGCCGATGGGACTCCCAGGTCGATTCATGGTCCTTGGCTGTTGGATTCCGACCAAGCGGCCGATGAGCATGGACGCAGGCGAACGTGTTTCTCGAGGCTGACAGAGTGGAGGACGCTTCCATGGAAGCCTTGATCTATTTCGCGCTCTGGGCGGGATTGATCTTCTTGATGATGCGGTTCGGCTGCGGCGCACACGTCATGGGGCACGGACACGGGCACGGCGGCGCGTCCGAGGGACGCACACCGCAGCGCTCCGATGAGATCCGCTGGGTGCCGCCGAAAACCGACACCGATCCGGTCTGCGGCAAGACTGTTCACACCGAGAACGCCAAGCCCTCGGTTCATGACGGCATGGTCTACTACTTCTGCTCGCGCGAGTGCCGCGAGCGCTTCGAGGCGGCTCCTCAGCTTTACGTTCGACCAACAGCTAGCCCGCAACCGAAACAGATGGATCACGCCCATGGCTGAGCCAACACACGCCGCCGCGCCAGGACGAGCCGGCACGCCGCTCCTTGCCGCGCCGATACCGAGGCTCCCGGTGCTCGCCTTCGGGATGAGCCTCGGCACCTTCCTCGCGGTTACCTACGCGCTCTGCGTGGGCTTCGACCTGCTCTTTCCCGGACAGGCCATGTACCAGACCTGGTTGCGGCTCCTCCCAGGCTTCACCTGGCTTACCTGGCCCAGCTTCCTGCTCGGCCTTGTCGAGAGCTTCGCTTATGGCTGGTATATCGCGCTCGTCTTCGGGCCGTTGTTCAACCTTTTTGCGCGATGGTGGAAATGATGCCGTCGCGCTCGAGGCGGATGAAGGCCCGAACGCGGAATGAGCGGGCGCGGCAATCACTAGTGGCCGCACGAAGGACGCAGAGCCTGCCCGAAGGTCGAGCCGCCGTCGACCGCCCGCTGGCTGCAGTCCAGCAGCGCGCCGCGAAGAGGTCGACGGACGCGCCCGGAGCGACCGAGGCGCCTTCGCTGCAGGATCTCGTCGCCTATCAGCGGGATGTCGTGGAGCGCTCTATCCTCTTCTGGGATGTCCTGCGAGAGCGCGCAAACAACATGCTCGCGCATGAGCGCGCTGGCCTGCCACCGCTCCTCGACTTCAAGTACGAGACGCTGCTCGACGCGCGCCGCTTCGAACGCCCCGCCAACTACGCCTTGCTGCGCATCACCGAGGTAGGCAAGGACTGCTGGGACGACTGCGTCGATCTCGAGAAACCACCCGTAGTCGTCGTCGATCCACGGGCCGGCCACGGCCCAGGTATCGGCGGCTTCAAACGCGACTCCGAGGTTGGTATGGCCATGCGCGAGGGCCACCCGGTCTATTTCGTGATCTTCTTTCCCGAGCCCGCGCCAGGGCAAACACTCGCCGACGTCCTGCATGCGCTCCGGCGCTTCGTCGAGGAGGTGGCGCGGCGACATCCCGGCGCGCCTCCGGTGCTCTACGGCAACTGCCAAGCCGGCTGGGCGGTGACGCTGCTCTCTGCCGACTGCGAGGGACTCGTCGGGCCGGCGGTACTCAACGGCTCTCCCTTGTCCTATTGGGCGGGCGAGGCAGGCGCGAACCCGATGCGCCTTGCCGGTGGGCTGCTTGGGGGCGCGTGGCTCGCGCATCTCGTCGCCGATCTTGGGGATGGCCGCTTCGACGGCGCGTGGCTCGCCCAGAACTTCGAGAACCTCAAGCCGGAAAGGGCAATCTGGGAGAAGTACACCCATCTCTTCGCCAACATTGATTCCGAGCGCGAGCGCTTCTTGGAGTTCGAGCGCTGGTGGAACGGCTTCTACTTCTTGAGCCGCGAAGAAATCCTCGACATCGTCCGGAACCTGTTCATCGGCAACAAGCTGGAGAAGGGGCAGGTCCGGATCTGCGAAGGCTGTTGGGTCGATCTGCGGCGTATTCGGAACCCGCTCGTCATCTTCGCTTCCTATGGCGACAACATCACGCCGCCGCACCAAGCCCTCGGCTGGATCCCAGTCGTCTACAGAGATACGGAGGATCTCAAGCGGGCCGGGCAGCGCATCGTCTACCTCACCAACCCGCATGTCGGGCATCTCGGCATCTTCGTCTCGGCCAACGTGACGCGCCTCGAGCATCGGGCAATCCTCGAGAGCCTGGACGAGATCGAGGCGCTGGCGCCCGGCCTCTACGAGATGAAGATCGATAACCCGTCCGGCGATCCGTACTGCCACAAGCCGGCCATCACCGTCCGCTTGGAGCCGTGGGAAGTCGAGGATCTTCAGGCCGACTATCCGTACCAAGCGTTCGAACGGGTGCGGCAGGTCTCCGAGCTGAGCGAGGCGCTGTACCGCACGTTCGTGAGTCCTTGGGTGCGGGCCTTCACCACCCCCTGGACCGCCGAAGCGATCAAGTGGCTGCATCCGATGCGCACTAGTCGCTATCTTCTCTCCGAGGCGTTCAACCCTGGGATGCGCAGCGTGGCATGGCTTGCCGGCATTGTCGCCAATCGCCGCGAGCCGCTCGCCGCCGATCACCCGCTAATCGCGCAGGAGCAGGAGGCCCTCAGGGAGATCACTCGAGCGCTGAAAGGGGTCCGAGAAATGCGCGATGCCGCGTACGAGCAGGCCTTCGGGCTGCTCTATGGTGATGCGAACCGAGGAAGCGCCCATGATGGCTAAAGCGTGCTGGGGCGAATGCCATCGCCGCTTTACAGCCGATCCAAAGCTTTTTGCCCCAATCGCACTAGAGCCAGGAGTGCAACGATGAACCAGACCGGTGGCCATGGCCTTGCGGCTCCACACCATCACCATCACCGCCACCCCAACGCAGTTTCGGGTAAACGCGCTCCTGTGGCCCATCCAGGTCACGCGGCCCACGGACACGCCGGTCACGATCACGCCGCCATGGTGGCCGACTTCCGTAGGCGATTCTGGGTCTCCCTGGCCCTCACAGTTCCGGTCTTGGCGCTTTCGCCGATGATTCAGCGCCTGCTCGGCGTGCGGGAAACGCTTGCTTTCCCGGGCACCGATTACGTTCTCTTCGCCCTTTCGGCTGCGGTCTATTTCTACGGTGGCTGGCCTTTCCTCAGGGGATTGCTGAGCGAGCTAGGGAAGCGCCGGCCCGGCATGATGACGCTGATCTCGCTCGCCATCAGCGTGGCGTTCTTCTATTCCAGCGCCGTGGTGTTCGGACTTGCCGGCAAGGTGTTCTTCTGGGAGCTCGTGACGCTCATCGACGTCATGCTCCTCGGACACTGGATCGAGATGAAATCCGTGATGGGGGCATCGGGAGCCCTCGAGGCCTTGGTTCGACTCCTGCCCGCAACCGCACACCGCTTGACCGAAACCGGGGAAGAGGAGGAGGTGGCGATCAGCGACCTCGCCCCCGGCGACCGTGTCCTCGTGAAACCGGGCGAGAAGGTCCCGATCGACGGCATTATCATAAAAGGCGAGTCGAGCTTCAACGAGGCGATGCTCACGGGCGAATCCCGGCTTGTCGAGAAAGGGGAAGGAAAGGAAGCCGTCGGCGGTGCGGTCAACGGCGAGGGCGCCGTCACCCTGGAGGTGCGCAAGACCGGCGATCAGACCTATCTGAGCCAGGTTATCGACATGGTCAAGCGCGCCCAGGAGACGCGCTCGCGGACCCAGGATCTCGCCAATCGGGCCGCCCTCTGGCTCACCTATATCGCCCTTTCGGCCGGGGGCGGCACGCTTCTCGCCTGGATATGGCTCGGGCTGGGGTTCGACTTTGCGCTCGAGCGCATGGTCACGGTTATGGTCATCGCCTGTCCGCATGCGCTTGGCCTCGCGGTCCCGCTGGTGGTGGCGGTCAGTACACAACTCACCGCGCAAAACGGTCTCCTCATTCGCGACCGTGGCGCATTCGAGCGGGCCCGTAACCTAAGCGCTGTCATCTTCGACAAGACCGGCACGCTGACCGAAGGCAGCTTCAGCGTTTCTAACGTGGTCGCGCTCGCCGACCTGAAGCAGAACGATGTCCTCGCCTGGGCGGCCAGCCTTGAGAGCCAGTCCGAGCACCCGATTGCGCAGGGCGTCCTCCGGGGCGCCAAGGAGCGCGGCGTCGCGCTCAAACCCGTCGACGAGTTCCGAAACCTCACCGGCCAGGGCGCCGAGGCCGTCGTCGAAGGCCGAAGCGTCAAGGTCGTAAGTCCCGGCTATCTTCGAGAGCACGGCCACAACATGAATGACGGCCGCGTAAGAGCCCTCGCGGATGAAGGCAAGACGGTCGTATATGTGCTCCTCGACAACACGCTCGTCGGGGCGGTCGCGCTGGCGGACGTCATTCGCAAGGAGTCCTTTGACGCCATCGCGCGGCTTAAGGAGCTGGGCATCCAGTGCATGATGCTCACCGGGGATGCGAAGGCCGTTGCCGCATCCGTCGCGCGGGAGCTTGGCCTGGACGACTATTTCGCCGAGATCCTGCCCGACCAGAAGGCCGAGATGGTGCGCGAGGTGAAATCGCGCGGCCTCACGGTTGCGATGATCGGAGACGGTGTCAATGACGCACCGGCTCTGGTGGAGTCGGACCTCGGCATCGCCATTGGTGCAGGCACGGACGTCGCCATCGAATCTGCCGACGTGGTGCTGGTGCGCAGCGACCCGCGCGACGTGTTCGCGATCCTGGCGTTGTCGCGTGCCACCTACAACAAGATGTTCCAAAACCTTTTGTGGGCGACGGGCTACAACGCCTTTGCGATCCCGCTCGCCGCGGGCATCGCCTATCCCTGGGGGCTTGTCCTGTCACCGGCGCTCGGCGCCGCGTTCATGTCGCTCAGCACGGTGATCGTGGCCATCAATGCGAAGCTCCTGGAACGCGCCCGCAAGCTCGTCGCCAGCACCGGCGCAGCCCCCGCGACGTGAAGCGTTCTCGCAATGCGCAATACAACCGCCAGCGTGGAAGTATAGAAAGCGGAGAGAAATGAGCGACCACAACAATTCAGATCCTCAGCGGCAAACTTTCGGTAGCATATGGAAGTCACGATCCGGCGCTGTCCTGATCGCATTCCTTGCGATCGCCGGCCTGTTGCTCGCCTACGAGCACCGTCTCCACATATTCACCGGTAACGGGCTCCTTGTTGCACTCCTCGCGCTCTGCGTCGTGATGCACCTTTTCATGCACAGTGGTCATGGCAGGCACGGACGCAATGGCGACCGACACGGCTCTGACCACCGAGGGCGACCATGACCGAAGCGGCGCCTGCCTATGGCCTCTGGTTTCTGGTGATCGTCAACTCGGCGATCTTCATCCTCTTTGCGTTCAGCTTCTTCAAGCCGAAGACGAAGCGCGACTGGCGCTCGTTCGGGGCGTTCAGCGCCTTCCTCATCGCGCTGTTCACAGAAATGTACGGCTTTCCTCTCACACTGTTCTTCCTGTCAGGCTGGCTGCAAGACCGCTTTCCCGAGGTCGACTGGTTCTCCCATGACGCTGGGCACCTTCTCGAAATGCTGTTCGGCTGGCAGGCAAACCCGCATTTCGGGCCATTTCATCTTCTGAGCTTCGCTTTCATCGGCGGCGGGTTCATCCTGATTTCAGCGGCATGGCGTGTCCTTCATGCTGCGCAGCAGCGGCACGAGCTGGCGACCAGCGGCCCTTACGCCTATGTCCGGCATCCCCAGTATGTCGGCTTCATCCTGATCATGCTCGGTTTCTTGTTCCAGTGGCCGACGCTGCTCACGTTTGCCATGTTTCCGGTGCTCGTGTGGATGTACGTCCGGCTCGCACGAAGCGAGGAGCAGGAAGCGCTCGCCCAGTTCGACGACGCCTACCGGCAATATGCGGATCGGGTGCCGGCCTTCCTGCCGCGCCCGTCCCGGATCTCCCGAGAGGGAGCGCGATGAGCCGCCCCCTCGTGGCCGACACCGGCCGCGCGGCGCGCCCGGACTGGCCCACGATCCCGCAATCAAGAGGAGACACGATCATGAAACATCGCTTGATCGCAGCCGCTCTTTCGGCCGCCATCCTGCTCGGCGCGTCGACGCTGGCCATCGCGCAAACCACCGGTCAGGACCTGCACCACCCCGAGGCCGGCGCCAGCGTGGAATCCGCTCCGGACGCAGCGGCCCCAAGTGCAGCAGGGCGACAGGGCGCTGCACAAGCGCCGGCGGAGTCGAGCATGATGGGCGGCATGATGGGGCCGGGTATGATGGGCGGCATGGCGGCCCAGGGCATGCCGCAGGGCGGTATGGCCCCCGGAATGATGGGCATGGGGCAGATGCCTATCGGCAGCGGCATGATGATGTGCCCTATGATGGCGGGCATGCATCATGGGATGATGCCGATGATGCATGCAATGATGGCCGCCGGAATGCCCCAGATGCACGGGTCCGCACCGATGGGCGGTGGCGCGGTGGGGCTTGGATTCGGCATCGTCATGCCGAGCCGGCACCTGTCGATCGAAGACGTGCGTCACCACTTCGAACATCGCTTGGAGCTTCTTGGAAATCCCCGGCTCAAGGTCGGCGATGTGGAGGAAGCCGACAAGGACGCGATCGTCGCCGAGATCGTCACCACCGAGGGATCGCTGGTCGACCGCCTGAGCGTCGACCGGCACACCGGGGCCATCGAGCGCTTGCCGTAGGGCGCACGCGGCCGGGGGCGCCCATCCGGCGCTTCCGCCCTCAACCGCTGCAACGGGAGCCTTGCACAATGGCCGAACGAAAGCGAACAGGAGGCGGCAAGCGCGATCGTCCCGACCCAGCGAGACGGCGTGGCAGCGCCGGGGACGCCCGGATGCCTCTTCCCTGCCCTGCTGCGGCGTCCGGGGAGATCGCTGTGCGACCGGGAAACCCGCTGCCGCTCGGCGTCCGCGATTGCTGCGACGGCTTCAACTTTGCGGTCTTCAGCCGCCATGCGGAGAGAATGGCGCTCCTGCTGTTCAAGGATGCCGGGGACGCGGACCCCTGGATCGAGGTCGACCTCGACCCCGCGGTGCACAAGACCGGCGATGTGTGGCACGTCCTCATCGACGGAATCGGTTGGGGTCAGGGCTATGCCTTCCGCGTTCACGGCCCATGGGCTCCCACGCAAGGACACCGCTTCAACCCGCGCGCGTCTCTCCTCGACCCCTACAGCCTCGCAGTGACCGGGACGCAGCGGTGGGACTTCGCATACCTCGCCGCGCTTTCCGCTCCGTCGCCGTCCGATAGACGCGGCGACCGAAAGGGCTTCCCCAGCGCGAGATCGCTTCTCGTGGACCGCCGCTTCGATTGGCAAGGCGTGCCCCGACCGAAGCGTTCGTGGTCCGAGACCGTGCTCTATGAGACGCATGTGCGCGGCTTGACGATCCATCCGTCGTCGGGCGCGTCCCTCCCGGGGACCTTCTTCGGCGTGGTCGAAAAGATCCCCTACCTGCTGGATCTCGGGGTCACCGCCGTCGAGCTCATGCCGATTCAGGAATTCAATAGCCGCGACAACCCGCGGTTAGACCCGTCTACTGGCAAACCGCTGCGGAACTACTGGGGCTATAACACGGCCGCCTTCTTCGCGCCGAAGGAGTCTTACGGGAGCGGTGGTGCGCCGGGTTCTCAGGTCCATGAGTTCAAGACGATGGTCCGCGAGCTGCACCGCGCGGGCATCGAAGTGATCCTCGATGTCGTGTTCAACCACACCGCCGAGGGCAATGAGCACGGTCCGACGCTCAGCTTCCGCGGCCTCGACAATGCCGTTTACTACCTGCTCGATGAAGAGGGCCACTACACGGACTTCACCGGGTGCGGCAACACGCTCAACTGCAACCATCCCGTCGTGCGGGACTACATCATCGATTGCCTGCGCTACTGGGCGACAGAAATGCAGGTCGACGGATTCCGGTTCGATCTCGCATCCATACTAGGACGAGGGCCACGCGGAGAGCTTCTCGAGAGCCCGCCGCTCCTCGAGCGGATCGCCGAAGACCCCATCCTCCATGACGTGAAACTGATTGCCGAAGCCTGGGATGCCGGCGGCGCCTTCCAGGTGGGCCGTTTCCCGGGCCAACGCTGGGCCGAATGGAACTGCCATTTCCGCGATCACGTGCGTCGCTACTGGCGCGGCGATCCGGGCATGGGAGGGGCCTTCGCCCAGCGGTTGTGCGGCAGCGCTGACCTCTATCAGAAGGGCGGGAAGGCGCCCGTCAGCAGCGTCAATTTCGTTACCTGTCACGATGGCTTTACGCTCAACGACCTTGTGAGCTATGCCGGCATGCACAACGAGGCCAACGGAGAGGATAACCGCGACGGGCCCGCTGAGGAGTTCAGCGCAAACTACGGCGCGGAGGGCGAGTTAGATGACCCCGCGATCGAGCGAATCCATCTCAGGCAGATCAAGAACATGCTTGCGACGCTCCTGGTTTCCCGCGGCGTGCCGATGCTCCTTGGCGGTGACGAGTTCCGCCGCACCCAGCGCGGCAACAGCAACGCTTACTGTCAGGACAACGAGACGTCCTGGTACGATTGGCGCCTGCTCGAACGGAACGACGAGATATTCCGGTTCGTGCGGGAGATGATCCGCATTCGCCAGTGTTTTTCGACGTTACGGTCCGATTCCTTCTACTCTGATCGAGAGGTCCGCTGGTTCGACAGTGACGGCCGGGCGCCCGATTGGCACAGAGCCGGCGGGGCGCTCGGCATGCACATCCTCGCGGATGAGTGGGCCACAGGGACGGGCGACCGAGGGACAGGCCTCTGCCTGTTGTTCAATCCGCAAGAAGTGCCTGTGAGCTTCAGTCTGCCGCAACCGCCAGCCGGTCAGGCTTGGAAGCGGGTGATAGACACCGCGCGTGCGGCACCCGACGACATCTGTGCTTCGGGGGCCGAACAGGCCCTGGGAGAGCCGGAACGTTATGAGGTCGAACCAGGCGCGCTAGCGATGCTTATTGCCACTGCATCGGCGCTGGCGGGTTGATGAACTGAATAGGGAGAACAAAGATGCAGGCGTGGTCGCAAAAAAACGCGGACGTGATGACACAGGAGATCATGGCTGCGGCGGAAGACACGCCGCTCAACGAAATTGCGACCACGCTGGAGGAGTATCGCATCAAGCGTATTCCGGTGGTGTGGGGCGGCAAGAGTTCATGGAGGCGTAGTAGTCGGCATCGCGCCGCATCTGCAAGCAGGACGAGGCGGTTAAGTGGATGATACGCACGGTGATCGACGCGGCCCACCGATTGGGCGCCAAGGTCGGGCTGTGCGGTCAGGCGCCGAGCGACCATCTCGAGTTCGCAACGTTCCTGGTGAAGTGCAGCATCGATTCGATGTCGGTGAGCCCAGACAGCTTTATCGCAGTGAAGCGTGAGGTCGCGGAGGCAGAAAGCAGAAGGCACAAGGCGCAGGCGGGCTGAGGGTGCCTCCGATGCACCCTGCGGATGAAAGGAGGCTCGGCACGATGAGCGACACGGAATTTCCATCTTGTGACGGTGCCGGATTGCGCATCCAGGACTTCGACGCCGCGGTCTTCGACCTCGACGGTGTAGTGACGCGAACCGCCCGCGTACACGCTGCTTCGTGGAAGCGGCTATTCGATGAGTACCTGCGCCGGCGGGCCGATGAGACCGGCAAGCCATTCCGACCCTTCGACATTGAAAATGACTATCGGCGCTATGTCGACGGCAAACCGCGTTACGATGGCGTCGCGAGCTTTTTGGAGTCGCGTGGCATCTCCTTGCCCCGTGGTGATCCGTCCGACCCGCCCGCGCGGGAGACGATCTGCGGTCTCGGCAACAGAAAGAACCAATACTTTCACGACAGCTTGAAGCAGGATGGGGTTGAAGTCTTCGAGAGCACCGTGGCGCTGATCCGGCGGCTCCGCGAGGGCGGTGTCAAGATGGCGCTCGTATCCTCGAGCGGGAACGCCCGCGCCGTTCTGGACGCCGCCGGCCTCGCCGACCTCTTCGACGTTTGCATCGACGGCAACGATGCCGTGCGGCTTGGCCTGAAAGGCAAGCCGCGACCCGACCTCTTCCTTGTCGCTGCCGAGCGCCTTGGCGCTGAACCCGACAGGGCTATGGTGCTCGAGGACTCGATCAGCGGCGTTCAGGCCGGCCGGGCCGGTGGATTTGCCCTGGTCGTCGGCGTCGACCGCGCCGGCCAGGCCGCGCAGCTCCGGAAGAACGGCGCCGACCTCGTGGTGCCCGATCTCGCCACACTGCAGATCCGGACCCGTCCGACTGTCCCGTGCCAGGCGGTCCATGCCGTCCCCCGCATCCTTGACTTGCCCGGTGAAATCGGTCGGCTGGTGGATGGGCTCCGCGTGGCCGTCTTCCTCGACTACGACGGCACCCTTACACCGATCGTCGAGCGGCCGGATCAGGCGATCCTGTCCCAAGACATGCGCGCTGCTGTCAAAGCCCTGGCTCAGCTCTGCACGGTAGGGATCATCTCGGGCCGAGATCGCAGCGACGTAGAGAGGCTGGTCGGGCTCGAGGATCTCGTTTATGCGGGCAGCCACGGCTTCGACATCTTCGGTCCGCGCAACCTCAAGATGGAACACAAGGAAGGCGTGGCCCTTGCAGCAGTCGTCCGCGATGCGGCCGAGCGCCTGGCCAAGGCTCTTGCGGAGATCGAGGGCGCGCTCGTCGAGCCCAAGCGGTTCGCCGTCGCCGTGCACTATCGGCAGGTCGCCGCGGACGAAGTGTCGCGGGTCGAGGACGCCGTAGACCGGGTGCTCGCTGAGCTTACCGAATTGCGCAAGACCTTCGGCAAGAAGGTCTTCGAGCTGCGTCCCCATTTCGACTGGGACAAGGGCAAGGCCGTGCTGTGGGTGCTGAAGGCGCTTAAGCTGGACGGGTCCGATGTCGTGCCGCTTTACCTCGGCGACGACACGACCGACGAGGACGCCTTCGCTGCACTGGCCGACCGCGGCGTCGGCATCCTAGTCGGGTGCCCGGGACGAGAGACGGCTGCCCGCTACGTGCTAGACGGGCCCGAAGACGTCCAGCGCTTCCTGTGGGACCTCGCCACCATCCTGAAGGAGCGCGGCCATGTCTGACGGCGGCTGGAAGCTCGTCTACGAAGGCTTCGATCCGGCGCGGGAGGGGCTGCGCGAGGCGCTGTGTGCGCTCGGAAACGGCTACTTTGCGACGCGCGGCGCCGCCGAAGAGACGGAGGCCGACGACGTCCATTACCCCGGCACCTATCTCGCCGGCGGCTACAACCGCCTTCAGACCGATATCGCTGGGCGGCAAATCGAGAACGAAGACCTCGTCAACCTGCCAAACTGGCTGCCGCTGACCTTCCGCCCCGAGGACGGCGACTGGCTCAACCTCCGGCGCGTCGAGCTCCTGGAGTACAGACAGGAGCTCGACCTCGAGCGAGGCCTGCTGGAGCGCCGCCTGCGTGTCCGAGACGCCGAGGGCCGCGAAACGTCGCTCGCGAGCCGGCGGCTCGTCCATATGGGCCTGCCCCATCTCGCGGCAATGCAAGTAACGCTGCGGCCGGAGAACTGGTCTGGCGTGGCGGTGGTGCGCACCGCGCTCGATGGACGCGTGATCAACTCGGGTGTGGAGCGCTACCGGCAGCTCAACAACAAGCATCTCGTGTCTTTCGAGGCCGGCACCTCGAGCGAGGACGCCATCCTGCTCATCGTCGAGACGAACCAGTCGCGGCTCCGCATTGCCGAAGCCGCGCGGACGCGGCTTTGCCGGGATGGAAAGCCGCTCCCCGTCGAACGCCAGACCTTCGAAGAAGACGGGTTCGTCGGGCAGGAGCTGACGTTCGAGGCGACGGAAGGAAAGGCGACCGAGGTCGAGAAAGTGGTTGCGCTTTTTACATCCCGAGATCGCGCCATCTCCGAGCCCCGCCAGGCGGCGATCGGGGCGATCGAAAACGCCGAGAACTTCGATCGACTGCTGGACTCACACGTGCAGGCGTGGCGCACCCTGTGGGATCGCTGCGACATCCGGCTCGATGGCCAGGCGCACACGCAGATGATTCTCCGGCTCCACATCTTCCACCTGCTGCAGACGGTCTCGCCGAACACGAGCGACCTCGACGTCGGCGTCCCTGCGCGCGGGCTTCATGGCGAAGCCTATCGCGGTCACATCTTCTGGGACGAGTTGTTCATCCTGCCGTTCCTGAACTTCCACCTCCCCGAGATCGCCCGGGGACTCCTGCTCTACCGCTTCCGACGCCTCCCGGCCGCACGACGGCTCGCGCACGAGGCCGGCTACGGCGGCGCGATGTACCCCTGGCAAAGCGGGTCCAGCGGCCGCGAGGAGAGCCAGGTCCTGCACCTGAACCCGCGCTCTGGTCGCTGGACGCCAGACAACACCCACCTGCAGCGCCATGTGAGCGCCGCGATCGCCTACAACGTCTGGCGTTATTGGCAGGCCACGGGAGACCGCGAGTTTTTATCCTACTACGGCGCCGAGATGCTCGTGGAGATCGCCCGTTTTTGGGCGAGCATCGCGTCCTACAATGAGAATCTCGGGCGCTACGAGATCCGTGGCGTCATGGGACCGGATGAGTTCCATGACCGCTATCCCTGGCGCGAGGAGCCCGGCCTCGACAACAACGCTTACACCAACGTGATGGCGGCCTGGGTGCTGCGCCGCGCTGTCGAAGCACTGGGCTTTGTTGGCATCGAGCGGCGCCGAGAGCTCGAGGATCTGCTCGCGCTCAGGCGTGAGGAGACCTCCCGGTGGGACGACATCAGTCGCAGAATGCGGCTGGTCTTCCTGGATGGCAGGATCATCGCCCAGTTCGAAGGTTACGACCGCCTGGAGGAGCTCGACTGGGATGCCTATCGGTCGAAGTACAGCGACATTCAACGGCTCGACCGCATTCTCGAGGCCGAAGGTGACACGATCAATCGGTACAAGGCATCCAAGCAGGCCGATGTGCTGATGCTCTTCTATCTCTTCTCTTATGATGAGCTGCAAGCCCTGATCACATCGCTTGGCTACCCGTTTGAGCCGGACGTCCTCCACGAGAATATTGCCTATTACGTGCAGCGGACCTCGGATGGCTCGACGCTGAGCCGCGTCGTCCACTCCTGGGTGCTGGCGCGGAGCGATCGGGCTCGCTCGTGGAGCATCTTCGTCGAAGCGCTGGAAAGCGACGTCGCCGACATCCAGGGCGGTACGACACCCGAGGGGATACATCTCGGAGCGATGGCGGGCACGGTCGACCTCGTCGAGCGCGGCCAGACCGCGCTTGAGTTTCGCGACGATGCGCTATGGATCAACCCCTGCCTCCCGACGGAACTGCAGGGTCTCCGCATGAAGTTGCTCTACCGCGGCTATTGGCTCTACCTCGACATAAACTGCGACCGGCTCATCCTCTCCGCGCCCAACGGCTGGGGCGGGCCGTCTCGAATAGGCGTACGCAACCAAGTGCATTCCTTCAAGGCGGGCGATGTCGTGAAGTTCGACTGCCACGTCGCTGGCGGCGGGTGGCGACCGGCGACAGCCACGCGAAGACTAAAGAAAGTGGGCGCACGAGCCTCTCGAGCCAAAGTCATGACCGGCGAGAGCAGAGGAGCGACACGATGAAGATCGTCGTGTTCGAAGCTGAGCCGCGCGAGGCTCCCGCCTTCGAAAAGCTGAAGGGCGGGCACGATTTGGTCCTCGTCGAGGCACCATTGCGAGACGACAACGCATCCGCGCACGCCGACGCGAACGTCGTCTCGACCTTCGTCTACTCCGAGCTCCACAAGGGAGTTCTCGAAAAGCTTCCGTCCCTTAAGCTCATTGCCACGCGCTCGACCGGCTATGACCACATCGACACGAGCTACTGCGACGCACGCGGCATAACTGTCAGCAATGTGCCGACCTACGGCGCGAACACCGTGGCGGAGCACGTCTTCGCACTGCTACTCGCGATCAGTCACCGCCTGCCGGAGGCCATGGAGCGGGCCCAGCGAGGGCACTTCTCGCCCGAAGGGTTGGAGGGCTTCGACCTCGCGGGAAAGACTCTTGGCGTGATCGGCACCGGTAACATCGGCCGCCACGTAATCCGCATCGCCAAGGGTTTCGGAATGGAGGTTGTGGCCTTCGATGCGCGGCCGGACCTGCGGTTCGCGAACGAGGCCGGTTTCCGCTACGCCGAGATCGAGGAGTTACTCGGCGCTTCCGATGTGATCACGCTCCACGTCCCCTCGCTGCCGGAGACCCGGCACATGCTCTCCGCCAGGGCGTTCTCACACATGAAGGGCGGAGTAGTCGTGATCAACACCGCCCGCGGAGATCTCATTGATACGCGGGCGCTGATCCAGGAGCTGACGAGCGGCAAGGTTACCGCGGCTGGGCTCGACGTGCTCCCAGACGAGCCGATGATCCGCGAAGAAGCAGAGCTAATCTGCTCGTTCTTCTGCGACCAACACGACCTCCGAAACCTCGTCGCCAACCACGTGCTCTTGCGCATGCGGAACGTCATAGTGACACCGCACAGCGCCTTCAACACGCGCGAAGCCGTCGGCCGCATCGTCCATACGACCGTCGGCAATATCGAAGGATTCCTCGCTGGCGCGCCGATAAACGTAGTCGCCGGCCCATCGGCGACCCCGGCAGAGCGCGGGGACGCGCGGCCACCGGCGGCGCAGCGCTCAGGCGCCGCGCGCGATCCGGAAGCTGAGCGAAAGGAGGACAGGAGATGACGGGACAGGACGGGAAGATCCGCGTTGCGGTCAATGGCTATGGCGTTATCGGAAAGCGGGTTGCGGATGCAGTCGCAAGCCAGGAAGACATGGCGCTGGTCGGCGTCGCCGACGTCGAGACAGACTGGCGTATGAGGACGGCGCTCAACAGGGGATTCCGGCTATTTGCCTCAGTGAAGGAGCGCGCGGCCGCCATGCGCGAGGGCGGTCTCGACGTCGCCGGCACGCTGGACGACCTGCTCCAGGACGTGGATATGGTCGTGGACTGTACGCCGAAGGGTATCGGCGCGAAGAATGCCGAGCTCTACAGGCAGCGCGGAACAAAGTTCATCGTGCAAGGCGGCGAAAAGCATGGGGTAACCGGCCACTCGTTCGTAGCCGAGGCGAGCTACCGCGGCGCGCTCGGATGCGACGCGACACGCGTCGTTTCCTGCAACACGACGTCGGTTGTGCGCACCTTGACGGCGCTGAAGCGCGCGGGGCTCCTGCGGCGCGCGAGAGGAACGGTGATGCGGCGTGCCACCGACCCCTGGGAGAGCCACAAGGGCGGCATCATGAACACACTGGTCCCGGAGGACGAGATCCCGAGCCACCAGGGGCCCGACGCACAGACGGTCGATCCCGAGCTCGACGTTGTGACGATCGCCGTCAAAGTGCCCGAGACCGTCGCCCACCTTCACGCATGGTCGGTGCAGCTCACACGGAGCGCCGCCAGGGCGGAGGTGATCGATGCCTTCCAATCCTCCTCGCGCATCGCGCTCGTCCGGATGGAAGACGGGCTGACGGCCCTCAACTCGGTCAAGGAGCTTATGGCCGATATCGGCCGGCCCCGGGACAACCTCTACGAGGTCGCGCTCTGGGAGGACCTGGTGACCGTGCAGGACGACGAGGTCTACTACGTCTACATGGTCGACAACCAGGCGATCGTCATCCCGGAGACGATCGATGCCATCCGCGCACTCATCGGGCGCGAGAAGGATCCGGACGCGTCCATGACGAGGACAAACGCCGCACTCGGCATCAGGTCTTGGCTCGTATAGGCCCCGGCGGCCCCGGCCGTTGCCGCGCCGAACCGCGCCGCGCATAGACCGATGGAGCACGCGCTGCATCTGCTCGTGCTGGTCGTGGCAGCGCGGCTGTCCGGCGAGCTCTTTCTGCGGCTCGGTCAGCCGGCTTCGATCGGAGAGATCGTGGCCGGCGTGGCGTTCGCCCTCCTGGCAACTTCGCCGCTTGCAGTCCCGTTCCTGGAGCGACTGCCATCCAGCCCCTTCCTAGAGGTCGCCGCCCAGTTCGGGATCT
This sequence comes from Alphaproteobacteria bacterium, assembly GCA_035620695.1. Taxonomy (GTDB): domain Bacteria; phylum Pseudomonadota; class Alphaproteobacteria; order JAREAF01; family JAREAF01; genus JAREAF01. The sequence goes on from DASPGI010000028.1 coordinate 23,828, forward strand.
TCTTTGTCGTGTTGCTCGCGGGCATGGAGATGCGGCCCCGAGAGATCGCCTCGCAATCGGAGGCGTCGCTCGCGGTGGCGCTCGGGGGCGTGGCTCTCCCGCTCGCGACCGGCTTTGGACTCGCCTGGGCCTTCCTTCCCGAGACATCCCTCCGGTTCGCGCAGGCACTCCTCGTCGGCGTGGCGCTTTCCATCTCCGCGGTGCCGGTAGCGGTCAAAGTGCTTATGGAACTCAGGCTCCTGCACGAGCGCGTCGGCGAAATGATCGTCGCCGCGGCGATCTTCGACGACATAATCGGCCTCGTCCTGCTTGCGGTCGTGCTCAGCGTGATCGAGACCGGGACGGTACCGGATGCCGGAGCGCTGCTTGTCCTTCTTGGCAAGGTTGCCTTGTTCTTCATCACGACTGTCGCCGCCGGCCTCCTCCTGGCAGCGCCCTTCTACCAAGTGGTGGCACGGCTCCGCATTCCCGCGCCGCGGTTCAGCGCGCTCGTCTCCACGGCGCTGGGCTTTGCGCTTCTCGCAGAGGCGCTCGGCATGGACTTCATCCTCGGACCCTTCATGGCGGGCCTGTTCTTCGAACCGGACACAGTGGGAGAAGAGAGGTATGCACGCGTCAAGAAGAGCCTCGGCGACCTCACTGACGGGCTCCTGGCACCGCTGTTCTTTGTATCGATCGGGGCGCGCGTGGACGTGGCGGCGGTGGGGGCGATCCCGCTCTTTTTGATGGCACTCCTTGCGGTCGCCTTCCTTGGCAAGATCGTCGGCGCGGGCATCCCGGCCAGGCTGACCGGGCTTTCATCGCGTGACGCCGCAGCGGTCGGTATCGGCATGAGCGGGCGCGGCGCTGTCGAGCTCGTGGTCGTCAGCATTGCGTTCGAGGCGGGGCTGTTTGATCAGCCGGACGAGTTGGTCGCGAATCTGTTCTCGGCCCTGGTGATCACCGCGGTTGTCACCACAATGGCGATGCCCATTGCGCTTCGCCTTCTCCTCCGGCCGAGAGCCGTGCCAACGGGCGACGGCCCCGGTAATGGCGCGGCGTCAAGAGGCTTGGCGGGAGAAAAGCGGGACGGCGCGTGAGGCAGTCCTCGTCGCCACGCCTTCCGCGTCCCCGCCCTCCGGTATGGCGTGTCCTTCATGCTGCGCAGCAGCGGCACGAGCTGGCGACCAGTGGCCCTTACGCCTATGTCCGGCATCCGCAATATGTCGGCTTCATCCTGATCATGCTCGGTTTCTTGTTCCAATGGCCGACGTTGCTCACGTTTGCCATGTTTCCGGTGCTCGTGTGGATGTACGTCCGGCTCGCACGAAGCGAGGAGCAGGAGGCGCTCGCCGAGTTCGACGACGCCTATCGCGATTATGCAAGGCGTGTCCCCGCCTTCGTGCCGCGTCTGGTGCATTGCGCCGGACAGGGAGTCCGACATTGATCCGGACACAACGGTGCCAGTGACGGAAGGCGTCCATTAAGACCGCGTGCAGCTGACTGCTCCGCTAGAGACGATGTCTCTGCAGGATGGCGTGGGTAAATTCAATGACCGTTCATTCACAATCAGAGACAATTGACTCTCCCAGTTTTAATCATATCGTTTCTCATCGGCGGACGCCCGGCTGGAGGTTAGGTCCCCTCGCGCAGATGCCGATGCAGGATTCGCCGACCACTTCTACTGAAGATGATCAAATGACTCCGACAGGCGCACCGCGAGTGGCGCACCGATGCCAGGGTGCGAAGCGACTGCTAGAAGATCGTAGAGACTTGGCATGAAGATCACGCACGCGGCGGCCTATCGCCAGTTCCAACCTTTTGTCGACGGTCCCTACAAGTGCCGCGGCCATATGGAAGATGGGTTTCACTCCACAATCGTACAGCTTGACACCGACGTTGGGCTAACCGGTTGGGGCGAGATGGCGCCGCTCGGCTCCTTCTATGCCGAGGCCTTCGCCGCGGGCGTGCGCGCTGGTGTGAGCGAGCTGTTGCCGAAGTTGATCGGCGCGGATCCCCGCCAAACCGATCGCATCAATGCTCTCATGGACGATCTGATGACCGGGCTGGTTTGGCTCAAGACGCCGATCGACATGGCATGCTGGGACTTGGCCGGAAAGTCGGCGGAGCTGCCGGTGGCGGAACTGTCGGGTGGTCGGTTCGGCGACCGCGTGCCGCTTTACCGATCCGTCTCGCAGGATACGCCGGAAGCGATGTCCGAGCGCGCGAGAAGATATGTGAACGAAGGCTACACGCGCATCCAGGTCAAGCTGGGCGACGATCCGATCGAGGATGTAGAGCGCATGCGGGCCGTACGGGCCGTGGTGCCCAAGCATGTGCTGCTCCTGGCGGACGCCAACGGCGCCTGGCGGGTTGACGCAGCGCTAAGGTTTTTGGCCGGCATGGGCGACGAAGACTATTATCTCGAGCAGCCCTGCATGAGCCTTGCCGAGACCGCACGGGTCCGCCGCGCATGCCGACAACCCCTGATCCTTGACGAAAGCATTGCGCGCCTCGAGGATCTCCTGGAAGCGCACGCGCACAATCTCCTCGATGGGGTGACGATCAAACTGGCGCGCGTGGGTGGCCTCACCAAGGCAAGACGCATTCGCGACGTCGCGGTTGCGCTGGGACTCCGCGTCACAATAGAGGACACCGGAGGCAGCGTCATCGATACCGCAGCGACAACGCATCTGATGCTTTCGACGCCGGAAGCGGCGCGTTTCCACACGGTCGACTTCATGAACTGGGTGACGCTGCGCAACGCCGACGGCATGCCGCCGACGGCCGACGGTTACATATCCGCCCCGACCGCTCCTGGGCTCGGCGTGCGGGTCCGGACCGAAACACTGGGCGAACTCGTCTGCGAGGTTGGATAGATCATTGACCGGGCCGGATCGTAGACGGCATCAGAAGCCGTTGCGAGAGCCTCCCGATCGAGAGTTGATTGCTCCGCTTGAGAGGTCGTCTTTGCAGAGTGTTGTGGGTAGATTCAAGGATCGTTCCTTCGCGATCAACGACAATTGACTCCGCCGGTTTTAATCATATCGTTGCTCGTCGGCGCATGCCCGGCTGGAGGTTAGGGTCCCCCTGCTCGGATGCCGATGCAGGAATCGCCGACCACTTCCATTGCGGGTGATCACATGGCTCCTGCCGATCAGAAGGCTGTCCCGCATCGCGGCCCCGCTCCCGCCAACCTTGCCGTCGCGCAGGCTTTCGTGATGGCGCTTCGACGCCATGGCGTCACCGTGGTATTCGGGCAATCCATCCCCTCGCAGATCCATCTGGCGGCGCCGGCGCATGGAATCGCCCAGATCGCCTATCGCACGGAAAGTGCGGGCGCGATCATGGCCGACGGCTATGCCCGCATTTCCGGCCGCGTCGGCGTGGTGACGGCTCAGAACGGGCCGGCGGCCACTCTGCTCGTACCGGGATTGGCCGAAGCGCTTAAGGCGTCGATCCCGATCCTGGCGCTGGTTCAAGACGTGGCGATGCCGGCCCTCGACCGCAACGCCTTCCAGGAAATCGACCACTTCGATTTGTTCCGTGGATGCTGCAAATGGGTAAGACGCATCCACTCCGCCGATCGTGTCGACGACTATGTCGACATGGCGATAACGGCAGCGTCGAGCGGCCGTCCGGGACCAGCGGTCCTGTTATGCCCATTTGACGTGATCGGCGCCTCGACAGTGGGATCCGGCGAACGCGACGCCACGCTCGGCCGCTATCCTCTCGACCGGGTGCTCGCGGATCCCCAAGCCATCACGCGTGTCGCCGAAATGCTGGCGACGGCGGAGCGCCCACTCATCGTCGCCGGTGGCGGCGTTAACATTTCCGGCGCCGCCGCGGAGCTGAGCCGGTTGCAGCAGATGGCCGCGCTGCCGGTGGCCACGACCATAATGGGCAAGGGCGCCGTCGACGAAGGCCATCCGCTGTCGCTCGGCGTCATTGGATATTTCATGGGAACAGGCGGCATGGCCAAGTTCATGCGCCCGTTGATCGAGGAAGCAGACCTGATCTTCTTCGTTGGCACCCGTACGAACCAGAACGGCACGGATTCCTGGACGCTCTTTCCCCGACAGGCCCGCTTCGTGCATCTCGACATCGATCCGCTTGAGGTCGGCCGTAACTACGAATCGATCCGGCTCGTCGGTGACGCCAAGCTCACCCTGGCCGCCTTGGCGGACTCGCTCGCGGCGCGGGATCTCGGACTCCGCCAGGCTCGCCGCGCTGCGTTGGCGAGCCGGATCGCCGCCGCCCGCGCCGCGCACCTGGCCGAAGCCGTACCCTTGTTGTCGGCGACGACGCGACCCATCCGCCCGGAACGGCTGATGGGAGACCTTGCCCGGGTGCTGACCCCCGAGGCAATCACAGTGGCCGATGCGAGTTACGCCTCGATTTGGGTGGCCAACTACCTCCCAGCGCTGCGGGCCGGGATGCGCTTCCTCTCGCCACGGGGACTGGCCGGGCTGGGCTGGGGCTTCCCGATGGCTTTGGGCGCGAAGCTCGCCGCACCGGACCGGCCGGTCTTCTGCGTGGTCGGCGACGGCGGCTTCGCCCATGTGTGGTCCGAGCTTGAAACCGCCTGCCGGCATGGCATCAAGACCGTGGTCACGGTTCTCAACAACCAGGTCCTGGCGTATCAGAAACATGTCGAGGACGTACTGTTCGGCGCGCACACCTCGGCAGTCGATCTCGGACCTGTCGACCACGCCGCCATCGCCAGAGCCTGCGGCCTCCAGGGTATCCGCATCGAACGCCCCGAGGACTACCTTCCCGCGCTGGAACAGGCGATCGAGGCCGAGCGGGCAACGGTGATCGACGCCATCATTGACCCCGACGCCTATCCGCCGGTCACCGCATTCGAGAACCGACTGCGAGGACGGCCATGAACGATACCCTGGCGGGACGGCGCATTCTTCTGACAGGCGCGGGCGCGGGCATCGGCGCCACGACGGCGCGCGCGGTGGTGGCTCTGGGGGCGCGTGTGGCGATCCTGGACCGTGACGGGTCGGCGGCTGAGGAAACGGCGCGCGCACTCGGGCATGAGCAGGCGCTCGCCGTGCCCGGCGATGTGACCGACGAAGCGGCCGTTGCGCGCGCCTTGGACCAAATGGACAAGGCATTTGGCGGCGTCGACGATCTGGTGAACAATGCCGGGACATACGACCATGCCCCGCTGCTGGAGCTCACCCTCGCTCGCTGGCAGCGCGTATTCGATGTCAACTTGTTCGCGGTGATCGCCGCCTCGAACGCCGCCGTTCGACGGATGACGGCCGGCGGCTCGATCGTCAACGTTTCGTCGGTCCTTGGCCAAGTGGCTGCTCCGACCCGCGGACCCTACTGCGTCTCCAAGGCGGCCTTGATCGCGCTGACCAAAATGCAGGCGGTCGAATGGGCCGAGCGCGGCATTCGCGTCAATGCCATCGCGCCGGGTTACATCGAGAGCCCCGCCGTGCGCGCCCTCGAAGCCGCCGGCGGCATGGACGGGTCGGCCGTGCGCAAGCGCACGCCTCTCCACCGCTTCGGAACCGAAGAGGAAGTGGCTGCCGGCATTGTCTTTCTTCTCGATCCGGTTCGTGCTGCCTATGTGACCGGCACCGTGCTCGAGGTCAGCGGCGGCTGGATGGCCTATGGCTACGTATAGGACAGCCAACCGATGATCACCGGCTTCAACCATACGAGCTTCACCGTCGCCGACCTTGACCGGACGGTCCGCTTCTGGACGGAAACCATGGGCTTCCACGCCGCCTCGGTAGGAGAACGCAGCGGCAAGTGGCAGGAACGCCTTACCGGCGTGCCGGGCGCTCGCCTAAAGATTGCGCATCTTTACGGTTACGATCATCACATGGAGTTCATTCAATATCTCGAGGGGAACGCCCCTGGGTCCTGGATCGAACCCAACATGCCCGGCGCTGCTCACATATGCCTGGAGGTCAGCGACATCGCCGGGACGGTCCGGCGGATGATCGCGGCAGGAGCGACCGCACAGGGAGAGATCATCGAGGTGATGAGCGGACCCGTTCGTGGCGGCAAAGCAAGTTACATCCGTGATCCGAATGGAATACTGATTGAGCTCTACGAACCGGCCGGCACGGCTCGCCGGTAAGCAGCGCCAGCGATCACGTGTCAATGCCGGCCATCTTGCCGGTCGGAGCTAACAAGAGTTCGTCTCCAGGTGTTGTGCCGTCATGGTGGACTTGTCGCGACTTTCCGCCCCTGAGCTCGCCGCGCAACTGGCGCGGCCTTCGGGGGAGATTGGCTTGGCCGTCGGCGATTACATGACCAGCCTCAATGGCCGGTTGATCACGGCCGCCTACAAGCGTCTATCCCCGCTGCCGCGTTGCCGGGTGCTGGAGATCGGGTTTGGCAACGGCAAGCTGATCGGTGAGCTCTTGGCGATCGAGCCCGATCTCCGTTACGTCGGCGTGGAGATCTCCGACACGATGATGGCGGTGGCGCGGGAGCATAACCAGGCGCAGGTGCAGCAAGGCCGGGTCGGGTTCCTCCTGGCCACCGTCGAGCGGCTTCCCTTCCCAAATGCGGCGTTCGACCGGGCGCTGGCGGTGAATGCAATCTACTTCTGGCCAGACCAGCTGGCGGCGCTAAGGGAGCTTCGCCGCGTTCTGCGGCCGGGCGGATGGCTGGTTCTGGCATCGATGACGCCGGAGACGTCCGCAAGATCTCCGACCGCGAGACCAGAGCACGGTTTCAACATACCTGATCTGGAACGGCTGCTGTCGTTGCACTACCAGGCCGGATTCCAACGCGTCGATAGCGAGCTCTACGAAGAGGAGGCCAAGCGCTTAGACGGCACTACCTTTCAACGCGCCTACCACATCGTACGCGCGTGCCTCTGATTTCAAGGAATAAGCTGGGGACCCGGCAAATGGGAGGCTTCGTGAGCAACCACACACTCATCGCCCATGAACACCGTTTGTTGCCGAAAACCAGGGGTCACGATGCAAGAAACCGGTCGAAGTCCTGGCGTCCCCACGGGGATTCGAACCCCGGTTGCCGCCGTGAGAGGGCGGTGTCCTAGGCCTCTAGACGATGGGGACGCTGATCCTGACGCCGGCCGTCGGAGGCCCCGCCCGGCCGGACTTTTCAGATAGAGGATGGCGGGGGGAGGATCAAGGCCTTTCCCACCCCGGAAAGGGCGAGATCAGGCGTCCTGGCGCGGGACCCAAGGTATTCGGGTGACCTCGATTCCTTCGTCGGCGAGCGCCTTCGCCTCCTCGTCGGAGGCCTCGCCATAGATGCCGCGCCGATCTTCCTCGCCGTAATGCATGGCGCGGGCCTCTTCAGGAAACCTTGGCCCCACATACTCGCAGTCGCGCTCGACGGCTTGGCGGAGCTGGCGCAACGCCCGTACCATTTCCGCCGGCATGCCGGGCTTCGGGGCCACCGCCTTGACCGGCGTCTGCTCGCGGGCGCCCTTGCCGATCCGTGGAGCCATCGGCGCCTTGCGCACACCATGGTTGCCGCACTCAGGGCAGGCAATCTTGCGCCCCTTGCGCTGCGCCTCGAAGGCGGCTGCGTCCCGGAACCAGGCTTCGAATACATGGCCGCTGCGGCAGGCGAGATCGTAGAGGATCATGGGCGCGCGTCGATCTGGGCTCTGGCAATAATATGACTTCTCCAATGAAATGGGAAACGGTTGATGAATCCTCAAGAGAAAGCGGCGGGAATGCGCCATCCTGACCCCGGGACGGTGTCTCCCTGGGTCCTGAGGTTCGCGCACCTGGTCCCCCCCGGCGGCACGGTGCTTGATCTTGCCGCCGGCGGCGGCCGGCATAGCCGTTTTTTCCTGAAGCGAGGACATACGGTGCTTGCGGTGGACCGCGAAATCGAAGCCCTTGCCGATATCGAAGATCAGCGCCTGAGCTTGATGAAAGCGGATCTGGAATCCGGGCCCTGGCCGTTCGGCGAGCGACGCTTCTCCGGGATCGTCGTGACCAATTATCTGCACCGGCCACTCCTGGCGCCCCTGGTGGCGGCGGTCGAGGATGGCGGCGCCTTCATCTATGAAACCTTCGCCGAGGGCAACGCCGCCTTCGGGCGCCCTTCCAACCCCGCCTTCCTGCTCCGGCCCGGAGAGCTTCTGGAAGCGGTTGGCGGCGCGCTGGAGGTGGTGGCCTACGAACACGGTCATGTCGAACGGCCTCGGCCGGCGGTGGTGCAGCGCATCGCCGCGGTCCGAAATCCGTCTTCCAGCCTCATCCGGAGAATTGATCCCGGAGCCGAAGGTGCGTGACCCTACTCGCCCGCCGCGCTAAGCCGCGGCCTGCGAGCGCCCTGTCCCGGCTTGGCGTAGCTGCGGTCATGGTGGAGCGCGGGCACCATCCGCCGCGCTTCCTCCACATTCGCGGGATCGATCTCGGCCAGGATCACGCCCGGTTCCTCGCCGCCCTCGGCAAGGATTTCTCCCCAAGGCGACACCACCAGCGAATGTCCATAGGTTCTCCTGCCCTCGGCATGCTCGCCGCACTGCGCGGGCGCGAAGACATAGCAGCCCGTCTCGATCGCCCGCGCACGCAACAGAACGTGCCAATGCGCCCGGCCGGTCGGAACCGTGAACGCCGCCGGCACCGAAAGGAAGCTCGCGCCAGCATGCGCCAGAGCGCGATAGAGATAGGCAAAACGCAAATCATAGCAGATCGAAAGCCCGAGCCGGCCGAATGGAAGATCGGCCACCACCGCCCGCGCGCCCGGACGGAACGTTGCCGATTCCCGATAGCTTTCGCCATCGGCAAGATCGACGTCGAACATATGGATCTTGTCGTAGCGTGCGACGATCTCGCCGGCCGGGCTGAACAGGAATGATCGGTTCGCGCAGCTTTTCTCATCGAGCCGGATGGTAAGCGAGCCGATCAAGAGCCACGCCCCGGTCTCCGCCGCCAGGGAGCGGAACGCCGGGATGGCCGGATGCTCCGCTTCGCCGGCCGCTTTCTCCAGGATGAGAGCGCGCTTGGGCTCGACCATGGTCGTATTCTCGGGGGTCAGAATCAATTCGGCCCCGGCACCTCGCGCCTCGCGCACGAGCCGGCACGTCACATCGATATTGGGGCCGAGCTCGCGGCCGGAATTCATCTGTACAAGGGCCGTCCTGAAACTGCGCATGACGCTGGCTCACGCTCCTTTCAAAAGGCTGTCGAGCTTTCCCTGCCGCTCGAGCGCATAAAGTTCGTCGTACCCCCCGATATGGTCGCCATTGATGAAGATCTGCGGCACCGAGGTCCTGCCGCCCGCGCGCCGCACCATATCGCTGCGCTTGGAGATGTCGGCGATTACGTCGATCTCGACATACTCGATCCCCTTCTGGTCAAGCAACCGCTTGGCCCGCGTGCAGTAGGGGCAGAACAGGGTGCTGTAGATCTCAACTTTGCTCATGGGTCGATGTCGGACCATCGCGGAAGGTTGCCCCTCGCCGCTTTCGACAAGAGATTAACGCCCGAAGAAGGCTTTTGCATCTCGCCCCGGCGCGATGCCGGCGATTGGGAAGGCGCGGAAGCCCTAGAGCGGCCGAACGACGCGCGCCAGCGTCAATACATCGACTGCGCTGGCGCCCGCATCCAGTAAGGCCTCGGCGCAGGCCGAAACGGTCGATCCGGTCGTATAGACGTCGTCAATCAGAAGAATGTTGCGTGCCTGTAGATGCCCACGCCAGGACGCTTTCGGTGCGAATGCGCCTGCCGTTCTCTCCCGCCGCGCTCGACGGCCGAGCCGTCCGTGCCCGCCGGCGGGGCGGATGCGCTTCAAAAGGTCGGGCGCGTGGGGTTTGCCGCCGGCGCTCGCGATGCGCACGCTCAAAAGGGCCGCCTGGTTGTATCGGCGCTGGAGCAGCCGGCGCCAATGCAGTGGGACTGGGGCAACGAGATCGCAGTCCTGGATCAGCTCGGCGCCCGCGCGCTTCATCCAGCGCGCGAAGGCGGGGGCGGCATCGATTCTATCCGCATGCTTGAATCGCAAGATCAGGTCGCGGCAGCCTTCCTCGTAGCGAAGCGCCGCTCGGGCCCGTCGGAAGGCAGGTCGGGCAGCCGCGCAGGCGCCGCAAAGGCCCACAGGGCCGATCTCATGTCCCAACGGATGGCCACAGCAGGAACAGACAGGGCTCTCGAGAAAGGAAAGCCCGCGCCAGCATTCGGCACAGAGCGCACCCGGATCAGCGACATCTTCGCCGCAATTGAGACAGCGCGGCGGCAGCAGCGCATCTAGGAAGATGCGCCCGGCAAAGAGGATCGTTGCGGAAAACCGGTACAAGCCAGCGCATTCTCACCCCCTTTGCGCTTGGGCTGTCAACCGCGGCCGGTCGATGCCATGTTTAGCGGCGATGAGCGAGGAGATGGCCCCCTTCGACCGCCAGGCGGTGCGGCGGCATCGCGAGCGCGCGGCCGCCGCCTTCGGCGCCCATGAATTCTTGTTCGCGGAAGCGGCGGAACGGCTGGTGGATCGGTTGGACGATATGACCCGCCGCTTTCCCGTTGCGCTGGATCTCGGCTGCCATGACGGGGTGCTGGCGCGGGCGCTGACGGGACGCGACAGGATCGGCACTTTGATCCAAATGGACCTTTCCACCGCGATGGCCGCTCGCGCCGCGCAGCTTGGACCGGCGCTTGTCGGCGATGAAGAGCGGCTGCCCTTCCGACCGGGCAGCTTCGATGCGGTGCTGAGCTGTCTCAGCCTGCACTGGGTGAACGATCTTCCCGGCGCCCTTATTCAGGCACGACAAGCTCTGAAACCCGACAGTCTCCTGCTTGCGGCGATGTTGGGCGGCGGTAGCCTGCGCGAATTGCGCGGCGCGCTCATGGCGGCGGAGATCGATGCCGCCGGCGGCGCCAGCCCGCGCATCTCGCCCTTCGTCGATCTGCGGGACGCCGCGGGCCTTCTGCAGCGGGCAGGCTTCGTCATGCCGGTGGCCGACTGCGACACGTTGACAGTGACCTACGAGAGCCTTGCGAACCTGTTCAAGGATCTGCGCGGCATGGGCGAGGCCAATGCGCTGAACACCCGCATCCGGGGTTTCACGCGACGGTCGGTACTGACAGGCGCGGCGGCACACTATGCGCGGGAAGGCGAAAACGGCCGGCTCGGCGCCACTTTCGAGCTTATCTTTCTGACCGCCTGGGCGCCGGCGCAGCCTCGGCCCTAAGTCGCATGGGGATCGGTGGCGGCAAGACCCCGTACAACGTCGAAACCTTGCTTGCGGCGCCGGGCAAAGCCGCTATGACGATTCTGTATATATCAATTCAGAATACTTCGGAGTAGTATTGACCATTCCCATTGCAAATGGATGCCGATATGGATGTCGCGACCTTGTGTCTTGCTGTGCTCGCGCACGGGCCGGCCTCGGGCTACGAGATCAAGAAGGAGCTGGAGGACGGCGCCTATTCGCATTTCTACCGGGCGAGCTTCGGCTCGATCTATCCGGCGCTGGGCCGGTTGGCCGCCGAGGGCTTTATCTCCGGGCGTGAGCAGGAGCAGCTCAAGCGTCCGGACAAGAAAGTCTATCGTCTGACGCCGTCCGGTAGGCGCGAATTGTCGCGCCGCCTTCAGGCGCCGATCGGACCGGACTATATCCGCTCGGAATTCCTTCTGGTGCTGTTCCATGCCGAGTTGCTGCCGGTCCGGCACCGCCGCGCTTTGATCGAGGGGCGGATTGCCGAGCTCAAGGCCCACATCGCCGCCATGACCGGCGAAAGCGGGGACGCCTGCAAGCGCTATCAAGGGGTCGGTCCTGAGTTCGTGCACGGCTATGGCCTTGCCATCTATAGGGCCGAGCTCGGTTATCTTGAAGCCCAGCGCCGATTCTTCGACCTGACCGGCGCCTCCGCCGCCTGAGCTGAAGATGAAGCTCCCTTCCATCAGCACCTCTTGGCTCATCGCCTTTCTGTTCTTGGGCGCGGTTGCGACATGGCTGCTGACCGGCACGATCCAGAAGGCGGGCGAGAACAGCGCCATGGCGCCGGGGGCTGCCGAAGAGCAGGCCGCGCAACCCCTCAAGGCGGTCCGGGTTGCTGAGTACGAAGCGAAGACACGCCAGAACATGGTTCGCGTCACAGGCCATACCGAAGCCTCGCGCCGCGTGACGTTGAAGGCGGAACTCGACGGCCCGGTCGAGGAGATTCTAGTCGAGCGCGGCGCCACAGTTGCCGAGGGCCAGCTCATTGCCCGCATCGACCCGGAGGATCGTGAGGCGCGTCTTGCCGAGGCGGAGGCCCTTCTGCGGCAGCGCCAGGCGGAATACGAGGCGGCCAGGAAGCTGAACGAGCGTGGATTCAAAGGCGATATCGCGCTGGCCGAGGCGGCCGCCGAGCTTGATGCGGCCCGCGCTGCCGCCAAGCGGGCGCAGATCGAGATGAACAACACGCGTGTCGAGGCTCCTTTCGCCGGCGTCTTGGAGGAGCGGCCCGTGGAGTTGGGTTCTTATGTCCAGAGGGCCGATCCTGTGGCGACCATCATCGATCTCGACCCGTTGCGCGTCGTCGGGTTCGTGACCGAGCGGGAGATCGCCGGCATCCGGGCCGGTGCGCCGGGCGAGGCGGTGCTTCCCGACGGTCGTATGGTTGCGGGCAAGATCGCCTTTGTCAGCGCGGTAGCCGACGAGACGACCCGTACATTCCGGGTCGAGTTGGAGATCGCCAATGCTGATGGCGTGGTCGCCGAAGGATTGACCTCGGAAATCCATCTGCCGACCGGCACCACGCGCGCACATGTGATCAACTTGTCGCTGCTGACGCTCGCCGATGACGGCCGAGTTGGCGTGAAGGCGGTCGAGGAGGACGGCACCGTGCGCTTCCTGCCGGTGACCGTGCTTGGCAATGTCGACCCGGGGACAGTTTGGGTCGCGGGCCTGCCGGACCGGGTGCGGCTGATCATCGTCGGCCAGGAATTCGTCAAGGACGGCGAGCAGGTCGAGCCGGTGCCGGCCACTCCGCTCGTCGATGCTGGACCCTCCGGATGAACGGCCTGATCGACGCCGCGCTGTCGCGCTCGCGGCTGGTCGTCGCCGCGCTCATTTTCATACTCCTGGCGGGTTGGATCGCCTGGCGGGACATCCCGAAGGAGTCCGAGCCGGATGTGCGCATCCCGATCATCTTCGTCCGCATCACCCACGAGGGCATCTCGCCGGAAGACGCCGAGCGGCTGCTGGTCCGACCGATGGAGCAGGAGCTTCGCTCGATCGAGGGCATCAAGGAAATGCGCTCCACGGCCTATGAGGGGACGGCGGTGGTCGTGCTGGAGTTCGATGCGGGCTTCGACAGCGAGAAGGCCTTGAGCGATGTCCGCGAGAAGGTAGATCAGGCCGCGCCTGAACTTCCCGCCGACAGCGACGAGCCGACCGTGCATGAGGTCAATCTAAGCCTGTTTCCGGTGCTGGCCGTTACCCTGTCCGGCGAAGTTCCGGAACGGACGCTGCTGCAGCTTGCACGCAACCTGCGCGATCGCATCGAAAGCATCCCGACGGTTCTCGAGGCGCAGATCGTGGGCAGCCGGGACGAGATGATCGAAATCGTCATCGATCCGGTGAAGGCCGAAAGCTACGGCCTTTCCACTGAGAGGACTATCCAGCTCGTCAACCGATCCAATCAGATCATCGCCGCCGGGGCCCTCGAAAGCAGCGAGGGGCGCTTTGCGATCAAGGTTCCGGGCCTGATAGAAGAGGTGGAGGATGTCGTCGATCTGCCGCTCGTAGTGGAGGGCGAGCGCGTGGTCAAGATCGGCGATGTTGCCGAGGTTCGCCGCACCTTCAAGGATCCCCTCTCCTTCGCTCGGATCGACGGCAAACCCGCCATCGTGCTGGAAGTCTCCAAGCGCACCGGATCGAACATCATCGACACCATCGCCAGGGTGCGCGCCATCGTCGAGACGGAGCGGACGAACTGGCCCGAAGGGGTGACCGTCGGTTTCAGCCAGGACAAGTCCGAAGACATCCGCGGCATGCTTGACGATCTGGAAAATAATCTGGCCCTTGCCGTCGTGCTGGTCCTGGTGATCGTCCTCGGCGCGCTCGGTTGGCGGACCACGACGCTGGTCGCGGTCGCCGTTCCCGGCTCCTTCCTGGCCGGCATTCTGATGCTGGCTGGCATGGGCTTGACCGTCAACATCGTGGTGCTGTTCGGCCTCATATTCGCCGCTGGAAACGTCGTGGACGGCGCCATCGTGGTGACCGAATATGCCGATGCGCGCATGGCCGAGGGCATGCATCGCCGGCACGCCTACGCGCTGGCGGCACGGCGGATGGCCTGGCCGATCATCGCCTCTACTGCGACGCAACTCGCCGCCTTCCTGCCACTCTTGTTCTGGCCTGGCGTCGTCGGCGAGTTCATGAAGTATCTGCCGATCTCGCAATTCGTGACCATGGGCGCCGCCTTGGCCATGGCGCTAATCTTCGTGCCGGTGCTCGGCGCGATCTTCGGCCGATCGGGCGGTGGCACGGCATCGATCGATGCCGTGCGCGCGATCGAGCGCAACGAGATCGGCAAGCAGCGCGGCATGACCGGGGCTTATGTGCGCCTTCTCGATGGTGCCTTGCGCAGACCCGGCCTGGTGCTGCTTGCCGCAACCGGGCTCTTGCTTGCCGTGGTCTTTCTCTATGGCGCATTCGGGCGCGGGGTCGAGTTCTTTCCCAATGTCGAGCCCGATCGCTCGCTGATCGCCATCCACGCGCGTGGCAACCTGTCGATTTCCGAGCAGGACGCGCTGGTGCGCGAGGTCGAGGAGCGTGTGCTCGAGCTTCAAGCCGAACGCGGAGAGTTCGCATCGATCTATACGCGAACCGGGCGCCAGGAGGGTGGCAACGACAATCTCGCCGAGGATGTGATCGGCGCCATTTCCCTGGAATTCGCCGACTGGCGCGAGCGGCGGAGGGCCGATACCATCCTCGCCGACATCCTCGAGCGAACCAAAGACTTTGCCGGCATCCAAGTGGATGCGGAGAAGGAGGATGCAGGCCCTCCCGTCGGCAAGCCGATTCAGATTCAGCTCAGTGCCCGCGATCCCGAGTTGATTGGGTCGGCTGTTGCCCGCCTGCGCGAGAAACTGGCCGGCATGCAAGGCGTCATCAATATCGAGGACACCCGTCCGCTGCCCGGCATCCAATGGGCCTTCGAGGTCGATCGCGCCCAGGCGGCGAAGTTTGGGGCTGATGTGACCGCGATCGGCAACATGCTGAAGCTCGTCACCAACGGGCTGATCGTCTCCGATTACCGACCGACCGACAGCGATGAAGAGATCGACATCGTCGTCCGATTTCCGGTCCAGGACCGCGTATTGGAGCGGCTCGACCGCATAAGGGTGCAGACCGAGGTCGGGCTGGTGCCGATCTCCAACTTCGTCAAGCGTGTTGCCGAGCCGCAGACCGGCACGGTCCAGCGCGTCGATCAGCGTCGCGCCATAACCGTGAAGGCCGATGTGCTGCCGGGCATACTACCCGATCAGAAGGTAGCCGAGATCCAAAGCTGGATCGCCGAGGCCGGGGTCGATCCACGCATCCAGGTCGCCTTCAAGGGCGAGGACGAGGAGCAGAAAAAAGCTTCCGACTTCCTGTCCAAGGCCTTCGCCGGCGCCGTCTTCCTGATCTTTCTGATCCTGATGGCGCAGTTCAACAGCTTCTACCATACCGCCCTCATTCTATCGGCGGTGGTGATGTCCACCTTCGGCGTGCTGATCGGGCTCCTGCTGACCGGTCAGCCCTTCGGCATCGTCATGTCCGGCATCGGCGTGGTCGCGCTGGCCGGGATCGTCGTCGCCAACAACATCGTGCTGATCGACACGTTCACGCAGTTCCGGCGCGAGGGCCGCCCGGCGCGCGAAGCGATCCTGATGACGGGAGCAGAGCGGTTGCGGCCGGTGCTACTGACCGCGCTTAACAATGTGGTGGGGCTGATGCCGCTGACCTTCGGCATCAATGTGGACCTCATCGGGCGCGCGATCACGGTCGGTGCTCCCGCCTCGCAATGGTGGGTGCAACTCAGCCAAGCGATCGTCTATGGGCTGGGCTTCGCCACGGTGCTGACGCTCGTGCTCACCCCTTGCGCGCTCATGCTCCGCGAGAACGTCACCCTCTGGCGCAGGCGCCATCGCGGCGCACCTTCCCTCAAGACCGAGGACCAGCCAAAACGGCCAATCCCAAAAGCGGCGGAGTAGTGCTTCCCCTCGCCTACACGGCCCCTTTCCCGCCCATCGGACGGGAAAGGGGGGAACCCGTCGCGCGAGCGACAGAAGGGTGAGGGTGGTTGCCGCCCTCGCCCCTTGCGGGTATTAGAATACGATCATTAGATCGGCTGCGGCATCCCCCGGCGATGCGCCCTCCCGGCCGCTCGAAGACCAAGGACCGAAATCGATGTTCGCGCGCCCACTTGTTGCCGCCAGCTTTGCGATTCTCGCCGCGCTGGATTTGGCCGCCCATGCTGCCGAAGAGAGCTCGCCCTTCAACGAGCGGATCGGGTGGTTCGACAAATGCCTGGCGATCAAAAATCCCGCGCTCGAGCCCGGAACGCCGGTCACCTTCATGATCTTCGATCCCGACCGTACTGAGTTCGTAGCTTATGGCACCTTCGCCTACCGCGTCACCGGAAGGATTATCGGCAAAACGCGCTCGGCGGAGCGCTGCCCCGCCTTGAATGCGGTGTATGGCGGCATCAACGACAGGCCGGACATCTCCTTCTACGAGGTCTCGCTCGTCAGGGATTTCGTCTGGGCCCCGGAATCGACCGAGGCGGTCGGCATTCTCGGCCTCGAGGCGGGAGCGGAGATGATCGATCTGAACGGCGACGGCGTGAAAGACAGCTTCACTCTTTGCCATAGCGGCGACGGCCTCCGTTTCGAAATGTGGGCCGGCGAAGCGCGCAACAGCGAGCGGCTGTGGAGCGGGGATTTTCATTTTGGCTACAACGTCAGCTCTGGCAACTGCGAGACCGGCCCGAACTTCGTGCCAGAGCCGGCTCCCTTCGACCCACAGGTGGGGTACGTGGATGAGTGCCTGGCGATCCGGAACGACACGCTTGAGCCCGGAACGCCGGTGACGATCCTGACCTTCGAGGGGGACGAAATTCTTCTGGCGCGGAGGATCCTCAGCCTGCGCCTCACCGGGACGATCCTTGGAAAGACGACCTCGGACGAGAACTGTCCTCCCCTGGCCGAAATCCGAAAAGGTATCGACGAATCGGAGGGCGTATCCTTCTACGCCGTCGCGCTCGACGACGGTCCGTTCATGAATCCGGACGACGCCGTATTCGGCATCGGCATTCTCGGCCTTGCGCCCGAAGATACAAACCCCATCGATCTGGACGGCAATGGCCTCGCGGACAGTTTTACTTCATGCACGAGCTTGGAGGAGGTCAACTTCGCCGTTTGGAAAGACGAGCCGCATATCGGCCAGCCGCTTTGGGAGGACTACCATTACCTGGGCTACGAAGTGGCGGAGCCGGACTGTCCGGGTTTGGAACCGGATCTCTCCGGCCCGCCGAGCGGCTGGATGCCGATCCATCGCATCGGCTGGCTGCATGGATGCCTGGGCATTTTTAATACCCAGCTCCAGCCCGGGACGCCGATCGCGATCATGACCTTCGCCCCCAAGGATGAGGAGAGCCAGGGTCGAAGCATTCTCGGCAATCGGATTACCGGCAGGATCGTCGCAAAGACCGACTCGGGCGAAAACTGCCCCCCTCTCACCAAGGATGTCAGGGACTGGAACGTGCGCTGGGATATCGCCTACTACACAGTGGCGCTGGAGGGTGGCGACCGTATCGGAGCCGACACGCTCGGCATCGTCGGGGTCCATGCAGAGCCAGGAGAGGCGCCATTCGATCTTGACGGCAACGGCGAGGCCGACGGGTTCTCAGTCTGCGATGGCAAATATGGACTAACCTTCGTCGCCTGGATCGGCGAAGCCTATGGGAGCACGCTCTTGTGGAGTGAGTCTGTACAGCGAAGTCAGAAGCCGAGCGGCGTGCGGCGTTGTCCCAGAGACTTATAGTCTCAGTGGCCCGCCGCCTCATTTTCCTCCAGCAACGCCCGGGCGATCTCGTCCCATTCCCTATCGAACGGCGCGTCGGCCGTTTGCACCCCCTGTCCCGCCTGGCAGTACCAGTAGCGCGCGTTGCCAACGTCTCCTTCCTTGCGGTGCAGATAGGCATGCACCCAGGCCCCGGCGGCGCCGGCATCCTGGGCCAGGCCATGCGCTTTGTCCCAGTCGCCCTTGGCGTCCCACCACAGCGCTTCCAGCGCCCGGGAGATGCCCTTGGGCGGCTTATCGCGCGCCAGCGACCCTTTGAATGCCGAGAGCTTCATCGCTCGCTCCTTGAAAGCGCGACCAGCGGAAGGGCCGGGGATCAACGACCGGGACGGCGCCTGTCACCAGATCGGCGACTAATCGCCCCGCCCCGGGGCCGATGCCGAAGCCATGGCCGCTGAAGCCGGTTGCGACCGTCAGGCCCGGCAAGTCCGGCACGGTCGAGATGACCGGGATGGCGTCCGGCGTCAAGTCGATCATCCCGGCCCAGCGGTCCACTGGCACCGCCTTCTCGAAACCAGGCCAAGCCGCTTTGAGGTTTCTTAGCGCCGCGTCGAGATCGGCCACCGCGGGCTCGGGATCGAGCACACGGGCCTCCTCGAAGGGCGTCACCTCGTCGAGACCCCAGCGCCCTGGCCGTAGCGCCTCCTCCAGAAACCGCCGATTGAGCCGCAGTTGCGTCTTCTCCCGATCCTCGATCAGGCGCGGTAGGAAGCGGGCGAAGAAGCGGAAAGAATCGGGCACGATCGAATGCAGGTTGCGAGCCGGATGAGCAATGGTGTAGCCGCCGTCGAGCCGTTTGCGGAAACTGAAACCGGGCCCTTTCGCCGCACCCTCCGGCACGCCTTCGAGCGGAGCGGTGCGCATCACGGAGGCGCGCACAGTAAGCTGCGGCAGCGTGAGGCCAAGCGATCGGCAGAAGAGTCGCGACCATGCTCCGCCCGCCAGCACTACGGAGGAACAGCGGATCGTGCCGCGCTCCGTCACCACAGCGGCGACGCGCCCGCCCTCGGTCTCAATCCCACGCACCGCGCATTGAGTAACGACGACAGCGCCGGCTTGCCTCGCCGCGCGGGCGACCGCCGGGCACGCTTTCTGCGGTTCCGCCCGGCCATCAGTCGCGGTGAAAAGCGCACCCGCCCAGGAACCGCGTGAACCCGGAAGCAGCCGGTCAAGCTCGCCCGCACCAATAAGTCTTGTGTCTAACTGAAAGGGCTGCGCCGCATCGAGCCAGGTTTCCTCGACTGCAAGCTCGGCCTCGGTGCGAGCAAGATAGAAGATCCCCGACCTGCGGAAGCCCACATCAGTGCCGACCCGCGCCGCGAGCCCTTCCCAGAGACGCATGCTCTCGATTATCAGCGGTAGTTCCCGCGGGTCTCGACCCTGTTTACGGCACCAGCCCCAATTGCGGCCCGACTGCTCGCCCGCGATCATTCCTTTTTCGCAGAGCACCACCGAGACTTTTCGCTCCGCCAGGGTGAGCGCGGTGAATGTGCCGATGATGCCGCCGCCGACGACCACGATGTCCGCCGATGCGGGCAGCGATTCACCAGCGGGAACCGGATCGAGCGGAGGCAGCGGCATCGGGGAGTTTTCCCTCAAGTGTGTTTCGCCTTGGGGCGTCAATCGCCCGCGCAAGGATCGCCAGGAAGGATGCCCTCCGCAAGTCGCCCGGTCGCCTGACCGTTCGTGCGGCCAAGCGCCAGGACACCGCCGGATATGGCGAGTTGAACCTTGGGCGACACCTAAGATCGGCGCCGCGCGCCGAGCAGCTTACGCTCCACCGTTTCGAGATGCCGGCGCATGGCTTCGGCGGCGCGTTCGCGGTCTCGATCGCCGATCGCGGCGACAATCTCCTCATGTTCGGCGAAACTGTGATGGTCGGGTTCCGGCTTCACCCTGCTGACGCGCAAGCGCCCCCAGGCGACGGCGCGGCGCACCGCGCCCAGTGTGTCGAGAAGCGCTACCAACAGCGCGTTCTGCGTGGCCTCGGCGATCGTCCGGTGCAACCGGTTGTCCCAACTTTCATACTGTCGCCACGTCGCCGCCGCTCGGCTGCGGGTCATGCAATTCCGCATCTCCGCGATCTGCGCCGGCGTTGCGTTCACTGCCGCAAGCCGCGCCACTTCCGGTTCGATCAGCAACCGCGTGCGCATGACCTCGCTCGGATTGGTGCGACGGACCATCGCATCGATGTCTGAGATGGTCGAGACCGGACGGGTTCCGATGAAGGTGCCCTTGCCGACATGACGCCAGATCTGCCCTTCGGCCTCCAAGACGGCAAGCGCCTGCCGCAGCACCCCTCTCGATGCGCCAAGGGCGCGGCTCAATTCGCGCTCCGGCGGCAGGCGGCTGTCGACCGGCAGGTGGCCGCCTTCCAGATAGGCGCGCAGCCGCGCCAGCATGTCGATTCCCCCGCCTTCCAAATGCGTTCCTCCGGGCAAACCAATAGCGGAATTGGTCTTGTGTTTGTACGTGAGTTCTCCTGTTAGAACAATAGGTTAATTGACAGCCCATCAACCTGATGCAATAACCAAAACACGATTGGTCCGAACCCTCGGGCGTGATCGAAACCGAGAACAGAACGTGCGGGAGGATCGTGCATGCAAAGGATCTTGAAGAGGGCATGGCGCCTTGGCGTCGTCGTGGCGTTGACGGCGGCGGTCTCCGCTCCGGCCGCGGCCGCGGAGGGCAAGATCCACGTCGCGCTTGGCGACGTGCCGTCGGTCGAAACGCTGAACCTATTGATCGCCGTCGAACGGGCGAAGGAACGCGGCATCGATATTCAGGTGACTCCATTCAAGTCGGAGGATGTCGCCGCGCAGGCGGTGGTGGGTGGCCAAGCCGATGTCGGCGTAGGCACCCCCTACGCCATGATCCAGAAAGTCAAGGCGCCGATCCGCCTCTTCTATCAGATGAGCAATCTGCGGTTTTTTCCGGTGGTCGACGCCTCGACCTACAAGGATTGGAAGGATCTGGACGGGCAGGAGGTCGTCGTCCATTCACGCGGCTCCGGAACCGAGGCGATCATGAAGATGATGGCGCAACGTCATGGCATCGAATACAGCGCCATAAGCTACGTACCCGGCTCGGAGGTGCGCGCCGGAGCGATGCTTCAAGGCAATATCAAGGCCACCGTGGTCGACGCCGCGAACCGCCGGTTGCTCGAGACAAAAGCGCCCGGCAAGTTTGTCGTGCTGCCGATGGAAGATGTCAACGCGACGGACGAGGCGCTCTATGCGAACACCGAGTTTCTCGAGCGGGAATCCGAAGCGGTCGCCGTTCTGGTCGAGGAGTTACTAAAGACCTGGCACGAGATCAACGCCAACCCGGCGGCCGCGGCAGAACTTCGCAAGAAGTATAATCTGCTGGCCGATCTGCCGGCCGACGTCGAAGGCGAGATCACTCCCTACTACGGCGAATCGGTGGAGTCGAAGGCCTTTCCCGAGGACGGCGGCAGTCCGGACGCGGTCAAGGCCGATTTCGAGTTCTATGCGGTCTCCGGACAGCTAGAAGGAGATCCGGCCTCGCTCAAGGTCGAGGATTTCTGGACCTTCGAGGTGGTCGAAAAGGCGCGCAAGTCTTTGGGCCAGTGACCGAACTGAAGGAGCAGCTTCCCGCACGAGCCGCCGTCGCCGCTGGAGACGGCATTGCCGTCCCGGCGGCGCCAGCCACGGAGCGGCGCGGAACTCATGTTCTCTGGTGGCGACTTGCCTCCATCGCCCTTGTCTGCGGCGCGTGGGAGATCGCCGGACGCATTCCAATCAACTATGCCTTCCCGCCCTTCTCGGAGACCGCGCTGGCCTTCTTTCGTCTGATCGCCGACGGCAGTCTGCCGAAGGCCTATGGTTCCACTCTGCAACCCTTGCTGCTCGGCGTCGCCATATCTGCGGGGCTCGGCGTCACGCTAGGCGTGCTGATGGGGCTCAGACGATCGATCGAGTGGATCGGAGCGCCCGTCTTCATCGTGCTTCAATCGGCTCCGGTTGCGGCTTTGATCCCGTTGATCACCTTTATCTATGGAATCGGCCTCACCTCCAAGACCTTGGCGGTCATCGTCCTGGCGCTCCCAGTCATCGTGTTGAACAGCTACAAGGCTGTGCGCAACGTGAACCCTTCGCTGCTGGCGATGGCGCGTTCATTCCTCGCCTCGCGCTGGCAGCAGATCCTCAAGATCGTGCTTCCGGACGCTTCGCCCCTGATCTTCGCGGGACTGAGACTTGGAATCGCAGCGGGCTTCATCGGCGTGGTGCTGGCCGAGCTTCTAATCACCCCGACCGGGATCGGCGACCTCATCACCTTCCACCGCTCGGTTGCGGACTATGCGGAGATGTATGCGGTGATCGTATCCATCATCCTGTTCTCGGCGGTCACGCTTTCGGTGCTGCAGAGGCTCGAGATCGCGCTGTTCCGCCCGGAGCTGCAGGAGCGCCAAACGTGAGCGTGGCTACTGCACCGGTCGGCGCCTTGATGCCCGAGAGTGCGCCGGAGGCGACCGTCTCGGTGCGCGGGATCGGCAAGACCTACGAAGGTGGCGTCGAGGCCTTGCGTAACATCGACCTCGACTTTCCGACCGGCGCCCTCACCGCATTGCTGGGCCCCAGCGGCTGCGGCAAGACCACACTCCTCAAGATCATCGCCGGTCTTCTGGAGCCCAGCTCCGGGGAGGTGCGCATCAATGGCCGGCCGGTGACGGGACCTGGACCGGAGCGCGCCTTCGTCTTCCAGGATTTCGCCCTGATGCCTTGGGCGACCGTGCTCCGCAATGTCGGGTTTGGGTTGGAATTGCGCGGAGTGCACCGGCACGAGCGCGAACAACGGGCGCGCTTGGCGATCGAAGAAGTGGGTCTCGCCGGCTTCGAGGACCGCTACCCCCACGAGCTTTCGGGCGGCATGCGCCAGCGCGTCGGTCTGGCGCGCGCGCTGGCCGTCGATGCCGAGGTGCTGCTGATGGACGAGCCCTTCTCGGCGGTCGACGAGCAGACACGGCGCAAGTTCCAGGAGGACCTGCTGCGGCTGCGGCAGATCGAGCGCAAGACCTTCCTGTTCGTCACCCATTCCATCGAAGAGGCGGTCTATGTCGCCGACCGCGTCGTCCTGCTTTCGCGCCGACCCGGCCGCGTCACGCAGGTGATCGAGCCGCAGATCGATCGCAGCGCTTCGCCCGAGGATATCCGGCGCGACCGTCACTATCTCGATACGGTCGAGGAGATCTGGCGTGGCCTGCGTCAGTATGTGGCCTGAGGGAGGCTTGAGATTCGCATGCGGCTCTTCGGCTTCCAAATCCCGATGATGACTTCTCTCCTTGTCTGGATCGCCCTTTGGGAAATCGCGGGCCGCGCCGGCTGGTCCTTCCTCATTCCGCCCTTCAGCGACATCCTTGTAGCGCTGACGCAGATCAGCTCCACACCGGGCTTCCGGGATGCGACGGTGGTGACCTTGCGTTCCTTCGCGCTCGGCATGGTTTTGGCGATCGCCATCGGGGTTCCGCTCGGCATCCTCATGGGCCGCGTACGCGCCGCCGACCGGCTGCTCGGCATCTGGGTAAATCTCTTCGTCTCCGCGCCGCTGACTGCTCTGGTTCCGGTATTGATGATCCTGTTCGGCTTCGGCGAGCAGACCATCGTCATCACCGTCTTCCTCTTCGCGGTCTGGATCATCGCGCTCGACACGCGGGCGGGTGTTCTTCACGTGTCCCCTTCGCTTGTGGAAATGGGGCGGAGCTTCGGGGCCGGACGCTTGGCGCTCTATTCAAAGGTGATTTTCTGGGCCGTGCTGCCCGAAATCCTGGCCGGCATCCGCATCGGCTGCATTCGCGGCGTAAAGGGTGTGGTGATCGGCCAGCTTCTGGTCTCGATCATCGGCTATGGCGCCCTGTTCGAGCTTTATTCCAGGAATTTCCTGATGGAGGAGTTCTGGGCGTTGACAATTCTGCTCTTCGCCTTCGCGATCCTTCTCTCCGAGGCAATCGCGGCATTGGAGCGGCGGGTGGAATATTATGCAGGAGTGAGAAGCTGATGACGGAGAACGGGAATTACGTAATCCCGCCGCCGCCACGCCCATGCCTTCCGGTCAAGGGTACGCAGAAGCTGTTCCCCGTCCACCGCATCTATTGCGTCGGGCGGAACTATGCCGAGCATGCAATCGAGATGGGCCACGACCCTACCCGCGAGCCGCCCTTCTTCTTTCAGAAGAACCCCGACAATCTGGTCCTGGGCGGCGGAGAGTTTCCTTATCCGGCGAAGAGCTCGGATGTGCATCACGAGCTCGAATTGGTGGTGGCGCTCGCCAAGGGCGGTCGCGATATCGCCGCCGGGCGGGCTCTGGAGGGCGTCTATGGTTACGCCGTCGGTCTCGACATGACACGGCGCGATCTGCAGGCGGAAGCCAAGAAGCTCGGCCGGCCTTGGGACGTCGGAAAGGCATTCGAGCATTCCGCGCCTTGCTCCGAGATCGTGCCTGTAAGCCTGATCGGCCACCCGGACAAGGGCGTCGTGCGTCTCAAGGTGAACAGCCGCATTCGGCAGGAGGGCGACCTCGCCCAGATGATCTGGAAGGTGCCGGAGATGATCGCCATCCTTTCCGGCCTGTTCGAGCTGAAGCCAGGCGACTTGATCTTCACCGGCACGCCCGCCGGCGTCGGACCCGTCGCGCGCGGCGACCTGCTCGAAGGCGAGATCGAGGGCGTGGCGAAGCTTACCGCTCGTGTGGTTTAGGTATCCCCCGGATTGACGGGTTCATAGAACAGGACCGGCTCGGCGATTGGCGCCGTATTGGTCGGACCCTCTCTGTCCAACATGAAACGTTTGCCGACATAGCGGCGCGTCACCAAGGCCGCGCGGCCGTCGCCGATCGCGAGAGCTTCCGCCGCTTCGCTCAACAACAGCGCGGCCGAGAGAATATCCGCCGTGTCCTCCAGGAGGGAGCGGGCCAGAATGGGCCCCTGCCCGGGGTTGGATCGGATCGCGCCAGCCTTCGCGCCGAGCTCTGCAATCGCCTTGCGGACCGGCGCGGCCGTTGCATGCAAGCCTGCCGGCAGCCCCTCAAGGCGCGCGCGCAGCCGTTTCTCGAAGAGACGCGCTCCCTCCGCGGGCGCGGTTAGAATACGCAACAGCTCCAGCGCCTGGATGTTCGCCGTGCCTTCCCACACGGGCAAGACTTGCGCGTCGCGCAGAAGACGCGCGCTCGCATATTCTTCCGTGTAGCCGATCCCGCCAAGCAGCTCGATCGCGGAGGAGGTGGCGCGGACCGCCTGCTCGGCGGTCCTGTATTTTGCGGCGGCGACGAGCAGGCGCAGCCAGGCGCGACCTTCCTCGTTCGAGCCGCGGTCGCGTGCCCAAACAGCGTCGAAGGCATCGCCCGCCGCCAGCGCCAGAAGAAGCGAGGCCTCCAGCTCCATCTGCATGTCGAGAAGGCTCGCCTGCACCATCGGATAGGACAAGATCGGGGCGCCGAAGGCGGTGCGCGTCGCCGCGTGCCGCAAGGCTTCGAGGAAGGCACGCCGCTGCGCGCCCGCCGCCGCGCAGATATTGTGCACTCGGCTGAACTCGAGCGCCTCCATCATCAGCTTGAAGCCGCGCGGCGGCGGCGCCACCTCCTCGGCATAGGCTTCGACCAGATCGATCTCTCCGGTCGGCAGTCCTCGGGTGCCGAGCTTGTCCTTCAGCCGCCGGATCCGATAGGAGTTGGGCGCGCCGTCGGGCTTGATCCTCGGCACAAGATAAAGGCCGAGGCCGGCACTGCCTGGCGGAGCCCCCTCGGGCCGCGCGGTGGCAAGGGCGAGATCGCTGCCTGCGTTGCTGCAAAACCATTTGAGCCCGCTCAGCGAGAAGCCGCCCTCGGTTGCCCGCGCCACCGTGGTGCTGGCGCCGACATCACTGCCGCCCTCGCGCTCGGTCGCCCAGGTGCCGCCGGTCCAGGCGGAGCCGTCCATCCGTGTCAGCGGCTTAAGATAGCGTGTACGTAAGTCCGTAGGCGCCAGCCGATCGAGCACCAGCGCCACCGCGCCCGTGAGCGTGACGGGACAATGGATCGAGATATCTGCCTGGGAGAGCAGATACCCCATGACAAATGTCAGCAGGAATGGCTCGGGTGCAGGCCCATGATTGAGCCCGACCATGCCGAGCCGGTACGCTTGCCGGTGAGCCGCCGCGTAGCACGGATTGACGAGAAGCCGTGCGGCCGGGTCGCCACCCTCCGCCTCGATCAGCCGCGGCGGCGCCTCGCGGTCGCTATGGGCGGCCGCCGGGTCGACCTCTGCCGTCACCCAGCGGCCGAACTCCTCGAGCCGCGATCCCTGCCGATCGAGCAGGTGCGGGCGGGCACGGCCGAGGACGGAGCGCAGATAGGCATCGTCGGCAAAGGCATTCCGCTCTCGAAAATCCCTCAGATCGCGCATAGCGACGCCCCCTCGAATCCGAACGCCCATATAACACGTAAGTCTGGTCGCGACAGTTGCCATTGCCCGATCGGGACCAGCCGTATCATGCTGTTGAAATAAAGAGGATTATTCGGCAGGGAGACAGTTCGATGCGCTCGATACGCAGTTTGACCATCTCGACGGCGCTGGCCGTCGCTTTGGCTTTTGGCCTCGCCGGACCCGCGGCGGCTCAGAAAATCACCATCTCCAACTGGGACGCCTACATGCCGCCGGACCTTCTTGAGAATTTCACCAAGGAAACCGGCATCGAAACGGAACTGGCGCTGCACGCGACCAATGAAGAGATCATGGGCAAGCTGTCCGCCTCCGGCGGCCAAGGCTTCGACGTGGTCTTTGTCTCCGCTCCCTTCGCGGAAGCGCTGCACAAGCAAGGCCTCGCCGCCGAGCTCGATCATTCGAATATTCCGAATCTGAAGAATCTCTACGAGGAGGCGCGCAGTCTCGAATACGACCCGGGCAACAAGTTCTCAGTCCCCTACGCCTGGGGCACAACAGGGCTTTGCTACCGCTCCGACCTGGTGAAAAGCGAGCCCGCAAGTTGGTCGGATCTTCTGAATCCCTCGGACGACCTCAAGGGGAAGACCACGATGCTGGCGACCGACCGCTGGCTGATGGCGGCCGGTCTGCTGGCGCTGGGCAAATCGGTGAACTCCGCCGAACAGGCCGATATCGATGAGGCGAAGGCGCTCTTGACCGAGGCCAAGAAGACGTTGCTTGCCTATGACGACACCACCTTCTATTCGAAACTGGTTTCGGGCGAGGCATATCTGGTGCAGGCCTGGGACGGCTGGTGTAACTACGGCATCGCCGAGAATCCCGCGATCAAATATGTGGTGCCGAAGGAAGGCAGCGACCTTTGGGTCGATACCATGGTTGTGCTGGCGCCCTCTCAGAACCAGGAGGCCGCGCACAAGTTCATCGACTATGTGCTGCGGCCCGATGTCGGGCAGTGGGTTGCATCGAATATTCTCTACAAGGTGCCGAACCGGGCGGCCATGGAGGGGCTTGATCCGGCGCTGCTGCAGCAGTTCCCCAATATCGGCATGGCCCCGGCCGAGCTGGTGAAGTTCGAGGAGCTGCGCGACCTTGGCCCGGCGCAGAAGGCCTATACGCGCGCGGTCACGGAGATCACCTCCGCGCAGTAAAGGAACGGGCCGCCGGGGGAGGCGCTTGGGGGGCAGGGTGACGATGGCAGATGCAGCGAGGGAGCCGTACGCGATCGTGCGACGCCTCGCTCCCATCGACCCTCCCTCCTTCGACCTTTTCCCCTCGATGGAAAAGGCGCGCGCAGCGAGGGTGCGGTGTCCCGCATCCCTCTTCGTATCATGACCCCCGCATTGCGCCGAGCGGCGCTGATGGCTCCGGGGCTGGGTTGGCTGGCACTCTTTCTGCTGGTGCCGTGCCTGCTCGTCTTCGCCCTCAGCTTCTTCGAGCGCGGCTTGTATGGCGGCGTCGACTACGTTTTCACCCTGGAGAATTATCGACGCGCCCTGGAGCCGCTTTACCGTTCGATCCTGATCAATTCGGCCTGGCTTGCCTTGCTTGCCACGTTCGTCTCCGCGCTGATCGGATATCCCGCCGCCTATGCAATCGCCAAGGCGCCGGCGCGCTGGCAATCGGCATTGCTCGTGCTGGTGATGCTTCCCTTCTGGAGCAACTACCTGATCCGCACCTATGCCTGGATCGTGCTGCTCAATCGCGAAGGATTGATCAATCGCGCCCTTGCCGAGCTTGGAGCCACACAGCCCTTGCCGCTGCTCTATAACGATTTCGCCATCGTCCTTGGCCTGGTCTATGGCTATTTGCCCTTCATGGTGCTGGCGATCTACGCCTCCTTGAGCCGGCTCGATCCGGCGCTGCTGGAACAGTCGGCCGATCTCGGAGCCTCCGCCATAAGCACCTTCCTGCGCATCACCTTGCCCCTGACCCTGCCCGGACTTGCAGCCGGATCGGTCTTCGTCTTCGTGCTGTCGATTGGAAATTTCATCACCCCCGACCTGCTCGGAGGCGGACGGCGCCTGATGGTCGGCAACCTGATCTACAAGCAATTCCTTAGCGCGCGTGATTGGCCGTTCGGATCTTCCCTGGCCTTCCTCCTGATCGCCCTGATGATGCTCCTCCTATTTGCTCAAGCGGTGCTGGTACGCCGCAGCGGAGGGGAGCGACCGGCATGAGGCTCGGGCGCAACCATGCACTGCTGAACCTGCATCTCGCCCTGGTCTATGCCTTTCTCTACGGGCCGATCCTGGTGCTGGTGGCGTTGTCATTCAACCGCGCCGGCCTGCCAACCGCCTGGACCGGCTTCTCGCTGCGCTGGTACGAGGCGCTGGCCGGCAACGAGTCGATCCGCCAGGCGGTCGTCAATACATTGATCGTCGCCACCGTCTCGACCTTGATCGCGACCGCCATCGGCACGCTGTTGGCCATCGGCGTGGAGCGCGGCCGCAGCGGGCCGGTCCTGGACGCAGCTCTCTTCGCGCCCATGATCATCCCCGACATCGTTCTCGCAATCGCGCTGCTCTCCTTCTACAGCATGGTCAAGCTGTCGTTGGGACTGCATTCGATTGTGCTCAGCCACGTCGTCTTCAACATCGCCTTCGTGGCGGCGGTGGTGCGAACGCGTCTCAAGCATTTCGACTGGTCGGTGGTGGAGGTTTCCGCCGATCTCGGCGCATCGGCGCTGACGACCTTCCGCCTGGTCACGTTGCCGATCATCTTTCCCGGCGTGCTGGCGGCTGCGCTCTTGGCCTTCACCCTTTCGGTCGACGAGTTCATCATCGCCTACTTCACCTCCGGCGCGGGGCCGAGCTCGACCACCTTCCCGATCCGGATCTATTCCATGATCCGCTTCGGCGTGACGCCCGAGATCAATGCCGTCGCAACCATCGTGATGGGGGTCAGCTTCACCCTCGTCCTGGCTTCACAGCGTCTGCTTGGCGAACGCAGACGCAGCTAAGGCTTCTCTCAGCCCGTTGCTTCGAGAATGTGCATAGTTTCTCAGCATCGCGAATCGGTGGCGCCGATATTGCCGCGGATCCGCTTGCGCCCTATTTCATCAGAATGGCGAAAAAATTACGACGCACGGTCCCGCTACCGCGGTTGCTCATGGAGCTGGGTTTCGCCTCTGCCGAAACCATCGCATGGCGGAGTTGGATGATGGCGCAAGGCCGCTGCTCCGCCCGGGAGCGGCGTCGAATGACCCGCGAAAAGCTGGCCGCGACCCGCGCCAGCTTGAATCTGCTGGCGAGATCCAAGGTCGATGCGGCCGTACTGCTGCATCCCTGGCATAGGGCCGCGACCGCCAACGCCAAGCGGCTCTGCTCCCGCGGAAAGCGCCGCTGAACAGCGCCCGGTCACTCCGCCGCCGACGCCGTCCGCGCCGCAAACACCTCCTTGGCGGCCGTCAGCCCGTTAAGCGCGGCAGGAAAACCGGCATAGACCGCCATCTGCATGATGGTCTCGATCACCTCCGTACGGCTGCATCCGAGATTGAGCGCGGCCGAGATATGCACCCGGAGCTGCGCCGGCGCCGTCCCCAGCGCCGTAAGGGCTGCGATCGTCGCAATCTCGCGCGTCTTCAGATCCAGGCCTGGCCTCGAGCAGATATCGCCGAAGGCAAACTCGACCAGCAGGCGGGCGAAGTCAGGGGCGATGTCCTGGAGCGAAGCCACAATGCGTGCGCCCTGCTCGCGATCAAGCTCCTCGAGAAGTGCGCGGCCGCGCCTATAGCGGTCATCCATGGGAAGCTCCTCCCTCATTTGCGGGTCGGCATTCGAATGAATGCGGCAAGCAGTGCTGCCACCGCGAGCGCGACGGCCAAGCCCAGGACGCAGGCGGCCCAGCCGAACCGGTCAAAGACCTGCCCCAGAACTGCCGCGCCGGCGAGCCCGCCGATATAGTAGGAGGCCAGGTACATGCCGCTGGCAGCGCCTCGGTCGGTGGTGGCCGAGCGGCTGACAAACCCGGTCGCCGTGGCCTGGGCGAAGAAGGTCCCGACGCCGATCAGAGCCAGACCGATCATCACCGGAACGAGATGCGGCAGCAGAAGCAGGGGCAATCCCGCAGCAGCCACCGCAAGAGCGCCCCAGAAGCTCCTCTTGCCGCCCAGGCGCGTCGCGATCTTTCCGGCCACAGGCGTCGTGAAGATCGCCGGCAGAAACACGAAGTAGACAAGGCCGAGCGCCATCGGGCTTAGGGAGATCGGCGCGTTCACCAAGACGAAATTCACATAGGTATAGGTGCCGATGAAGACGAAGAGGATGCAAAAGCCGATTCCGAAGCCGAGGCGAAGCGCAGGATTGCGCAGATGCTCGGCCCAGATTGCCAACGGCGAACCGCGGCTGCCCTCGACAGCGGCCATCGGCTGGGTTCGCGCCAGGCTGAAGTAGACGAGCAGAGCGCCCGCGATGTTCAACCCTGCAAAGAAATAGAAGTTTGCGGCAAGACCGAGGCTATCGGCCACCGCAGCCGAGATCAGCCGTCCGAACAGATTGGAGGCGACGTTGCCGGTAATGCAGGCGGCAAGCGCTCCGGCTGCATCCTCGGCGCTGCAACGCTCGGCCAGATAGGCGATGGTAAGAGCAAAGGCCGAAGACATGAATACTCCTTGCACGATGCGCAGCAACGTGAAGCTGGTCAGATCGGGAGCAAAGGCGAGCAGAAAGGTCGGCACGGACAAGCATGCCAGGCTGATCCAGATCCCGCGCCGGCGGTTGA
Source organism: Alphaproteobacteria bacterium (assembly GCA_035620695.1). Taxonomy (GTDB): domain Bacteria; phylum Pseudomonadota; class Alphaproteobacteria; order JAREAF01; family JAREAF01; genus JAREAF01. The sequence goes on from DASPGI010000028.1 coordinate 54,979, forward strand.
TTCGCCGGCTGAAAAAGGTGATGCCGATCCCGGCCGCTGCCATGCCGATGGTTGAAGCGTTGACGGCAAAACCCATCGCCGCCGGGGTCACTTCGTAGACCTTGACCAGGGTCGGCAGGATGGCCTGTGCCGCGAACAGGTCGACGAAGGTCAGAAAGCTGATCACTCCCATGACGACCGTGCGTAAGAGTGCAGCCGCAGGGCGCTCGGTGTGCGCCATGCCGAGGGATGCGCGGACAGCTTCTGCATGTGCCATGAGTAAAGGACCTCCCGTTGGCCGGGTTAAGGGGCGGCGTGACGCGCCGAAGTCCCGGACCAGCGCGTCACGTCCGGATCCAGTGACCGCTCGAAACCAGGACTCACTGCATGTTGGCAGCCATCTGATCGGGTAGAACGTCGGAGGACAGCAGCTTCACTACCGTGTCGCCCTCGTTCTTCCACCAATGCTGGACCTCCGTAGTCTCGACCGAGACCTCGCCGGCCTTATGCTCGATCGGGACGGCGCAGTTGCCGGAATATTCGAGGATGGCGCCCTCGAGAACGTAGATGATCGCCGGGCGCTGCTCATGGCTGTGCCAAGGCACGATGCCGCCGGGCTGAATTTCCAGCATCCGGGTGCGCAGCTTGCGGCCGGCCAGGCCCTCGCCGTATGAAGCGAGGTCGATCGAGCCGATAACGGTGTCCTTGACCTCCTTCGGCTCGGAGGGTCCCGGTTCGGTGACGTTGACGCCGACCTTGTCGGCAGGGCATTCGCCGGCATGCGCCACGCCGACGGTAAGGGACAAGGCGCCGGCGATAAGGCTAGCCGCCGCGATGGAGCGCAGGACGGCCCGGCCGGTGCGGTGAGTAGTGCTCATGTGCGAAATCCTCTCATCCGTTGCATCGCCGCAAGCCCCCAGCGGCCGCGGCACCGGGAAGAGGATCGATTACTCGCTGTCCGGATTGAAATGCCGTTTGGCTTTCGTTTTTATAGCGGAAAGTTATCGGAAAGCCGCCGGGACATTAAACCCATGTCGCTTCGGCATTGGCACGGATGCCTCGCTCGGGTCACTATCCGGCAGTGTCGATGATACTCTCGATAGGAGGCCCATAACCCATGGCCACCCGCTACGACGCGATCGTGATCGGCACCGGCCAAGCCGGCTCGCCGCTGGCCAGCCGCCTGTCCGACGAGGGCTTCAAGACCGCTGTGATCGAGCGCAAGCATCCTGGCGGCACTTGCGTCAACACCGGCTGCATCCCGACCAAAACCCTGGTGGCGAGCGCCAGGGTGGCGCATTTGGCAAGGCGCGCGGCCGAATATGGAGTAACGCTGCCGGGAGCGGTCGGCATCGACATGAAGCGGGTTAACGCGCGCATGAAGGAGGTCCTGCTTGCCTCACGCAACGGGGTGAGGAAGTGGATGGAGGGGTTGGAGAACGGCCGCTTCTACCATGGCCATGCGCGCTTCGAGGGCCCGTACCGCATCCGCGTGGGCAAAGAGCTGCTTGAGGCCGAGCGAATCTTCATCAACACGGGTGGCCGGGCTCTGGTGCCCGATATGCCCGGTCTGGGGGAGGTCCCCTATCTCACCAATAGCAGCATGATGGAGGTCGACTATCTGCCCGAGCATCTGGCGGTGATCGGTGGCAGCTATATCGGACTGGAATTCGCGCAAATGTTCCGCCGTTTCGGCAGCCGCGTCACCGTTATCGAGGCCACCGATCGCCTGATCGCGCGCGAAGACGAAGAGGTCTCCGCGGCCGTGCGGGAGATATTGGAGAATGAAGGCGTCGAGGTTCGGTTGAATGCGAGCTGCATCTCGGTCGAAAGGGCCGGAAACGGCATCTCCATAGGGCTGGACTGCACGAACGGATCGGACCGCGTCGCTGCAAGCCATGTGCTGCTGGCGGTTGGACGGCGTCCCAATACCGACGATCTTGGCCTCGAGGCCGCCGGCATCGAGACCGACCGGCGGGGCTTCATCATCGTTGACGATCAGCTACGCACAAACGTGCCGGGAGTCTGGGCGATGGGCGACATCAATGGCCGTGGCGCCTTTACCCACACCTCCTACAACGACTATGAGATCATTGCCGCCAACCTGTTCGACGGCCGCAAGCGGGGCGTCGGCGATCGGATCGCCTGCTATGGGCTATTCATCGATCCGCCCTTGGGGCGGATCGGCCTGACCGAGCGGGAGGTGCGCGCCTCAGGCGTGCCGGCGCTCAAGGCGACTTTGGCTATGTCGTCCGTCGGCCGTGCGCGCGAATGGAGCGAGACCCAGGGCTTCATGAAGGTGCTGGTCGGGGCCGAAAGCAAACGCATCCTCGGCGCGGCAATCTTGGGGCTCAACGGCGATGAGGTGGTCCATACGCTGCTGGACGTCATGTACGCCGATGCGCCCTACACTGTGGTGGAGGATGCAATGCACATCCACCCGACGGTGGCCGAGTATCTGCCGACTTTGATGGGAAATCTTGAACCGCTGGAGTAGAGCCGGCGCCCGCCTTGGGCAGGCGCCGGATTGGCGTCGATCAGCCGCCCGTACCTGGGGCCGGCGATTGCGGAGCGGGAGACGGCGTCGCTCCGCCTTGGGCGGTGACAGTCGGCAGCTTCACAGTCTGCTGGTGCCCAGCGCAATCAGCGCTGGCCGGACCGGCGAAGGCCAAGGCGAGAGCAATCGCCGTCAGCGCGATCGGGATGCGTTTCGTCACGGCTTCACCTCCTGTCCTTAACCATAACCCGTCACCAAACTAGGCCGCGGACCCGCTCAGGTCAACCCGAGCTGGTGAGTTTCGGCAACAGGGTCGTCAATTTGAAAAATTTTGTAATCGCGTTCACAGCCCGGCAATGCGATCGGGCGTAAAAGATCGTCGCGGGCACGACCGAGGGGGTCCCCGCCCAGCGAGTGTCGGGTCATGAACAAACTGGTACCTGCTCTGTCGAGTTCTACTTGGGCGCGCAGCCTGAAAAACGGAACGCGCGACATCGCCTCCGATTGGAAGCATTGGAGCCCGGCTGAGCGGATTCTTGCTGTCTTGGCTTGCCTTCTCATTCTGTTCGCCCCGGCCCTGATCAGCCGCTCATTCTAGACAGGTCATAGCTTCCGCGGGATGTAGCGGGTGAGCCCGGCCAGGCCCAGCATGGCCAGCCCACTTGCAACGAAGACCGACGAGAGCGGCAGAAACAGCAGCAGCACGGAGAAAAATCCGGGTGGCGCAAGCTGGGCCAGATCGCGATAGCTGACGAATACCGTCGTCATCTCGGCGCGCTCGTGAGGATGGACCGCGCGCAGGAAAAGAAGATTTCCGACCCCGTCCAGGGCTCCCGTGGCAAGTCCCGCGGCCAGAAGCAGCACCGCGGCCGCCCAGCCCTGCCCCCCGATGGCCGCTCCGGCAGCCATGCTGAGCAGCCCCGAGGCGATGAAGCTCCCCATCATCAGCCGCCGCACACCGAAGCGCTGTGAAAGCAGACTCCAGACCGGCACCAGCCATATCCAGCCGGCTCCTATGGAGACGATGGCCCCTCCCGCTTCCTCACCCAGGCCGGTGGTAACAGCCAGAATCGGCGCAAATACGAAGAACATTCCCCACCAGCCCGAGCGACCGGCCGCCAGCGCCCAGGCAAGCCTCAGGCGCGGTTGCGCGAAGAAACGCGGCAGATAGCGCAACGGGTTGGGCGCGGTGCGCCTCGCACCTGGGGGAGATCGCTCAGCCAGGCGAAGCAGCCAGAAGGCGCCTATCAGCAAGATCGAGGACGCAGCCGCAATTGCGAAGGGCAGCCACAAGGCCACCCGCTGCTGCAAATATACGCCAAGCCACGGTCCGATCGTCCAAGGGCCAGCCGCCACGAAGATCCGGATCGGCTCGAACCGACTGAGCTGCCGCCTGGAGACATGGTCGAGAACATACAGGTGAAGCGTTATCTCCAGGCAGGCATAGGCAAAGACCATGCACGCAAGCCCGAGAACGAACGCGGCGATGGTGTAGGAGGC